>JBILAM010000038.1:0-9952 GCA_044354225.1 Candidatus Planktophila sp.
GTGTAAAGCGCCATGCCTCTTCCCGACCGGAAGGGGTGTGCTTTTCCAGAATATTAGATTGCAGTGTTGTCATTATCCGACAGCACCTTCCATCTGCAATTCGATAAGGCGGTTGAGTTCAAGTGCGTACTCCATCGGAAGTTCGCGCGCGATAGGTTCGATAAAGCCACGAACAATCATCGCCATCGCTTCATCCTCATTGAGTCCACGTGACATGAGATAGAAGAGCTGATCATCTGAAATCTTTGAGACGGTCGCTTCGTGACCCATAGAAACATCATCTTCGCGAATATCTACATACGGATATGTGTCAGAACGTGAAATGGTATCTACCAGCAGCGCATCACATTTAACTGTGCTAGCTGAATGGTGAGCGCCTTCTTGCACCTGAACGAGTCCGCGGTAAGAAGTACGACCTCCCCCGCGGGCAACTGATTTAGAGATTACTGAAGAGGATGTGTATGGCGCAGCGTGCACCATCTTTGCGCCAGAATCCTGGTGCTGGCCAGGACCTGCAAATGCAAGTGAGAGAGTCTCACCCTTTGCGTGCGGACCCATCAACATTACAGCTGGATACTTCATGGTGACCTTTGAGCCAATATTTCCATCGACCCATTCCATCGTTGCACCTTCGGCACATGTGGCGCGCTTTGTTACCAAGTTATAAACGTTATTCGACCAGTTCTGAATCGTTGTGTAACGAACGCGGGCACCCTTCTTAACGATGATTTCAACAACGGCAGAGTGAAGCGAATCTGACTTGTAGATAGGTGCGGTGCAACCTTCAACATAGTGAATGTATGAATCTTCATCAGCAATAATCAGTGTGCGCTCGAATTGACCCATGTTCTCAGTGTTGATGCGGAAATATGCCTGTAACGGAATATCAACATGGACACCTTTAGGAACATAGATAAATGAACCACCGGACCAGACAGAGGTATTTAGAGCTGCGAACTTATTGTCCCCAACCGGAATAACGCTTCCGAAGTACTCTTTAAATAGCTCTGGGTGTTGCTTTAGACCGCTATCGGTATCAAGGAAGATGACGCCTTGCTTCTCAAGATCTTCGCGGATTGAGTGGTAGACAACTTCAGACTCATACTGCGCTGCAACACCAGAAACTAGGCGCTGCTTCTCAGCCTCTGGGATACCAAGACGATCGTATGTGTTCTTAATATCATCTGGTAGGTCATCCCATGTCGCTGCCTGCTTCTCAGTAGAGCGCACGAAGTACTTAATGGTGTCGAAGAAAATTCCGGATAGATCTGAACCCCATGATGGCATTGGCTTCTTGTAGAAGAGATCTAGGCCTTTGAGGCGCAGGTCTAACATCCACTGTGGCTCAGATTTCTTAGAGCTAATATCGCGAACTACCTCTTCGCTCAGACCACGCTTGGCATTAGATCCGGCATCGTTGCTATCTGACCAGCCGTACTCGTAATTTCCGAGGCCTTCGAGTTCTGGATGTGCTGTTGTCATTTGTGTGCCTTTCCAGCGGTAGTTGTAACTTTCTTATTGTTGGAAGTCTTTGGAATATAGGTTGTGCAAACGCCATCACCATGGGCGATAGTGGCAAGTCGCTGCACGTGTGTTCCTAAAATCTTGGAAAAGATCTCAGTCTCGGTCTCACATAGTTGCGGGAATTCAGCTGCAACATGTGCGATTGGGCAATGGTGCTGACAGAGTTGTTCGCCATTGGCATGGACTTCAACACTTGCCGCATAACCCTGCTCGGTTAAGAAAGTCGCCAGTGATTCTGTTTTAGTGCCTGATTTGGCAAGGGCTGCAGTTGCTTTGCGTTCAATGTCATCTGCGCGAGATTGCGCAAAGGCATAGACCTGGTGTTCTCCCGATTGGGAAGACATAAACTTCAACGCCGCAACGGCTAAGTCATCATAGGAATGCTCGAACTGTTCTCGGCCAGCATCGGTCATCACGAAAACTTTTGATGGGCGACCGCGTCCTCGCGTAAGTGCCACATGTGGATCACGCGCTTCCAGGATTCCATCAGCAACCAGAATCTCAAGGTGGCGGCGAATACCCGGAGGAGTCAGTCTGAGTCTGGCTCCAAGAATTACCGCAGTGGAAGGGCCATTTTCTAGAACCGAGCGCGCCACAGCATCACGTGTACTGAGGTCGTCGATTTTCACAACACTATTGTGTCGTAATTCCCATGGCCGTGCCACTCGAGCCGGCGTGTCCCAGGGATGTGTAGGTCATAGGCTACGCATCATGAGTAAATCCGGGAGTATCGCAAATCGCCTACTTCCGACCCTCACCGCCCTCCTGCTCTTTCTTCAATCAGCCTTAGTTGTTACCGGCGGAGCGGTCCGTGTAACAGGCTCAGGACTGGGATGTCCTACCTGGCCGGAGTGCGTGCCCGGTTCTTATCTGCCAGTTGAAGGACAAGCCGAAGGTGCCTTACATGCATGGATTGAATTTGGAAATCGATTACTCACATTCGCTCTTCTCTTTGCCGCAATTGCTACCTTCATTGCCGTATTTCGTAGCAGACGTCGCGATCTAAGATTTTTAGCCATCACTCAGATATTAGGAATCTTAGGACAAGGAGTCCTCGGTGGAATCACAGTCTTAACGGATCTCAATCCATTAGCTGTGGCATCACACTTTATACTTTCGATACTTCTCATTGCTGCAGCTACCTCATTACATTCAAGGCGCCATCATGCACAAGTTCGAACATCTTCAACGCAAGTGCGCATTTCACGTATTTCTTCACTCCATGTGACCCTGGCATTTATTGTGCTCGCCATTGGAACCTTGGTGACCGGAACTGGGCCACACGCCGGTGATCTCGATGCTCCACGTCTTGATTTTGCAATTACTACCATCACTCGTTTTCATAGCGTTGCGGTCTGGATCTTGATGATTTGCACCGTTGTTTTCTATCTCTCCCCCGATTTACGCTATGAAACAAAGCGTTGGCTTAAAATATTCTTCTTCCTGGCACTCCTGCAAGGTGGCTTTGGATACCTTCAATATTTCCTAGGAGTGCCAGAAGGATTAGTTGTAATGCATCTCATCGGTTCCGTTCTCGTCTGGATTTCAGCGTGGCGAATCCGACTTTCAGTTATACGTAAACACGCATAGGGAGACGAAAGATGACTCAGATAGCTGGTTGGACCGAGCTCGATGATCGCGCGGTTGCTTATGCTCGCGCCCTCGCGATGGATGCGGTGCAAAAAGTGGGAAATGGACACCCCGGTACCGCGATGTCACTTGCTCCAGTGGCATACAACCTATTTCAGCGACATCTCGTTCACGATCCTGCCAACCCAAATTGGCTTGGTCGCGATCGCTTCATTCTCTCTTGCGGTCATTCATCACTGACTCTTTACACCCAACTCTTCTACAGTGGATATGGGCTCGAGATGAAAGATATGCAGTCATTTCGAACTTTTGATTCACTGACTCCAGGGCATCCCGAATACGGCCACACAGTTGGAGTTGAGATGACGACCGGCCCACTTGGTGCTGGAGTTGCTACTGCCGTCGGTTTTGCAATGGCTGCGCGCTATGAGCGTGGACTGCTCGATCCGGATGCACCGCTAAGTCAATCTCTCTTTGATCACTCCATCTGGGTTATCTGTTCTGATGGTGATCTCCAAGAAGGCGTATCAGGTGAAGCATCATCACTTGCCGGAACACAAGCTCTCGGCAATCTAAATATTATTTATGACGATAACCGCATCTCAATCGAAGGTGATACGCACGTTGCATTTACTGAAGATGTCGCCGCGCGCTATCGCGCATATGGCTGGGACGTGCACGAGGTTTCAGCGCTACCTGATGGCAACATTAATCTTGCAGCACTCGATAAAGTGATGATTGCTGCCAAAGGCAACACTTCCCAACCATCTCTGATTCGCATGCACTCTGTTATCGCATGGCCTGCCCCTAAGTTGCGTGGCACCGCAAAATCTCATGGTTCAGCGCTCGGCGATAAGGAAATTGCCGCAACTAAAGTTGAGTTAGGTCTAAATCCCGAAGAAAAGTTTGCTATGCCAGCAGATGTTTTTGCCCATGTTCGCGCTGTTAGAGAACGCGGCGCAGCGGCACACGCCGCCTGGAGTAAGAAATTCACCGAATGGAAGTCTGCGAATCCAAAGCGGGCAGAGCTTCTAACTCGCCTTGCGGCAAATGAACTACCGAAGGGCTGGGATAAGGATCTGCCGGTATTTGAAAGCGGGAAAGAAGTTGCCACTCGCGCAGCTTCAGGACACGTTATCAACGCAATAGCAAAGGTGCTTCCTGAATTCTGGGGAGGATCTTCCGATCTTGCAGATAGTAATAACACAACTATTGAAGGTGGAAATTCATTCTTGCCTGCAACAAGTGCGATGAAGAACGCCGACCCGTATGGTCGCATTATTCACTTCGGTATTCGCGAGCATGCAATGGGCTCGATCCTGAACGGAATAACGTTGCATGGGCTGACCCGATCCTTCGGTGGAACATTTGCAGTCTTTAGCGATTACATGAGACCGGCAGTTCGCCTGGCAGCTCTAATGGATATTCCCAGCACCTTCATCTGGACTCACGATTCAATTGGATTAGGTGAAGATGGTCCGACGCATCAACCTATTGAACATTTTGCAGCGCTACGTGCAATTCCAAACTTTGCAGTCATTCGCCCAGCAGATGCTAATGAAGTTACCGAAGCATGGCGCTCAATACTCACACGCCGCAAAGCTGCAGGAATGCTTCTGTCTCGGCAGAACCTACGAACCGTTGATCGCTCAACCCATGGACCAGCAACAGGTGTTGATAAGGGCGCATACATTTTAAAAGAGGCCTCTGCTGATCCACGAGTTGTCATTATTGCTACGGGATCAGAGGTTGGGATCGCACTCGATGTTCAGATTGCGCTAGAAAAGGAAGGTCATTCCACTCGTGTTGTGAGTGCGCCATGCCTTGAATGGTTTAACGAGCAGACCCCGGCATATCGGGAATCGGTACTGCCGAAGAAATCACTACGTGTGAGTATCGAAGCCGGAATCGCGCAGGGCTGGCGTGAATACGTTGGCGATAGCGGAGTGATCATCTCACTCGACCACTTTGGTGCATCGGCCTCAGGCAATAAACTCTTGACTGAATTTGGTTTCACACCCGATGCAATTGTAAGCACGGTCAAGAAAGCACTGGGCTAAATGAAGTTATCTGGTCGTTCACTTTCCAAGGTCGACCGCCAATCTGAGCTATATAAATCATTGCAGCAGGCTCATCTGAAGATTGCTGCAAAGGATGCACAGACATGGGGCGCAGATGCTGCGCCAGAAGCTGCCATACGTTTGAACTGGGTGGATTTGCCAACAACTTCTGCCGCCCTACTCCCCCAACTAGAAGAACTAGGTAAGAGGTTTTCCTCGCTCTCGCGCATCATCCTTTGCGGTATGGGTGGCTCTTCACTTGGCCCTGAGGTGATTGCAAAAACTTTCAAGAAAGATATCTTCATCTTCGATTCCACCGATCCGAATTATGCAGCTCATGCACTCGATGGTGATTTCAGTAAAACGCTTGTGATTGTCAGTTCTAAATCAGGATCTACTATTGAGACTGCTTCCCAGCGAGCTCTTCTGGAAGAACAGATTAGGAGGGCAGGCCTTAACCCCGTAGATCATTTCCTATTTGTCACCGACCCTGGTTCTCCCCTAGATATTGATGTTCGCGCGCAAGGCTTTACCGTGATCAATGCTGACCCACACGTAGGTGGAAGATTTAGCGTTCTTGGAGCCTTCGGACTCGTACCTTCAGCACTTTCTGGTTCACCCGTTAAAACACTGCTGGATGATTCCCGTATCGAAAAAGAGTCTTTCATCGCAGATGCCCAACCAGCTCTGGATACCGCTTATCTCCTTGCAACCCAAAGCGCGCAATACATCGGATTCACAGATGCGCAATCAGTGATGCCTGGGTTATCAGATTGGATAGAACAGTTGATTGCCGAGTCAACTGGAAAGAATTCAGTGGGGCGCTTGCCTATTGCCACAGAGAACGCCACCAACGCTGCAACAGGCGGCGGCTTCACCGTAAGTTATGCAGGAACCGAGACAGACCTGGTTGTTGAAGGCGCGCTAGGTGCTCACTTTATTTTTTGGGAGTGGGTCACCGCACTCCTCGGCGTGGCACTGAAGATTGATCCATTTAACCAACCCAATGTCACCGAGGCGAAAGAGCAGACATCGGCTTGTTTGGAAGAATGGAAGAGCCAACTTCCCGAGCTAAAGCCCCAGCAGATAGATTCCGCAGTCGAAATCTTTGGAGATGGCCAATCACTCACAGATGCACTGGCAACATTTATTGAGGATGTGAAAGATGGCGGCTACATCGCCATCATGGCCTACCTGGATCGCAAGGACGATGCGAAAATTGCCGAGCTCCGTTCAATCTTGGCCGAGAAATCAGGACGTCCTACATCTTTTGGATGGGGCCCGCGGTTCTTACACTCCACCGGACAGTTCCATAAAGGTGGACAGAAAAATGGCTCGTTCTTACAGATAACAGGTGTGACTGAAAGAGATTATCTGATTCCAGGTAAAGCTTTCTCTCTGCGCACCCTTTTAATGGCGCAAGCAATCGGTGATAACCGCGCTATCGCGGCAAGAAAATACCCGCTATTGCGACTGCATCTGCAGAACCGCAATGCGGGCATTGACCAGATTCTCGCCGCAGCGAAGAATCTTTAAATCTTTATTCGAGATCGTCACCGCGCAGTTTGCGCAAAGCATCTTCTAGAATCTTTTCGCCCTCTTTATCTGTGCGTCTTTCCTTTACATAAGCAAGGTGAGTCTTATAAGGAACATTTACCACAGCTGATGGTGGATTAGCTTTATCGCGACCTGCTGGAAGACCACACTTAGGGCAATCCCATTGGTCAGGAATGACGACAGTCTCTTCAACGGCAAATGATGGTCTTACTTCGTGGCCTTTTGCACACCAATACGAAACTGTGGCGCGTTCAATCTGATCTCCGCGCTCGGCCTCGCCCATTGGGCCAGCACCGACACGACTTCCGCGAATTGCACTTGCCATCAATTAACCTTTCAAAACAAGAGAGAGAGCTACGACACCAGCGAACCAGAGGCCGCCGACTGCAATGGTGATGCGGTCAAGATTTCGCTCAACAACAGATGAACCTCCGTAGTTGGAAGAGATTCCGCCACCGAAGAGATCAGAGAGTCCTGATCCTTTTCCCTTGTGGAGTAAAACCAAGAGAATCATCACGAAGCTGGTGATAATGAGAAAGATTGAAAGCGCTAAAGCCACGGTGAAACTCCTCTAAAGGTAGGGGTACAGGATACCTGAACGTAGGGAAAACTCTTGAATCACGCCTGGGCGTGGAACCTGGCTATCTTTGCCAGCTCTTCTGGGTCAAGGCTTGCTCCGCCAATGAGGGCGCCATCGACATCGGCCTGCTTCATGATTTCAGCAATGTTAGAAGATTTCACTGAACCTCCATAGAGGATTCTCATATTTACAGCGATTTCTGCGGAGCCGATCTGTTCAATCTCCTCGCGAATGGCCGCACAAACTTCTTGCGCATCTTCAGGTGTGGCGCTCTTACCAGTTCCGATGGCCCATACCGGCTCGTATGCAATCACGATTTTCTTCAGCTCTGGCTTATGAAAACCTGCAAGACCTGCCCGCACCTGACGAATCACGTGTGAAACGTGAGCGCCGGATTCGCGCACTGGTAAATCTTCGCCAACACAGAAAATTGGTGTGAGCTCATGAGTGAGTGCAGCTCTGATTTTGCGGTTAATAAGTGCGTCATCTTCATTATGAATTGCGCGTCGTTCAGAGTGACCAATTACAACAAAGGTGCAGCCTAACTTGGCAAGCATCGAGCCGGAGATATCGCCAGTAAATGCTCCAGATGCTTCCGGAGAGAGATCTTGTGCGCCATATTGCAGACGAAGGCGATCGCCATCGACCATAGTCTGAATAGAACGAATGTCGGTAAACGGCGGAATAATTGCAACGTCAACCTCGTCATAATCTTTATCAGCAAGTGAGTAGACGAGTTTCTGGGCAACTGCAATCGCCTCAAGGTGATTGAGGTTCATCTTCCAGTTGCCAGCCATCAACGGTTTACGCATTTCGTTCTCCTTTAGTGTCGAATGCTACAGATCAAGTGCGCTCAGGCCAGGGAGCTCTTTACCTTCAAGGTATTCAAGTGATGCTCCCCCTCCGGTTGAGATATAGCCAAATTGTGAATCTTCAAATCCAAGTGCACGCACCGCAGCCGCTGAGTCGCCGCCGCCAACAACCGAAATTCCAGAAACTTCTGTTAGAGCTTGTGCGACAACTTTAGTTCCTGCGGCAAAATTGGGAAATTCAAAGACGCCCATTGGACCGTTCCAAAAAACTGTCTTGCAATTCTTAATCGCCAAAGCGAAGGCAGCGGCTGATTCCGGACCGATATCGAGTCCCATCTGATTCTTCGGAATAGCATCCGAGCTAACCAGAGTAGGAGTTGCATCGGCTGAAAATGTTGGAGCAATAACGATATCTGTCGGGATTAATAACTTAACTCCAGAATCTTCAGCCTGCTTGATGAGACCTTTGACGGTATCAATTAGATCAAGTTCGACCAATGAGCTACCAATCTCTTTTCCTTGGGCGGCTAAGAAGGTAAAGAGCATTCCCCCGCCAATAGCCATCACATCTACTTTTCCGAGCAGGTTAGCGATGACACCAATCTTGTCTGAAACCTTTGAGCCGCCGAGCACAACACCATAAGGGCGCACAGGATCAACAGTGAGTTTCTTCAACACCTCAACTTCAGCAGATACCAAAGTTCCTGCTGCATGAGGCAGCAACTTAGGAAGATCAAATACCGATGCATGCTTACGGTGCACAGCGCCAAAGCCATCGCCCACATAGATATCAGCTAACTTTGCCAGCTCTGTAGCAAGGGCTAAACGTTTACTCTCATCTTTTGATGTTTCGGCAGATGCGAAGCGAATATTTTCTAGCAGAAGAATCTCACCAGCTGCCAGAGCTTGCGCTTTGGCCGTGACATCGGCTCCAGTAATTGCTCCAGCAAATTGCACAGGCTTTCCAAGCAATTCAGATAAGCGCACGGCAACTGGAACAAGTGATAGCTCAGCTTTTGCCTCACCCTTCGGGCGACCTAGATGGGCTGCGATAACAATGCTCGCTCCTTTTTCAAGGAGTTTGCTAATTGTTGGTAGTGATGCGCGGATACGACCATCATCTGTGATCTTTGATTCCTTTAACGGAACATTGAGATCACACCGAAGAAATACCCGCTTACCAGCTACATCTAGATCGACCAATGAAGTCATTAGAGAGATTTACCAACATATCCAACTAGGTCAACTAGTCGGTTTGAGTAACCCCATTCGTTGTCATACCAACCGACAACTTTGACTTGATTGCCGATTACCTTAGTAAGACCTGAATCGAAAATACATGATGAAGGATCTGTGACGATATCTGAAGAAACGATGGGATCTTCTGTGTATGAAAGAAATCCCTTGAGTGCTCCATTAGAAGCTGCCTTCATAGCGGCATTGATCTCGGCAACGCTCGCCTCTTTTGCTAGCTCTACTGTCAGGTCGGTAGCTGAACCAGTTGGGACTGGAACGCGCATCGCATAACCATCGAGCTTGCCTTTGAGTTCTGGAAGAACCAGCGAGATCGCTTTTGCAGCGCCAGTAGATGTAGGAATCATATTTGTGGCAGCTGCGCGTGAACGGCGGAGATCCTTATGAGGGAAATCAAGGATTACCTGGTCATTGGTATAGGCGTGAATAGTGGTCATCAAACCCTTAACAATTCCCCAGTTATCGTGAAGAACTTTTGCCATTGGAGCCAGGCAGTTAGTTGTGCAAGATGCATTTGAAATCACATGGTGGTTAGCCGGGTCATACTTATCATGGTTAACACCCATCACGATGGT
>JBILAM010000086.1:0-2962 GCA_044354225.1 Candidatus Planktophila sp.
GATAAATCACTTCTTTCATTGGTTCCTTGGAAACACAAAAAAGAGTCACCGTCACAATTTGAATCAGCTCCTGAGATTATTGGACTATCAGGATCAAGCCCTACCACTGTTGCCTA
Source organism: Candidatus Planktophila sp. (assembly GCA_044354225.1). Taxonomy (GTDB): domain Bacteria; phylum Actinomycetota; class Actinomycetes; order Nanopelagicales; family Nanopelagicaceae; genus Planktophila. The sequence continues at coordinate 117 of JBILAM010000086.1, forward strand.
TGTTATAACCTCTAAGGCCATGAAAGAGATGGCTCAAGCAAACTTTGACTTTTCATATTTACCTGATTGGCCACCAAATTCCGTAAAATTCTATACAACAATCCTTGGCGTGGTAACTCACGGCGATTTAAAAACTTCGTCGCTAATTGATTCCGTGGGGAGAGAAAAAACAGGTAGAGCAAAAAATCTACTGAAACTAACTTTCTTACCATTTCTTATAAATAGAAATTTGTTTATAGATATTCATGAGTATTATCGAGCCTGTATTAAGCCTAGCTTTACATGGAGAATTGATTCAATTAAAATTAGAATTAACTTTAATCATTAATTCTTTGGCAGCCAGATTTCGGCAGAAAGTCAAAACTGCTCGGCCATTTTTTGGTCATGCCGGCGAGCTCCATACGAAGGCGTGATCGTCATTCAGGCTTTGGCCGCCGGAGTGCCGGTTGTGTGGCTAAATGGGTAAAGTTCAATGGTAAAGGTTCTTGCAGCACAATACCCAGTAGGCGAGCTTCCCATTAAAAAGTTGTATGAATTTTGAGGATTGCATAATTTTGTACCTTCTGTGAAGGAATCAGCTCCAGCCGTACCCTTCACTTTTGAAGAGCTCCAATCTGTGGCAAGTAAGTGCCGCTGCCCGTAATCCTCAGCCTTACGGCCAATATTGTCCGTTTTGTCCTATTTCCACTACAATTCCAATTGAAATGCGTGGAAGTGATTAGAGGCAGCGACGGCTGGCTCGGCTTTACTAAACCGGTTAAAAAGGAATTCAAAAGTGGCATTCAAGAAGAGCAATCTCTCTACAGGTCCTCAAACATGGACCGTAACAGAGTTGGGTGCGTTTTATGTCAAGTATCGCTCAGAGCTTTTGACCCATGCAAATCGTTTGCTAAAAAACTCATCTAAAGCTGAGGAGATTACGCAAGACGCCTTGGTTAAGTTCATGCTTGCTGCCCCAGAGTTGGAGTCGGAGAGTCACACTATTTCTTACCTACACCGAACCATTGAGAACCTCTGCATGGATCAATTTCGATTGGAAGGGCGCCGTCCAAACCTTGTAGTAATAGATGATGCCCAAGCAGAAGTTGAAGCCAAATGGCAAGTCTCAGGCGATCATTCCGAAACCCTTTCTAATGCAGAAGATGCTGCAGTAATTCGTCAGGCATTAGCGCTACTTTCACCTGCAGAACGAGCAGCTCTTGTTATGTGGGAAATGGATGGACGTTCAACTGCAGAGATTGCAGTCGAACTAGGTATCAAAGAATCAGCTGTGCGTCATACAGTGTCTCGAGCCCGTGCATCAATGCGCCGAATACTCTCTGAGTTGATTATTGATCAAGAGCGTGGCCTGACGGCTCTAGACTTGCTTTCTACTACTTACAAAAAATCGACTGACCTTGTTAAGAAGTCTTCGAAAGTTGCACTTTCATTACTAATCGTAATGGTGGCATTCCTTGGATTTAACTCTGTAACAGGTTCAGAGTTTAATGCACCAACTATCAGTGCAAGTGCTAAGCAAGAGGTGCCATCAACGGTTAATTCTAAGTCGAATAACGATTCATCACAATCTATAGCAGAAGAGAATTTTTCAGCACAAAAGATAATTCAAGATAACTCAGCTATTAACTTCCGTACATCTAAATCCTTATTTGCTGGTCTTTCAAAAGATGGCTTGCCATCAGGCTTTACACTTTCAGATTCAGCAGGCAATGTGGGATCTGTTGGATTATCCGCTCAATCAATAATTAATAATCCTGATGGTTATGTTTTAGTTTCTTATATGCAATCATATGGAGATGAAGTTTTAAATCTTTTAATGTCTCAATCTGTAACAATAGATGGCTCTGGCACTTCATATTATGCAAGCCCATCAATTACGGTCGCTGGATCATGGTTTCCACTGACCCAATCAGGCTCAGCCTCCACCGTTTCCAGACTTTCCAATGGGAATTACCTCCTAACAGCCACCATATATATAGATTCAACAGTAGATTCAGCCCTATTTGTGCCAACTACCGGTGGGCTAGATGTCGTTGCGATTCCAAATGAGATAACTACCCGTATAATTTTGAACTCTAGCAAGAGCACAATCCTTGCTCAGGCAGTGAATATTGCCGCCAAAGGAGTCAGGTAAATGACACCTAACAAACAGGTTTCTCCTGTGATCCGGATATCACAGGGGGAAAGAGATGCGTCAGCACGTGCGACTCATCTCGAAGCCGCTACTAGGAAATTCTTAGTAACGACTAACGAAAGGAAACAAATGTCTTCAAAGACAAACTTCAAGCGCATTGCGCTTGTTGCTGTCGCTGCTTTGGGTCTGGGAGTACTTAGCTCAGTTCCTTCGCAAGCGGTAGGAAATCAACACACATTAACAATCACAAATGGTAGCCAAACACTTGGTGGCTCCATCACTGCTGAAAGCGGAACTGCAACTTCTGTAGTTCTTTCTTACATTGCAAATACAGCAGCAGGTGCTGATACGTACTCTCTGTACGCATCACTTAAGTCTGGCCCAACTGGAAATGTTGCGTTACCAGTACTAGTTCTAGACACTTGGAATGCTGCAGCGCGGGTTGACACTGATAACCTACCTGCCTCAACTGTACAGGGTGCTCAAATCACGGCTACTACAGTTCAGGTAAACAGTGCAAGCGATGGCAGTACTACACCAGTACTAGTCTCAGCTTCTTTCAAGCTTATGATGCCAGCAACTGCTGCAGCAGGAACTTATGTAATTACTCTTTACTCTGATCCAGCTGTAACAGGAAGCTCTGACAATGTGCCAGCACTAGGAACTGATGCGACAATTACAATTGCCGCACCAACTAGAACTGCTGCTCAGG
>JBILAM010000039.1:0-9860 GCA_044354225.1 Candidatus Planktophila sp.
AATGCACAAAGGTGAGCGCAGTTTTAACCTGCGCCCACCTAATTAGAAGAAGAGTCGCCCTATAAGCCGGATCCTGTAGTTCTTTCGAACCGATCACCATCCATCTAGATCTGCAATTGCTTGCAGATTCAAGCAACCTACCCGATAGCTTGCGCGAGCAACGCACTATCTTCTTGGTCTTGCTTCAGGTGGGGTTTACATAGCTACACGTATTACTACATGCACTGGTGGTCTCTTACACCGCCGTTTCACCCTTACCAATATTGCTATTGGCGGTTTACTTTCTGTTGCACGTTCCCGCGGATTGCTCCGGGTGGGCGTTACCCACCACCTTGCTCTGTGAAGTCCGGACTTTCCTCGGTACCTTGCGGCAACGCGGTGATCCGGGCGACTCTTCGTTGGCTAATGGTACGGGAGTTTAATTACCGCTTGCCACGTAATCTCTGAGGGCTCGGCGCTCGGAATCGAGTTCACTGACATGATTTTTAACCACATCACCGATTGAAACTATAGAAATCAGGGCTCCGTCGGCATCGACAACTGGAACATGGCGTATACGTAGTTCGGTCATCATCTGCATAAGTTCGGAAACGGTTGATTCGGGTGTGCAGGTGTGGACATCGACGGTCATGATGTCGCGAACATGCATACCAATAAGCTGATCTAGTTTGCCGGGCATCGCTCGAACTACATCTCGCTCAGAGACAATGCCATCGATTTTCTTTCCATCACTAGAGACAACTAGGGCGCCAACATGATGAGAGTTTAAAGAGTTCACCAAATCATGGATGCTGGCACTAGCTGAAATTGTCTCAACGCGCTTTCCTGAGATTATGCTGCCAATCTTCATCAACCACTCCTTCGCTCTTGAGTGGCTCCATACTGCTCTCTTGCCAGCAAGAAGCAATAGGGCGGCTTGGTTAAATCTTCGCTTTTCCTGAACCGCCACGGGTGGCATAGAGGCTAGTTATCGCTGTGACCGTAAGGGTTGTGATGATGACTGCCAGACTGAGTTCGAGGGAAATCTCAGGCACGTGCACACCAATACTGTGGAGCGCATGTAAGACCATCTTGACTCCGATAAATGCCAAGATAAATGCCAGTCCGCGAGATAGGTGAATCAGTCGATCCATGAGTCCTTGGAGTAAGAAGTAGAGCTGACGAAGACCCATGAGCGCAAAGATGTTTGCGGTGATGACAACGTAGCTGCTCGTTGTGAGACCAAGGATTGCTGGAATTGAATCGAGTGCGAAGATTAAATCTGTGATGCCAAGGGCGACTAGTGCGATGGCAAAGTTGCTAAAACCTCGTTTGCGCATAAATGTGACAAGCTTTGACTCTTCTTCTTCCACATTCTCTTTCTCATTGACCAATTTATAAGCGGTGAAGATTAGGAATGCGCCAAAGAAGAAGAAGACCCAGGTAAACCGGGAAACAAGTGCTACTCCCAGGAAGATCAGGATGACGCGCAATACGATTGCAATCAGAATTCCGTAAAGCAGGACGAGCTGTTGCGACTCTTTCTTGATCTTGAGTGTGGCGAGCAAGATGATAAAGACGAAGAGGTTATCGACTGAGAGTGAGTATTCAGTGAGCCAGCCGGCAATGAATTCTTTGCGATATTCAGCTGGCGCCCACTGCGGCAAGAAATATCCGAAAGCAATCGCAGAGACTACATAGAACAGAGTCCAACTTAAGGCTTCGCGAGGAGTTGTCTCTTTATGTCTGCGCACTATTGCCAGGATTAAATCGGCAACTATGACTACTCCTAGTACTGCAACAGTTACTAGCCATTCTGTCGATGAAATCATCGCAAGTGTCCTCTTTCATTTACAGATCGCACAGCACGTAATCCATCTGAAGGCCAGATAGAGATAGAGGATATCGAACATGGCGCGGCATCGACGTGGAAGACAGCTTCGGCTGGTGCTCCTATGGCCAATTTCACTGCAGTCTTGATGACTCCGTTATGTGTAACAACAATTATCTTCTTGCCTGGGTACTCGGCAACCAACTTCTCTAGCGCTTCTTCAATCCGCACCGATGCTTCATCCCATGACTCTCCCCCACCAGGTGCGTAGGCAGTTGAATTAAGCCACGCCTGATATGCATCGGGATCTTCCTCTTTTACCTCTTCAATTGATTTGCCATCCCATGATCCAAATGAGAGCTCAAACCAGGCTTCATCGAAGATGATCTCTAAACCTGTGGTGCGCGCAATTGCTTCAGCTGTTTGTCGCGTGCGATTAAGTGGTGATGCAATCAAGATATCGGCGCCAAGTTTTACTGCTTCTGCTGCAACAAGTTCGGCTTGATCAAGCCCATCTTGCATCAGCTCTGGATTAAGTGCTCCCGTACCTGAGAATTTACGAGTGGGTGTGAGCACTGTTTCACCGTGGCGCACAAAATAGATAAAGGTTGGAATCTCGGTGCTGCGCAAACGATCTGTCAGGTAATTCTGCTGAATTACCGCTGCTGGTTTATGAGCGCTTCCACCATCGAGTGCCTTGTTAGCTAGGCGATCGGCATGTGAATTATCATCGCGGGGAATCCAGGAGTAGGTAACAAGAGATGGTGTGTGAGCGTCACGGCATTGCTTGGCAAGATCGCGCATATCGGCATGCTTAATCTGCCAGCGGCCAGACATCTGTTCCACCACTAACTTGGAGTCCATGGCGACTTCCACAGTTGCTGCTTGGTCTAATTGATGAATATGGGAAAGTCCGGCAAGTAGCCCGCTGTATTCAGCAACGTTATTCGTTGCAACCCCTATGACATCAAAGAGCTCGGCCACAATCTTGCCGTTTTCAGTAACCACTGCACCATAGCCAGCAGGGCCTGGATTACCGCGAGAACCGCCATCGGCAGTTAATCTAAAGTGGCGAGCCATTAGTGATCACGCACCAATATGCACCGACATTCTTCACATCTAATAACTTCATCATCTGCCAATCCAGTAATTCTTTGAAGTTCATTTGCATTCAGGGTTAGGTGGCAGCCTTTGCATTGATTGCCAGCTAGCACTGCGGCGCCTATCCCACCATCTGCTCCACGAATTTTTTCATAGAGCGCCAGGAATTCAGCGCTGACAGATTGTGTCGTTGCCGTGCGATCTGTGGCAATGCCTTCAAGTTCGGTATTGATTGCAGCCATGGCATTTTCTTTGCGAATATTTAAGTCGGCAATGACCGCGGCAAGCTCTGCTTCTTCTGCCGTCAAAGTCGTGATGCGCTCCTTTAGCCCATCTACTCGCAACATAATCTCAAGTTCGACTTCTTCTAGCTCTGATCTGCGGGCACCTAGCGTGATGAGTTCATGCTGAGTCTGCTCAAGTTCTTTGGGAGTTCCAGTTCCTGAGGAAAGTCGGGTTTCATCTCGAGTAATGCGAGTAACGATTTGTTCAACATCGCCTTCAGCCCTTAGTAGTTCGCGCTTAACATCACTAAGTTCAGTTTCTGCAGCAATTCGTAGATCGCGCGCATTGTTCGCCTTGATTGTGGTTGAAGTTATTTCAGCTAGTTCAGGCAGAGTCGCTGCCTTGTTCTTCAGGGTGGCACTGTTTAAATCAAATTTTTGGATATCGAGGATGGAACGCTGGTCGCTAGCGCTAGCTTTCACGGCGTTCTCCTCTAGAAAAGTGGCGGTGCATTATGTAATTCTTAGCCGAACCTTACTTTACCCAGTGCGCCAGCGGCTACTTAACGCTGAAGTAGTAGCTTCCCTTCACCGGATGGCCATCTTCTGAGACCACTCGGTAGGTAACAAAGTACTTGCCCTTCTTCAGGGCTCCCAAGATCTTTGTCGTTGCTCGCGCGCCACTGACAATCGTTGGTGACTTATCTACGCGCTTTCCTTGTGCATTGGTAACAGTAAGAGTGTTAACCACCTTTGTATCAAGGGTTAACAGGCTCTCACCAAACTCAATCCAGACCGTGTTTGGTGACTGAGAAAGAACTGCGTTCTTGACCGGGTAAGTCTTCGCTATTTCCGCGTGCGCATTCGCACCATGGGTGCTCGTGTTTAAAACTGAAAGAAATATGGTGGCAAAAAGTAATTTTCTAGCCACAGTTTTAGGGTGCACCGTCATGACGTAAGAGTACTCCTGTGCTTCTCATTACCTTACTCATAAAGTCTGTCAGTTTCATGTATTGCCTGTGCGTTATCAGTGAATAGTCATTAAAGTGTTTTTAACCTTGCTATTGACAACTTAAAGTTCTACTCTGATAAATAGGTAGTAATCAATTAGAGTGGAGCAATAAAATGGATTTAATTACAGGACTTCCAGTTCATCCACTAGTGATTCACGCAGTAGTCGTGCTTGTACCACTGGCAGCTATTGGTGCGCTCTTAGTAATATTCTTTCCTAAATGGCGCATCACCTACTCGCCGCTTGTCCTAATAACAGTTTTACTCGGCACTGTAACTGCCTTTATAGCTACTCAATCAGGTGAGGCTTTATCTGAGCGCGTTGGCTTGCCGAACTCTCACGCCACCCAAGGTGAGAGACTGTCTTACGTAGTTCTTGCATTTGCCGCCTCATTCACTCTTTGGTTTGTTCTCGAAAGAACTAATTGGGTAAAGGGAGCAATTGCCAATCCACTAAAAACTGCACTTAAGGTATTCATTCCGATTATCGCGGTCTTGAGTATTGTTCTCACGGTTTTAGCAGGACACTCAGGAGCTGAGGCATCTTGGAAAGACCGAATTGCCGCAACCCAGACCACTGCTCTAGGAGATACGGCTCCAACTAAAACTAATCCGGCTAGCCCTAAAGCTTCTAGCCCTACAGGCACCATGACATTATCAAATGCGGAGATTAGAACTCACAACTCAAAGTCAGATTGCTGGAGCATTGTTAATGGAAATGTATACAACCTGACTTCATATGTGAGCAGCCACCCAGGTGGACAATCAGTAATTGCGAATATTTGTGGAAAAGATGGCAGCAGCGCATTTACTAATCAACACAACTCGCAGAACAAGCCGAACAACGTGCTGAGTGGCTTCTTGCTGGGTGCCGCAGGATCCACCATCAACGCTGCTGCGGGACAGAAAGTAATTGCGCCACCAGCTGCAGGTGCTGGCTATGAATCGGATGAGGAATCAGATAACGAATGATTAATTGAATAAACGTGGGCGGCGAGGGTTTCGAACCCCCGACATCCTCGGTGTAAACGAGGCGCTCTACCACTGAGCTAGCCACCCGGCTGATACTGCTTGCGAATACTACTTTATATATACGAAAGTAGGAAAATCGTGCGTGATAACTAGGAAATTAGAGAGCCGCAATAGCGGTCTTGTAATCGCCATTGTTGCGAGCATCGCCAAGGCCTTGAACTACTGACCAGCGCACAATGCCCGCTTTATCAATGATGAATGTTCCGCGCATCGCGCATCCGATATCTTCATTAAAAACTCCATATGCCGTAGCGGCTGCGCCATGTGGCCAGAAATCTGAAAGTACTGGGAATTTATAGCCTTCTTGTTCAGCAAAGATCTTCTGTGAATGCATTGAATCGCATGAGATTGCAAGAACCTGAACGCTATCGTTTTCAAAGGCTGAGATGTCATCCCGGATTGCGCAGAGCTCACCCGTGCAAGTGCCGGTAAATGAGAAGGGAATAAAGACTAGAACTACGTTCTTCTTACCTTTAAATGATGAGAGCGAAACCTTGGTGCCGGTCTGATCTTTTAATTCAAAATCTGGCGCCACTTGTCCGATTGCAATTGTCATGGCGCGAATCTATCGCTTGCCCACTTTTCGTGCCACTAGCCGGGTGGCGGTCCAATCAGCAGCAACAGCTAAAGATGATGTTTGACTAAGACCACATGTGGGGGCAGCATCTTGAATATCACTTGGTTGCACATGGCCAGCGCGACCTACCTTTGGAGTAAGTACCCAGATAGATCCGGTCTCGGAAAGATATGCCATGGCATCCATTAACTCATCCACGAGATCACCGTCATCTTCGCGAAACCACAGAAGAACGGCATCTATAACTTCATTGGTGGAACCTTCAAGAAATTTCGTTCCGGTAATTTTCATGATCTCGCTGCGGAGAGCGGCATCACAATCTGCCCCATATCCCACCTCGAGGACGAGCTCTCCCTGAGCAAATCCCATGCGCATTGCCACGGGATAAGTCCACCGAATGTGACGAATATTTACAAGGGTTTAACCTGTACTTACCCTTCTTTTTTTGTACTTGCACCCGTTTTGGGCGAGAATACGGCCATGACTGAATTCGATGGATTCCCAGATCAGATAATCGATCAACTTGTAGATACGGATCCAGGCGAGACGGCAGAGTGGCAGGCCTCCTTCGACGCCGCACTCACCGCGGCAGGTCCAGTCCGTGCTCGTTACCTGATGCTCTCACTTCTTCGCCGGGCGCAAGAGAAGAACATCGGAATTTCTCAACTTCGCACCACTGATTACATCAACACAATTTCGCCAGAACACGAACCGCAATTCCCGGGCGATGAAGTGATGGAACGCCGCATCCGTAGATTTAATCGATGGAATGCGGCGATGTTGGTGCACCGCGCACAGCGCCCTGGTGTTGGTGTGGGCGGACATATTTCTACCTACGCTTCTTCTGCCTCACTTTATGAAGTTGGCTTTAACCACTTCTTCCGCGGACAAGATCATCCTGGTGGCGGAGATCAAATCTTCTTCCAAGGTCACGCTAGTCCTGGAATGTATGCCCGAGCATTTCTTGAAGGTCGCTTTACTGAAAATCAGCTCGATGGATTCCGTCAAGAACTCTCACATCAAGGCGGCGGATTATCTTCATACCCACACCCACGTTTAATGCCAGATTTCTGGCAGTTCCCCACTGTCTCAATGGGTATTGGTCCAATCAATGCAATTTATCAAGCACGCTTTAACCGTTACCTACATAACCGTGGCTTTAAAGATACAAGTGATCAGAATGTGTGGGCATTTTTGGGCGATGGTGAAATGGATGAAGTCGACACCATTGGTGCAATCGGTCTGGCATCACGCGAGAAGCTCGATAACTTAACTTTCGTTGTGAACTGTAACTTACAGCGCCTAGATGGTCCGGTGCGCGGTAATGGCAAGATTATTCAAGAGCTGGAATCTATGTTCGGTGGCGCCGGCTGGAATGTGGTCAAAGTTGTCTGGGGCCGCGAATGGGATCCACTACTTGCACAAGATCGTGAAGGTGCTCTCGTTAATTTGATGAACACCACGCTCGATGGAGATTTCCAAACATTTAAGGCCGAAAGTGGCGCATTTGTTCGCGAACACTTCTTCGGTCGCGATCCTCGAACTGCCGCGATGGTCGCTGGTTGGTCTGATGATCAAGTCTGGGGACTAAAGCGCGGTGGCCACGACTATCGCAAACTCTTTGCTGCATATACCGCAGCGGTGCAGAAGAATGGAAAGCCAACAGTCATCCTGGCCAAGACAATTAAGGGCTGGACACTTGGTTCGCACTTCGAAGGACGTAACTCGACTCACCAGATGAAGAAGATGACTCTGGAAGACATCACCGAATTCCGTGATCGCTTAAATATTCCACTGACTGACGATAAGTTAGATAAGTACCTACCTTCTTACTACCGCCCAGCAGCTGATTCACCTGAGATGAAATATCTAGAGGAGCGCCGCCGCGAACTAGGTGGGTCAATTCCACGTCGTCGTAAAGTCTCAAAGCCACTTCCACAGCCATCAGATGAAGTCTATGAATCTGTGCGCCGTGGTTCCGGTCAGCAAGAGATTGCCACCACGATGGCATTTGTTCGTATGCTCAAAGACTTGGTCAAAGACCCAGGACTTGGCAGCCGTATCGTTCCAATTATTCCTGATGAGGCTCGCACATTTGGTCTTGATTCATTGTTCCCAACGCTAAAGATCTACTCACCTCATGGCCAGCAATACATGGCGGTGGACCGCGAACTCATGCTCTCTTATAAGGAATCAACAACTGGTGTGATTTTGCACGAAGGAATTAACGAAGCCGGATCTGTCGCATCCTTTACTGCAGTCGGTTCTTCCTACTCAACACATGATGAACCAATGATTCCGATCTACATCTTCTACTCCATGTTTGGATTCCAGCGCACCGGAGATGCCTTCTGGGCCGCCTCTGACCAATTAGTACGTGGATTCGTCATGGGCGCAACTGCTGGGCGCACAACGCTCAACGGTGAAGGTCTGCAGCATGAAGATGGACATTCACATCTGCTAGCTGCCACGAACCCAGCAGTGGTTTCATATGATCCAGCTTTTGCCTACGAAGTAGGCCATATCTTTAAAGATGGTTTGCGACGGATGTATGGCGAGAACAGTGAAAACATTTATTACTACATGACTGTCTATAACGAGCCATACCTGCAACCGGAAGAACCTAACAATCTTGATATTGAAGGCTTGCTCAAGGGAATTTATCTCTATGCACCTGCTTCTAAGCAGCGTAAGAAGAATGCCCAGATTCTGGCATCTGGTGTTGGAGTCAACTGGGCCCTTAAGGCACAGAAGTTATTGGCCGAAGATTGGGGCGTAGCAGCATCTGTCTGGTCTGTGACTTCCTGGAATGAACTTCGTCGTGATGGGCTAGCGGTAGATCGCCATAACATGCTCAATCCGGGTGATAAGAAGAGTGCCTATATCCATGACAAACTTGCTGGAACGCAAGGTCCAGTTATTGCTGTCTCTGACTTCATGCGCGCTGTGCAGGACCAGATTTCACCATGGGTACCAAATCAATTCCACTCACTTGGCACCGACGGCTTTGGTCTTTCCGATACTCGCGGTGCACTTCGTCGCCACTTCAAAGTTGATGCCGAATCAATCGCGGTTGCAACTCTGGCCGAGCTGGCAAAGGCGGGAGAAGTCAAAGAGTCGGTAGTTCAAGAAGCTATCGATAAATATCGAATCTTTGATGTGCACGCGGCAGATGCTGGCAACACCGAAGGTTCTGGCTGAGCTAACTCTTTCTCTCACTCTCTTGATTGAGAGAGTTGGCGAAGAAGAAAGTTGCCAGCAACATCGCAGTTGGAATCATCATGGCAAGTGCGATGGATCCGGTGAACTGAATGGTCCAGGCAACTATCCATTTCACGGCAAAGGTGAGAACGGTATTTGTCACACCAAATTGACCCACAACAACGGCGCTCGGTAACTTCGAGCGACGATTTGCTGCTGAAAAAAATGAAGGTGCCACAAATGATGAACCAAGGCCAGCAGCTGCATAGCCAAGAATGAACAGTGAATACGACCACCACTTAAGCTCTGCCGGCAAGTGGGTTGCCAGAATAATGCAGCCACCAAAACCGATTCCAGCAAAGAGAACTCCACGTTTGGCCCAGACTTGAATCGGTGCACTATCTAGAAGACGATTAATGAGAAGCCGGCCCACAATCATGGCGGCGGTAAAGACTATAAATGGCGCAGTGCTCAGCCCCGCCGAAATATCTAGTCGCTCCTTCGGAAAGATTGTCCCCCAGTCACCGAGTGCAAATTCCATGTAGACCACACAGGCCATACCAAGGCTGACCGGCCAATCAATTTCAAATGAGGTGAAGATATCTTTGATTGTGTAGTCATGCTCAGTACTCGTATTGGGTTCAAGCAGAACAGATTTAAGCCGAATCACAATTGAAATCATGATTACAGTAAGAGCAACAGAGAGGATAGTGATGTGGGTAGTAAGTGCCACCCGGCCCACTAGTAAGCCTGAAAGTATTGATGTGGAAAGTGATCCCGCACTCCAGTAGCCGGCTCCGGTAGTTATGACATTGACTTTGCCCCGTTCCAGGAGGTGAAAGCCATGCGAATTCAGGCAGACATGTACTGCGGTAATTCCAAGACCGAATGAAATATTAAAGAG
>JBILAM010000087.1:0-2941 GCA_044354225.1 Candidatus Planktophila sp.
TCTTCCGGCAGGTTTCCAGATTCAACCAGCCGAGATTGCAAAGATCTCAATCATTATTGGGATATCAATGTTGCTCTCTGAACGCACACATAACTCAGATGAACCGAGCACAAACGATATTCTCAAAGCACTTGCAGTTGCCGCGCTTCCGATCCTTCTTATTTTGCGTCAACCCGATATGGGAACAGTCTTCATTATTAGCGCATCGGTAGTCACAATCCTGGCTGTCTCTGGCGCCCCCACGCGGTGGGTTGTTGGTCTGATCTTGCTGGCAGTCATTGGTGGATTTGTGGCGACAAAAACTGGGGTCATTAGTGATTACCAAGTAAAGAGATTGCAATCATTTGTTAACCCGAACGCTGACACGCAGGGCGCTGGATATCAATTACGCCAGGCCCGCATCACAGTTGGCTCTGGTGGCTTGATTGGTACTGGGTTATTTAATGGTCCACAAACAAATGGACGATTTGTGCCAGAACAACAGACCGACTTCATCTTTACCGTGGCAGGTGAAGAACTTGGTTTTGTCGGTTCCTCGGTGATTATTCTCTTGCTGCTCACTATTTTGATGAGAGCTTTTGGAATAGCACGAAGATCGACGGACCCCTACGGAACACTTGTCTGCACCGGGGTTATTGCCTGGTTTGCTTTTCAGATATTTGAAAATATTGGTATGACCTTGGGCTTGATGCCCATGACGGGGGTACCGCTGCCATTCCTTTCTTATGGCGGCTCAAGCATGTTTGCCAATCTCATTGGAATTGGACTGCTTCAGAATGTTCACGCCCGCCAGCGCGGCTGATTCACGCTCAAAATAGGTTTTCGACCGACTTATCTGTCATAATTAGGTCAACAGTTCAGCGCGGCCAGCGATCTTTATCGCGCCTGCGGCGGACTACACAAAAGATTAAAAAATGAGTTTTGCTCAAGATGGCAACATTTTGGGCCACGAGATTGCGTATCGCTAATTGAAAAAGCAGGTACGCACTAAAGGATTTGGTGCCATGGCTATCGAGCCAAAATCACCGCGCAAACGTGCGGTTAAGAAATCAAGCAAGAAATCATTGGGCGTTCCCACAGTTGATACAGCCGAAAGTGCTGCAGCTGAGACAGAGGCTGCTCCTAAATCGCGCAAGAAAGCTGCTGCGATTCCAGTTCCAGTCTTTCAAGCTGCTCCCGCTGACGCTGTTGCTCCTAAGCGAGCTGCAAAGGCTGCCAAGAAGCAAGCGCCAACAAAAGAGAGCGCAGAACCAGTTGCAGCGGATGCGGACTCTGAGGATTCAGATTCACGCACAGGACGCAATCGCCGTCGCCGTCGCGGTGGCCGTGGTCGTCGTAAGCCACAAACCGATGGTCAAACAACAGAGGATTTAGATTCCGAAGAGGGAACAGATGATGAATCTGGCGACTCAGAGGATGGTTCGGCAGAAGGTGGCACGCATCGTCGCCGCCGTCGCCGCCGCGCAACAGGTGAAGGTGTCACACCAGGTGAAGTTATTGATGAAGATGGTGTTGTCACTATCGTTAAAGTTCGCGAAGTTCGCGAAAAATCTGAGCGTCCAGCTCGGGAACGCACTGAACGTGGAACCCGCAACCGCCGTGATCGCGACCGTGGGCGCAGTGAAAGCCGCGAATATCGCGAGCCATATCGCCGCCGTGGAACCATTATTACTGATGGAGAATTCTTAGCTCGTCGTGAAAATGTTGATCGCGAGATGGTGGTTCGCCAAATCGGAGATCGTATTCAGATTGCTGTGATTGAAGATAACGTGATGGTTGAGCACTATGTGAATAGAAATGCCAACGTCTCATATGTGGGTAACGTCTATCTAGGTCGCGTGCAGAACGTGCTGCCATCGATGGAAGCAGCCTTCGTTGATATTGGTAAGGGTCGTAACGCTGTTCTCTATGCTGGTGAAGTAAATTGGGATGCAGCTGGAATTTCTGAATCCGAACCACGCAAGATTGAAATGGTTTTGAAAACTGGTCAGCCAGTTCTGGTTCAGGTGACAAAAGATCCGATCGGCCAAAAGGGTGCCCGCCTAACTAGCCAAATCTCACTACCAGGACGCTATGTTGTCTATGTTCCCGGCGGTGGCATGAGCGGAATCTCTAAGCGTCTTCCGGAATCAGAGCGCACTCGCCTTAAAGGGATCCTTAAGAATTTGATCCCTGATACTGCCGGCGTCATTGTGCGCACAGCAGCAGAAGGTGTCTCTGAAGTCGAACTCACTGCAGATGTCGAACGACTGAAAGCGCAGTGGGAAGATATTTTCCAGAAGTCAGAAAATCCAAACTTCCATGCACCGGCACTTCTGCTCTCAGAGCCAGATCTTGCCGTGCGAGTTATCCGCGATATCTTTAACGAAGATTTCCGCAAGCTAATCATTCAGGGCAATGAAGCATGGGATGAAATCACTTCCTACCTAGGTTCCATTGCACCAGAACTTGTTGCCAAGATTGAAAAGTACGCTGGCAGTGGAGATCTATTTGCTGATTACCGCGTTGAGGAGCAGTTAGCTAAGGCATTTGATCGCAAGGTCTATCTACCTTCAGGTGGTTCACTTGTTATCGATCGCACCGAAGCGATGGTTGTTATCGATGTGAACACAGGTAAATTCATTGGTAAGGGTGGAAACCTGGAAGAGACAGTGACTAAGAACAACTTGGAAGCTGCCGAGGAAATTGCCCGTCAACTTCGACTTCGTGACTTAGGTGGAATTGTTGTTATTGACTTCATCGATATGGTCCTTGAATCAAATCGTGATGCCGTTCTTCGCCGCCTAGTTGAATCACTTGGTCGCGATCGCACCAAGCACCAAGTCGCTGAAGTAACCTCACTAGGTCTAGTTCAAATGACTCGTAAGCGTGTGGGACAAGGTCTGATTGAGGCCTTCTCAACAACATGTGATTCATGTAATGGACGTGGAATTCATGTGCA
>JBILAM010000088.1:0-2940 GCA_044354225.1 Candidatus Planktophila sp.
CCTATGGGTGTCGCCTTTATGTGGGCGCTAGCCATTGGCGTGGGAATTGGGTTAATCAATGGATTGCTAATCACAAAGCTAGGGATTCCTGATTTCATTGCAACTTTGGCCACGCTAGGAATTGGACAAGGGGTTATTTTGCTTTGGACCCAGGGTGTTCCAATTCTGGGATACATGAACGATACCTACTACTACATCGGAGGACTTAAGAAGATAGCTGGTCCGATATCTATTCCGATGATTGTTGTCCTTGTGATTTCGATAGTGATGGCAATTATTTTGAGGCGCACTAAATTTGGGCTCAAGTTATACGCAGTCGGCAGCTCACCAGTCTCGGCTCGAAATGCCGGAGTCAACGTCGATGCAATCAAGATTTCCGCCTATGCCATCAGCGGATTACTCGCTGCGATTGCAGGAATACACATTGCTGGTCGCACGACAACGATCCCGCCGCTAATCGGCAAGGGTTATGAGATAAGTGCGATAGCAGCTGCTGTTATTGGCGGAGCTTCACTCCTAGGTGGCAAAGGAAGGGTGATTGGTGCGCTAATTGGTGCGCTCACTCTGACTTTAACTCGAAATGTTATCAATTTGATTGGAATTGAATCGAGTTGGCAATCCATTGTGACTGGCTCAGTGCTTATTGGAGCTGTACTGGCTAATCGAGCATCAAGTGAATTCAGCCGCAAAAGATTCAGGCGAGGGAAGACCTGAAAAGCTAAAAATAGGTTTTGTTTGGTTATTTACCAAACAAAAATCAGATTAATCAACTGGGATTAATCTGAGAGATTAAGTAGTTGGGGAGTATGGAATGGATGAAAACGTTGGAATGGGGAGAGATACAGATTTTTCTCGTCGCTCGATACTACGTACCTCGGCACTAGTCGGTGCCGGAATTGGAGCAGCACAACTACTGGGTGCTTCTCCGGCCGTAGCATTAGGTGGAACATCTAATGCCTCGCTAGATAGGGCAATCAAAGCTATGGTCAAGGGACGCACAATAAAGGTTGGCTTCACACCTCCTGTATTGTCTGAAAACTTTACACAGATTGAAAGTGCTGCTTGGCGCAAGATGGCTGAGTTTGAGAAGCGCTTTGGAGTCAAGTGGGTTTGGGAACGCCAAGCACCAGTTGGTGACTTCAATGCAGTTCAGGGAACTCTAGGAATCGTTCAGTCCTGGATCAGCCGTCGATTTGACGCTATTGCAGTATGTACTGGCGCCAACTTTGCGACCGTACAAGACCTCTACAAGACAGCAAACTCAAAGGGACTTCAGGTTTTCCAATTCAACCAGCCTGCAGAGCTGTACCCAGAAGCTGATCTTGAGACAGTTGCAAATATCGGCTACGACAATCGTTGGCAGTCCGGTTACCTAGCGGGAACATACTTGGCAAAAGCCTTGGGTGGAAAAGGAAAGATCCTTCAAATTTGGGGACCTTCCGGCTCAGATTGGACTCGCGGCCGTAGAATCGGCTTCGACAAAGCCCTTAAAGAGAACCCTGGAATTAAAGTTGTAGGAGAAGCCGATGGAGGATACGTCCGCGACAAGGGATTCACTGCAGCACAGGACCTTTTGACTAAGTATCCTGATGTGAACGCTATCTACGGCGAAAATGAGGAAATGGCACTCGGTGCTTCTCAAGCAATCGATGCAGCTGGCCTCAAGCACTGGGATGGAAAGACCGGTATTTTAACAATCGGTGCTGACGGTCTCATTTCTGGATTCAAGGCAATCGCGGCTGGAAAGCTAACCGCCACAGTTGATATTGGTGGAATCGATCAGGGACAAAACCTGATTGAAACTATTTTTTCAACTATTGCACTAGGTCAGACAGTTACTCAAATTATCAACAACCCAACACAGGTTGTGGATAAGACAAACTACAAATGGCACCAGGCTTATGCGCAGTGGGCACTTGACACACCAAAGAAGTACGGCAAGTAACAGAACTTAATCTAGAAAATCGAATCCAAGGAGGCAAAAATGACAACAGAGAAAAAAGGGGTTATACCCGTCAAGAAATTGAAGCTCTCTGATGCTGTCGCTGTCCAACTTGAAAGCTTGGTTCGATCTGGCCACTTTGGTGCCGAGGGTAAATTTCCTTCCGAACGCGATTTAGCAGAACAGTTCGGTGTTGGTCGCAGCAGTATGCGAGAAGCGATCAGCAAATTGGAAACCCTCGGCATCATTGTGCGCACACAAGGTGTTGGAACTTTTGTTCTAGCTGTGAGTGAGCAATCTCAGAGAAGCATCTCATTGCTTTCTGCGGGAGAAGTCACAGCTCTTGAACTATTCAATGTTCGTTACGCAGTTGAACCCGACGGTGCCGCCATGGCAGCGAGTCGTCGCACGACCAAGGACATCCAAGAACTGAAAGCAATCTTGAAGCAAGCAGAAGTTCCTGGAATTTCGGGGAAGGAATTTGTGAAACTAGACTCTGATTTCCATAGTTTGATTGCCGAAGCAACAAGGAATCGCCTATTTATTCAGATCTACCAGCAGATTGCCCCTCATCACGTGATTTACTCAGAAAAAGTGATTTCATTTGAAAACCGCAGGGTTCTCGCTCACCAAGGTCACCTTCGAATTCTGAAAGCCATTATCGATCAAGATGAGAAACTTGCAAAGAAGGAAGCCTACGAACACTTGAAGTGGGCTGAAAAAGACCTAGTGAAAGAAATTAACAAGTTAGAAGTTAAGAAACCAAAAGTTAAAAAAAGCAAGTAACCATCAACCACTCAATAAGGAGAAAAAATGTCATCCCTAGATTTCACATATAAGAATATCGATAAGTACATCAACCGTTCCAACATGATTGTTGACAAAATCGATCCCAAAAAGTCTCTTCTGCTCGTTCTTGATATGCAGCACGCCTGCGTAACACGAGGTGGAGCTATGTACATCCCAAGCATTGGCGGCGCTCCAGAGGGTGGAGATGT
>JBILAM010000040.1:0-9626 GCA_044354225.1 Candidatus Planktophila sp.
AGCATTCTTCATGTGTGGTGGCCTCGATGATGTTGAGCGCAAAGCTGCTGAACTAGCGAAGAACTAAGTAAGGAATAAAAATGGCTCTTAACGTCGCACTAGTATCGCCAACACAACAGGTGTGGTCAGGCGAGGCATCATTTGTCTCTGCTCGCACCACAGAAGGAGACCTTGGAGTTCTTCCAGGTCACTCACCTTTGTTTGGCGTACTAGTCGATGGAGCTGTCAGCATTAAGGGCACCGACGGAACAACGCAGGAATTTACTGTGAGCGGTGGCTTCTTATCTGTTTCAAATGATCGAGTTTCGATTCTTACTGAAAGCGTTAACTAAAAAACTACTCTCGCGAAACTTTCGCACCTAAGTTAACTAACTGCTCCGCAAAGTTCGGGTATCCACGATCAATGTGGAATGCCCCATCGACAGTCGTTTCACCTTCTGAAACAAGCGCTGCAAGCACTAGTCCAGCACCAGCGCGGATATCAGTTGCTTCAACCGGGGCGCCAGAGAGCTGTGGGATACCGTCGATAGAGGCATGGTGGCCATCGACCGTGATTTGAGCGCCTAATCGCACTAATTCGTTGACGAACATGAAGCGAGATTCAAAGACATTTTCGGTAACAATCGAATGACCTTCTGCAATTGAATTCATGCCGATAATAAATGGCAGTAGATCTGTGGCAAATCCTGGATAGGGAAGTGTTGCCACATCAATTGCTTGTGGTCGCTGGTTCATCTGCACGCGAAATCCATCATTAGTTGATGTGATGATGGCACCGGCAGAGGCAAGTTTTTCGAGCATGACTTCCATGTGATCCGCGCGTCCACCATGAATAGTGATGTCTCCTTGTGTCATTGCGGCGGCAAATGCCCAGGTGCCGGCGATGATGCGATCGGTAATAGTGGTGTGATCTGTTGGCTTGAGTTCTTTAACGCCAGTGATAGTAATTGTGGGAGTACCAAGGCCATCAATCTTTGCGCCCATACCAATCAGGAATTCACCTAAATCAACCAGGTCAGGCTCGCGGGCGGCGTTATCAATAGTTGTGACACCGTGGGCCAAGACAGCTGCGGTCATCAGGTTCTCTGTTGCACCAACAGATGGGAAATCTAAATCGATAGCTGTTCCGGTTAAGCCGTTAGGAGCCTCGGCAACTATGTAACCATGTTGGACATGTGCTTTGGCACCAAGTGATTCAAGACCCTTGATATGAAAATCAAGGCCGCGCGAGCCAATGGCGTCGCCTCCAGGAAGTGCGACTTCTGCTCTTCCGACGCGTGCAACAAGTGGACCGAGCACGTTAATTGATGCTCTCATCTTGCGCACGAGATCGTAATCTGCGCGATGTAATGGAGTGGCTGGAACATCAATGGTTACAGTGTCGGCGGTGTGAATAACGCTGCAACCGAGACGTGTGAGCAGATCGGACATGATCTCTACATCGGCAATATCTGGAACATTACGAATGGTGGATTTACCCACAGCTAAAAGAGATGCAGCCATCAGTTTTAGGACTGAATTCTTGGCCCCTGTGACCGAAACTTCGCCGACCAGGCGGCTGCCACCGGTGATCCGGAAGCGGTCGTGGGACGAAGATGCCATATCCGAAGTCTACTTATAGGCTAGGCGCATGGTTAATTTAACGCGTATTTACACAAAGACAGGCGATGACGGAACTACCTCCCTTGGAGATATGAGCCGCACATCAAAAAATGACCCTCGCCTAGAAGCATATGCAACAGTCGATGAATCAAACTCAACGATTGGCGTAGTGCTAGCAACGGATGAATTAACCGATGACGTTCGCGCACTTCTTGTGCGCATTCAAAATGATTTATTCGATGTGGGAGCAGACCTCTGCACACCTGTCGTTGATGCACCCGCATTTGAACCACTTCGCGTGCTTGAATCACAGATTGTCTATTTAGAAGAACAGATTGATAAATACAACGCAGATCTAGAAGCGTTGCGCTCATTTGTATTGCCTTCTGGAACATCAGCTGCTGCCCACCTGCACGTTGCTCGCACCGTGGTTCGTCGCGCAGAGCGTTGCACATGGGCGGCAATCCACGCATTCGGCGGAGGAGTAAATCCACTCACCGCCAAGTACCTGAACCGTTGCTCTGATTTACTCTTTGTGCTTGCTCGTCATGCCAATAAAGAGATTGGTGATCAGCTCTGGGTTCCTGGAGCAAATCGCTAGTTAAAGCTTTTTAAGTGCGCTCGGGCAGCGCTCTCTTCTTGTGGAAATACAAATAGGCGAGGACCCTGTTTAGTCTGGGCAAGTGTCGCTTTAATTCCAACGGCGATTAATTTCTGACGCAGTATTTCACCCTCAATATGATTATTGGGCTCGGCAACTGCAATAAGAGTGCCGTAATCATCTTCAGAGCCAACCGTTGGCGTCCGCTCCACCAGTGATTTACCTTTTGCGGATGTCCACTTTAAAATTAGAATCAGAAATAAGACGGCGGGAAACCCAGCAAGACTCATAAAGAAGAGTTGATTATTTACTCCACCTAGCACTTATTCGACCACCTTTGTGTATGTCGCAGCCGATGCGCCTTCAGGCCTTGGATCTTGATGGCAGATGACTTCAATATTGCTGATGTATTCAAGAGTTTCTATTGGCTCTGGTGAGATTAAGAGAATGGTCTTAATCTCTTTAACTGCGCTAGGCGTTGATATTGTGCGCAAATCACCAAGTATGACGCCCTCTTTAGATAAGACCTGAGAATTAACTTCCCACCACACACATCCAGTTTCAGCGGCAACTTGAACTGCGCCACAAACAAACTCGCTACATGCCTTCACTTGAGACGCCAGATTAGTTTTTGCAGAGATAACGCTCACCAGCTCTTTACTTGTCGGCACCTTGGCATAGATCCCTGATTCGAATTCAAAGTCCACCGGTGGCCACTTTGGCTTTGGAGACGGAGTAAGACGAATCTTTTTACGAGGTTTTGGTTTTGGCTTTGGTTTTGGCTTTGGTTTGGCAGATACAGTGGGCTCAGCTGACACAGCGGGCTTGGCAGTTGTTGGCGAAGTCGCCTTCACTGTTGGCTTAGAAGTTGGCTTAGAAGTTGGCTTCTTCGTGGCCGTTGGCTTCACACTCGCCTTTGGCTTCGCTGTCGCCTTTGGTGAAGCCTTCACACTTGCCTTGGTTGTTGGCGTTGGTGTTGGCTTCTTAGTTGCAGCATCGGCAGTGGTTGCAGAAGATGCTAGGCAGAGCGCAACTACTAAAGCAGCGCCTTTCAGTCGCGCTCCCATTTGAAGCTGCGAACTGCCCAAATCAATCCCAGTACGAGCCATGCGGCAATAATGGCAAATGTGCGCCCAGTTTCCCAATTACCGGCAACTTCACGCGTAGCGAATGAGTCTGGCAAGAAGACGGAGCGGGCTCCTTGCGTCATCCATTTGAGGGGAAAGATTGCCGCAACTTGCTGCATCCATTGCGGAAGATCGGTAAAGATAAAGAAGACACCACTAAAGAATTGCAGAACTATGACAACAGGGGAGACGACAGCAGATGCGCCACGACCAGATTTAGGAACATTAGAGAATGCAATACCGAGAACTGTGGAGCAGGCACTACCGAGAACGAGCAGCGCCGCTAAGAGCAACCATTTATCGGCGCTCTTTGGCAGATTAACTCCAAAGAATATGACGCCAGCAGCCAATAAGAGCGCTACCTGCACCAGCATGCTGACAGTGACAAGGATGGCTTTTCCGAGGAAGTAACTACTTGCTGGCATCGGAGTGCCACGTAGTCGCTTCAGCGTTCCAAAATCGCGTTCCAAGGGAATCATGATTGCTAGTTGCTGAAAACCGGTATTAACAAGTCCTGATGCAATCATTCCTGCCACAAAGTATTGGCTAAAGGTGACTCCGTCGGCGATGGTGTTAGAAAAGACTGATCCAAAGATGGCAAGCAGGATAAGTGGAAAGAGCAAGGTGAAGACAACTGATTCACGCTGTCGCATAAATTGTTTAATCTCTAACTTTCCGCGTTGAATACCGATGGAGAGAGCGGTGGGCTTATTCATCATGGCCTCCAATCATTTCCAGGTAGATATCTTCTAGTGATGCCCGCTTAATACTTAGTTCTGGAACTTCACCACCAAATTGTGCTGCTAGCTCTTTGACGCGTTCAGTGGGGTGAGCACTCTTCTCACTGCGTGTCTGTGCTCCATCGCGCCAGGAAATGGTGGCAAGTGATGTGGCGCGGCCACCAAGTTCTGCCGGTGGTGCAATTTCCACAATCTGTCCACGGATTATCACTGCCACCCGATCTGCCAGTGCTTCTGCTTCATCCAGGTAGTGAGTAGTAAGAACAATGGTGGCGCCTTCATCGCGTAATGTGCGAATCAAATTCCAGAATGCCCTGCGTGCTTCCGGATCAAAGCCTGTAGTGGGCTCATCTAGAAAGATTAGTTCCGGGCTACCAATGATGCCCAGTGCAACATCTAGCCGGCGGCGCTGACCACCAGAGAGTGTGCGACCTAGCGCATTAGATTTCTCTGTGAGTCCCACTAATTCAATTACCTCGCGGGCATCTTTTGGATTCTTGTAATAGGTGGCAAAGTGCGAGACTGATTCATAGACAGTTAAGTCGCCCGCATCTTGAGTTGATTGCAGCACAATCCCGATGCGATCACGCCAAGCTTGTCCGGCGCTGCCTTTAGTTGCTGGGTCAAAGCCAAGAACTTTCACATCACCTGAATCGCGATCACGAAATCCTTCGAGTATCTCAACCGTCGTGGTCTTGCCAGCGCCATTCGGGCCAAGGAGTGCGAAGATTTCACCCTGTTCGATTTCCAGGTCAAGCCCGTTTACCGCCTGCGTCTGGCCATATTTCTTATGGAGCTGGGAAACGCTGATGACCTTGCTCATAGTGTCATCTTCTCACTTTGTGGGGGAAAGTGCGAGAAAATGAAGCCATGAGCCCACGTAAGAACTACCCGAAGAATCGTCGGCCGAGGAATAACGATGAAGACCGTGAGATTAATCCTTCGAATCAAAGTTTCGAAGAAGATGAAAATGGTTTATGGACTGTTCGTAAGTTAACTGGTTCATCTGCAAATAAACCATATCGATGCCCAGGCTGTGATCAGGTAATACCTATGGCAACGCCACATACCGTTGCTTGGCTAGATGGTGAAGAAGATAATCGTCGGCACTGGCATAACGCATGCTGGAGTAAGCGAAATAATCGTGGCCCTCGAACTGAACGCACGCGCAATGCGCCCCGTTACTAATTCAAAGTAGACTCACGATAATGTCAGAGCCAATCCGCCCCAGCACCGTGCTTGCAGCAACGCGCACGCCTTTTACTGTACTCACCGCTGATGGGCAAACGCTTATTGGAGAAGTCGCAACTCCTATTTCAAACCCTACGACTGCAATTTTATGTTGCCACCCAAACCCAACTGGTGGCGGGATGATGGATAGCCACATTTATAAGAAGGCTGCCAATCGATTACCTGCCATGGCCGGAGTAACTGTCGTGCGCTTTAACACTCGCGGAACAAGTAGTGAAGCTGGGACAAGCACCGGAAGCTATGACAACGGACGCGCTGAAAAATACGATGTGGAAGCGATGATTGCATACTGTTTTGAAACCCTTGGCATCAAAGAGTTGTGGGTTATCGGATGGTCATTTGGAACCAGTATTGCAATTAGTCATGCCCGTGATCCACGCGTGAAGGGCTTGATACTGTTAAGCCCCACCTTGCTCGAAATTGTGGATAGTGATCTTGAGTTCTGGGCTGCAGATGGCAGACCAGTGATTGCACTGATTCCGGAACATGATGATTACTTAAAACCAGAGCAAGCACGTCTGCGCTTTAGCGTGATTCCACAAACCAAGCTGATCGCTGTCGATGGTGCTAAACACCTATGGGTGGGCGAACCATTTGTTCATAGAGTCTTAAGTGAAATCGTTGAGGTTATTGCCCCACAGCGATTACCACTACCTACTGAGATCTAAGACTTCTCTGCTCGAGGGATTACGACTTCTTCCAGAATTAAGATAATTGAAGCGGCGATTGGCACCGCAAGTAGTCCGCCTACTAGTCCCAGAAGTGATGTGCCAATGAGTGCGGCGATGATTGTTACCGCACCTGGAAGATTTAGCGTTCGCTTCATAATTTTCGGGGTGAGAATGTAATTCTCAATCTGCACGTAAACGATGTATCCGACGAAGGCTGCAATACCTATCGTGATGGATTGCGTCAGCGCGAGTATGGTGAAGACGGCAGCCCCGATGAAGTGTCCAATAAGTGGCACAAGTCCGCAGACAAAGATAATAACTCCGATTGCCACAGGTGAAGGCAGACCAAGAATGACTCCAAAGATCGTCAAAAATATGGCAGCAAGTGAAGAGATTAATACCTGACTTCCCACAAATGCTCCTACGCGAGCGATGATTGCATCGGTTAGTAGCGCTACTCGTGGACGACGACTACTTGGAATCAATTTAAGGCTGAGCTCAGTCATCTGATTAAGTGATGTGATGAAGTAAAGAGTAAGTACCAAAATTGTCAGCGCGGTAAAGGTGCCAGAGAGCACAGTCTTTCCAACACCAACGACTCCACCGAAGGCTGAGAACAAGAGCGTGCCATCGGAAGTTACTGAACTTAGTTTCTTCTCTAAGGTATCGATAATTCCGTAATTTTCATTGATATTTGCAATTGAAGGATTATCTTTTAATTGACTTAGGAGTGATGGAGCGATCTCAATGAGGTTTGTGCCTTGCGAAATAAGTGGAGGAACAATGAGTGCGCCAAAAAGAATAACCGCCAATAAGACTGATACAAAGATTATGGCAACGGCTGAAATACGTGAGAGGCCTCGCTTGCGAATAGCCTCAACTGCTGGGTTTAGGCCCATGGCTAAGAAGAGTGCGATCACAATCAGGACAAATACTTGACTTGCACTTGCAAGTGCTCGCATGAGAACAAAGGCACTTAAGGCACCTACTGTTGCGACAAATCCAAAATAAAATGGATGAGCGCGGTCCACCGGCGCTCCAGCTGCACCAAAATCTTGTGAAGTTGGTGAATCTTTGACTTTTCGCTTCATTCGCTCTGAAATTGCCATGCTTTATTGTAAAGCGTAAGAGAGAATAACTCCCATGGCGCTGCGGATAACTGGACTTGGTGAAGAGATTGCTGCCGTCACCGGTCTTTCGTGGAACCTGCCTTTGGAACAGTGGCCGGAAGATCCGATGCTGGCTGAAAAACGAGGCATCTCCCGCCACGTAGTGCGCCTGGTCCGCTCTACCGATGACCCCGAGTCTGAGGTCTACGCCGTCAAAGAGACGGTGGCCGAGTTTGCAAACCGCGAATACAAGATTCTGCGCGAACTTACTCAACTCGATTCTCCCAGCGTTCAGTCGATTGCAGTCATCGAGGGGCGCACAGATAACAACGGCGAAGAACTTCCCTGCGCCCTGGTCACCCGGTTCTTGCCATACTCATTGCCCTACCGCGTTGTACTCAGCGATAAGAACGTAACCGGTGAAGAAGTGACGTTGATGGCCAACGCGCTGGCTCTGCTGCTAGTTCGCCTGCACCTGCTTGGTTTCTGGTGGGGCGATTGTTCGCTGTCCAATACTTTATTTCGCAGAGATGCCGAAGCCTATGCCGCCTATCTAGTAGATGCTGAAACGGGAGAGTTTCAAAAAACTTTGACAGCCGGACAACGCGAGCATGATTTAGAGATTGCCCACTTTAACGTTGCGGCAGAACTTGAAGACTTGCAACTCTCTGGTGTCCTCTATCCAGGCATGGACCCGATTCGCGCAAGCACCGCCCTGATTAACCGTTATCACCGCCTGTGGTCAGCACTTAAAGATCGCCAGGTACTTGATCCCACTGATCGACATGCAGTAGAACGTGCCATGCGTCAATTACACGATCTAGGTTTTGCAGTAGAAGAGGTATCTGTCTCCATGGAAGAAGGAGAAGATGCGGGACGTTTAGTCTTCCAACCTAAGCTTGTTGCTGCTGGCTATCATAAGAATCGATTGCGCGAGTTGATCGGGTTAGAAACTGAAGAGCTACAAGCAAAAAGGCTGCTTGCATCTTTTGATCGCTTCCGAGGACGCGAGAAATCTCCGAAGCCACCAGTTGCAGATTCGGCAAAGAGATGGCTCGATGAAGTCTTTAGACCAACAGTTAATTTGATTCCACCAGAGCACGAGGGCAGAATTGAACTCGCTCAATTTTTTCATGAGACGCTAGAGCACCGTTGGTATTTGAGTGAGAAAGCGGGCCATGATGTGGGATTGGAATTTGCAGCAAAGGCCTATATCGCAGATGTTTTGCCCTTTCGCCGCGATTCTGGCGTCACCGTACGAGTTGATGGCATGATTCAGTAATGAGCTTGCCACCCAATTTTGCTAAGGCCGTTGATTTAAGTTCGCTTGGAAAACCAGCGCCAGATACATCTATTGCGATGCCGGGAATAGTTGTAACGACCGAGAATTTGCAATCAGAGTTATTGCCACTTTCAAACACTAAACCGGTGGTGATTCTATGTTGGTCACCTCGCTCGGCAGAATCTGTCACCGTACTTCAAGCACTGGGTAATCTGGAGTCCGCAGATAACGGAAAGTGGGCGCTGGCAACAGTTGATATCGACACCCAAGCCCCCGTTGCCCAAGCTCTGCAAGCGCGCACGATTCCATACGGTGTGGTCTTTATTGGCGGCCAAGCGATTCCTTTCCTCGAGCAAGCGCTGACTGAAACACAACTGCGTGAAGTCATCAATAAAATTCTTACTATTGCGGCAAAACAAGGAATCGGTGAAGAGCCGGCAGAACTTGCCGAACCGGAAGAAGATGAAGCGCTGGCAGCCCTAGATAAGGGAGATTATGAAAGTGCTGAGGCTGCCTATAAGAGGCTACTAGCTCGCAAACCTAACGATAACTTTGCAAAGCTCGGACTTGCGCAGGTGCAACTACTTCTTCGCACCGAAGGAATTGATGCTCATCAAGTGATGGAGTCGGCGGTTAAGAACCCAGATGATATTTCCATTCAGATGCAGTGTGCTGATGTGGAAGTGATGAGTGGATATCTTGAACCAGGTTTTGAAAGATTGCTGCGGCTAGTGCAGATCCTTGATGGGGATGAGCAGAAGCTGGTTAAAGATCGCCTCCTGGAACTATTTGCCCTCGTTGACCCTGCTGATCCACGAGTAATTAAAGCTCGCACGCAATTAGCAAACGCGCTCTTCTAATGTCGATTGTGATTGATCACAGCAAAGAGAAGAAACTCCTTCACACACTCTTTCTCTGTTTTGGCGTTGGAATCATGGCCTGGCTCCCGCGCTTTCCAGAGGTAAAAGCCAATCTGCAATTAGAAAATGGTGCTTTCGGTTCACTTGTGAGCACAGGTGGAATTGGTGCTTTTTTAGGTCTGCTTACCGTCGGGCATATTCTCCATAAATTTGGAGCCTTCAGAGTCACGATTGCTTCAATCCTTCTACTCTTTTCATCTCTGACCTTTTTGGTGCAGGTGCGCTCAAGCTTCCTCTTCCTACTCTTTAATATTTCATTTGGTCTTGGAATTACCGCAGTACATGTCTGCCTGAATTCGCATGGCTTTCACCTCCTGGAACGG
>JBILAM010000089.1:0-2868 GCA_044354225.1 Candidatus Planktophila sp.
GGAGAGAGATACGTTTGCGAGTTATCATGACTCTATTATCCCTTACTTCTTGTGGGGTGCGTTATAGATTCCTGTGTGATCTCGGAGCATTCGCTCTAATGAGAAGTATGTATGTGCTCGCTCTTTGCCGGCCGCGCCCAACCGATTTCGTAACTCTGAATCAGCTACCAATTCACTTAAACGCGCTGCCATGGCGCTAGCAGTGGGGGCGGTAAGAAAGCCAGTTTTACCATCTTCGACGATATCTGAAATTGAACCAACAGCAGTGGCAACAATGGGTAAAGCTGCCTGCGCCCCTTGAATGAGAGTAAGTGGAATTCCTTCGTTATCACTTGTCAGAATTGCGATGTCACTTGCTGCAAATAGTTGGTCTATATCTTTGCGCCACCCTAAGAAAGTTATTGGTAGTTTCTTGGTAGCAGCTCGCGCTCGAGAGCTTTCAAATAACTCTCCTTCACCGGCAACTAAGAAGTGCACGGCCACGTTCTGCCTTGCAATCTCGGCGGCAACATCGAGCAGTCGATCTGGCCTTTTGATCTGCGTGAGGCGACCTACAAATGTGCAGTAAATAGTTGCAGGATCAAGTTCTAACTCTTTACGTAGTTCGGACCTATCGAACGGCTTTGGCTCAGGAAGCCCCGGGAAGAAGACGCTGTATTGCTCTGGCTTGCCAATGCCAGCAGCTAGCAGGTCGTTCTTCACAACCGTGCCAATGGCAATGAGGTGGTGGGTGCGCGCAGCTAGTGCTTTTTCAATCGCAATAACTAATTGGGTTTTCCATCCAGAGAAATACCCGTGGAGTAAGTGGCCGTGAAATGTGTGAATTCGCACTGCATCTTTGCCAGCGATAATCGAAGCAAGTCGGCCCAGTACTCCAGCTTTCGCGGTGTGGGTATGAATTACATCAGGCTGAAACTTTCTGATCATTGCAACCAGGCCAATAAATGCTCTGAGGTCAGTCACTAGTGATATTGATCTGCCAAGGCCGGCAATACGAGTTGCCTTAATATCTGTGGCTACTTCTTCCAGATAATCTGCTTCATTGTTATCGCAGTAGCCAGTCACCAAAACTTGCTCAAACTTTGTTGAGTCAAGGCCTCGCATTAATTCGGCCACAATGACGGCAGGTCCACCCACATTCATGCGGGCGATAATCTGCATCACTTTTATGCGCTCGGCCATGTGGTTATCTTCTCGCAAAAAGGCTGGATAATTGAACTCATGAGCGGCGGGCAATTCGTATCTAAATGCACAGCAGATGCAATCACTCGCGCTGCCCAGCAACTTAAAGCTGGCTCACTCGTGGCGCTACCGACAGAGACCGTCTATGGGCTGGGCGCTGATGCTACAAACGCTGCTGCAGTTGCCAGGATTTATGAAGCAAAAGGCCGCCCGGCCGATCACCCACTGATTGTGCACTTGAGTCAAATGGCAGATATCTCTGAGTGGGCAGATGAAATCCCAGAATATGCAATCGCACTTGCACGAAAATATTGGCCAGGGCCAATGACACTGATTTTCACACGATCATCACTTGCTCAGAATTTTATTACTGGGGGACAAGCCAGCGTTGGATTACGAGTGCCAGATCATCTTGTGGCACTTGCACTGCTTACAGAATTTAAGAAGCTTGGCGGAAAAGGTATTGCCGCCCCTAGCGCAAATCGTTTTGGTCATGTCTCACCAACATCTGCTGAAGCTGTGAGCACCGAACTTGCAGACTATCTTGTTGATGGCGATCTCATTCTTGATGGCGGGCCATCGCAGGTTGGTGTTGAATCAACGATCATTGATTGCACGGGGAGTGCTCCACGAATTTTGAGACCTGGCGCAATTACCGAAGCGATGATCACTCAGACCACTGGATTACACCTTACAGAATCCGAAACAGATATTCGAGTGAGCGGCTCGCTAGAAAATCATTACTCACCGGCGGCCACAGTGGCACTTGATTGCGAGCCAGAACCAGGTGATGGATTTATTGCACTAGTAAGTGTTCCCACACTTGACGGTGTTGTGCGCCTTGCATCACCTGCAAATAATGAAGAGTTTGCGCGCGTTCTTTATGCAGCGCTACGAAGTGCTGATGAGCGCTCATTAACCCGCGTTGTTGTGCACCAGCCATCAGGAGATGACATCTCTGTCGCGATTCGCGACCGATTACTGCGTGCCAGCCGCGGTCGCTAAGGTGATAAAGTTCGGCTTCTAGCGCGCAGTCGGCGCTAGTTGTATGTGGGGCCTATAGCTCAGCCGGTAGAGCAACGGACTTTTAATCCGTGGGTCGACAGTTCGAGCCTGTCTGGGCCCACTTTTAAGTACAGTCTCACCGTGAACACTTCTACGCAACGCCAGAGTTCCTGGGTTCCTGCATACATTGCACTTGGAATCGTCTGGGGCTGTTCTTTTATCTTTATCAAGTTAGGCCTGGAATTCCTTACACCTTTTGGAGTCGCCTTCGTGCGTTGCGCTCTAGGTGCGCTCGCACTCCTTGCATTTGCAAAGATAAAAGGAATCTCTTTACCTAAAGATCGCATGGTGCGATTTCATCTCTGGGTTGTTGCCCTCTTGATTAATGTTATTCCTGGGATTTTCTTTGCACTCGCCGAAACAGAAGTAACTTCAATATTGGCTGGAATTACTAATGCAGTGACCCCACTCATGACAATCATTGCCATCCTTGCGATCAACCGTGAAGAAAAACCAAAAACTTTTCAAATCTTCGGGTTACTCCTCGGTTTCTTTGGGGTGCTGGTAGTGCTCGGTGCCTGGAAGGGTTTAGGTGATAATCCGCTGTGGGCAATTCTCGTTCTACTGCTCGCAGTAAGTAGTTACGGAATTTCATATCCCTACACTCGCAAATATGTGATT
>JBILAM010000090.1:0-2862 GCA_044354225.1 Candidatus Planktophila sp.
CTCCGAAGAGAAGTGAAAGTAGTGCTCTCATGAGGTAAGTGAGAGGCCGGCAAAGAGGTCAGTCTCGTGGCCTTGCGCATCAAGTTCTCCGGCCTTTTCACCCTGAACCAGCGTGTAGTACTCATTACCCCATATTTCCAGCCCCAAGTTATTTGAGAGCGAAAAGAAGGGACCATCAACTGCTATTTGTGTGCCATGAGCGCGCATTGCATCCATCTTCTGATGAACATAGTCACCGCCATCGATGCAGGCATGAACAAAGGAGTCATCTTTTGCGAAAGGCAGATCATCAACGCTCTCTGCTCCGAAGAAATCTGAACCCAGAGCTTTCATCTTCTCGATGCCGGCTTGAAGAACAGATTTGGGCATGACATTCCAATATATTTTCGGGATATTCCATGCAGCCTGCTCTGCCGCTGCCATAGCAACTCGATGGGCTTGAATGTGATCAGGGTGGCCATAACCACCAAATTCATCATAGGTAATCAACACATGTGGCTTAACTTCATCAATGACTGAGACGAGTGATTGGGTAGCTTCATCAAAATCTGCGTTCCAAAAAGTATCGGGGCGATTATTGGCATCTGTTCCCATCATGCCGCTATCTCGATAACGCTTCACGCCTTCACCAAGAAAACGATGGTCTGTAACACCCAGTTCTGCCATAGCTTGCGCTAGCTCTTCCACGCGATGATCACCGAGTGCGTCGGTTTCGTGTGCTGCTAGATGAGCTAGGTCTGGAATCAGAACTTCGCCCTCTTCACCACGAGTGCAAGTAATGAGAGTTATTTGTGCACCGCGCGCAGCATAAAGTGCCATCGTGCTGCCGTTGTTAATGGTTTCATCATCGGGATGGGCATGTACAAGGAGCGCCCGAAAGCCGCTGTAGTTATCCAGCATTAATAGACCGGCAGTGATGTATCAATCTGCTTCGCCCATGCCACCACGCCACCAAAGACGTGTGATGCATCAGAGAATCCGGCATCTTTAAGTATTGCTAGACACTCAGCAGATCGCACACCGCTCTTGCAGTGCAAGATGATTGGTCGGTCTTGCGGCAAGGTTGCCAATACTGATCCATCAATAAATCCTTGTTTTGGAATCAGATGCGCCGTTGGAATCTTCACAATCTCGTATTCACTGGGTTCGCGAACATCGATGAGGTAGTAGTTCTCTTTTGCATCAATCTTTGATTTCAAATCCTGCACCGTAATTGTTGAACCAGCACTTG
Source organism: Candidatus Planktophila sp. (assembly GCA_044354225.1). GTDB lineage: Bacteria > Actinomycetota > Actinomycetes > Nanopelagicales > Nanopelagicaceae > Planktophila. The sequence goes on from JBILAM010000090.1 coordinate 1,232, forward strand.
CTTCTTGTGCCGCATCAGAGAGCACTCCACAGAATGCTTCGTAGTCGGGAAGAAGCGCGGTCTGGGTAGGGTTTTGGCTACACAGTGGGCAGTTAGGATCTTTTCGGACTTTAATCTTTCTAAAGCTCATATCAAGTGCGTCATAAACCATCAGTGAACCAATAAGTGGTTCGCCAACTCCAGTGAGCACCTTGATTGCTTCAGTAGTTTGGATCGAGCCAATTGTTGCGCAGAGAACTCCGAGAACTCCGCCTTCAGCGCAACTTGGAACCATTCCTGGCGGTGGTGGCTCTGGATAGAGGCAGCGATAGCAAGGACCGTACTCGGCCCAGAAGACACTTGCCTGTCCGTCAAAGCGGTAGATAGAACCCCATACATATGGCTTCTTTAAAAGCACACATGCATCGTTAACCAAGTAACGAGTTGCAAAATTATCTGTGCCATCAACAATAATGTCGTATTGAGAAAAAATCTCCATCACATTCGAGTTATCAAGTCGAGTTTCATGGGTAATAACATTTACATATGGATTAATTTCAGCAATCTTTTCTTTCGCACTCTGTGCTTTACTTTTGCCGATATCTGATTGGCCGTGAATGATTTGTCGTTGGAGATTTGATTCATCAACTGTGTCGTATTCAACGATTCCAAGAGTTCCGATTCCAGCTGCAGCTAAATACATCAGCGCTGGAGATCCGAGCCCTCCTGCGCCAACGCAGAGCACGTTGGCATTCATCATGCGCTGCTGGCCCGCCATTGCAACATCAGGGATGATTAAGTGACGGCTATATCGACGAACCTCGGCAACGGTAAGCGCAGGACCTGGCGTAACCAGCGGAGGAGTCTTCATGGGTGCAATTCTGCCGTACTGTGCCTTTGCCTGCCAATTCTGTACGATGGGCTTAATGACTACCGAAACTGCATCTGCACATAATTCGCGTTCAGATAAATCACGCCTGCCGCGCGACGAGCGACGAGCGATTTTGCTCTCAGCCGCTCTTGAAGTCTTCACAGCTGCTGGATATCACTCAGCGGCGATGGATGAGATTGCAGATCGAGCCAATGTCAGTAAGCCAGTTTTATATCAGCACTTTCCCTCAAAGTTAGATCTCTATCTCGCCGTGCTTGACCTTCACATTGATTCTTTGGTCTTTGAACTTCAGAAAGCTATCTCTTCAACTCCAGATAATAAGCAACGCGTGCATGTCACTATTAATGCTTACTTTAACTTTATTGAAAATGAAGGAGAGGCATTCCGCCTCCTCTTTGAAAGTGATATGAACGTTGAACCTCAGGTGCGTGAGCGCCTTAATCGCATGACCTACGACTGCGCCGCCGCCGTCAGTGGTGTAATCGCCAATGACACCGGACTTCCTCGGGAAGAAGCGATGATGCTCGGCGTTGGATTGATTGGCTATGTTCAAGTCACAGCTCGTCATTGGCTGGAAAGAGATGGAATACTCACTCGCCAACAAGCGATAGAACTCGTTGAGAACCTCATGTGGCGGGGAATTTCTGGATTTCCCCGTACTGAACTCTGACTCTAAGATAGGGCTATGAGCACAAAGAAATCAGAGAAGGCATCACAAGTTCGCATCTCCATTACTCATGTCAGCAGCGAACTTTCCTTT
>JBILAM010000091.1:0-2855 GCA_044354225.1 Candidatus Planktophila sp.
AAAGAGAATGGTGTCGTTCTTTACAAACTTACGAGTTAACTCACGTAAAGGTTCGATTGTTTCCAAGATTTGTTCCACCTTGCCAGGTAGCCGAAGCATTTCGTTATATAGATCGCGTACCTCTTTTTCAGTGAGTTGCTTTCGCACCTGCGCCAGCTTCAGACCGATGAGATAGATAGCAACAATTTGTGTCAGGAAGGCTTTTGTTGATGCAACGGCAATTTCAGGACCGGCGTGGGTATAGAGAACCGCATCTGACTCACGTGGGATTGTGGAGGAGTTTGTATTACAGACTGCCAGTACTCGAGCGCCAGCTGCCTTTGCGTGGCGCACCGCCATCAGCAAATCCATAGTTTCACCTGATTGCGAGATTGCAATTACGAGTGAGTCTTTATCGATGATGGGATCGCGATAGCGGTATTCGGAGGCAATCTCCACATCGACTGGAACCTTTGCCCATTTTTCGATTGCATACTTGGCCACCATTCCTGCGTGATAGGCGGTGCCGCAGGCAATGACAGAAATTCTCTTAATCTGTCTCATTTCCTCATCGCTCATATGTAATTCATCAAGAAGTATCTGATTGTTATCACTTAGGCGGCCAATGAGAGTATCGGCAATTGCCTTAGGTTGATCGAAGATCTCTTTGAGCATGAAGTGGGCAAAGCCACCCTTTTGCGCAGCCGCTGCATCCCATGTGATTTCATATTCACGAAGTGGGACAGCGCGACCTTCGAGGTCGCAGATTGTGATTGCCTCAGGGCTGATTGTGACAACTTCATCTTGGCCGAGTTCCACTGCGCGCTTGGTGTAATCGATAAATGCGGCAACATCAGATGCTAAGAAATTTTCACCCTTGCCAATACCTGCCACTAACGGTGAATTACGGCGTACACCCACGATTGTTTGTGGAGCATCGGCGTGAATAGCAAGAAGTGTGAATGACCCGCGCAACCGCTTAACCGCCGCGCGCATCGCTGCCGTGAGATCGCCCCCATGTTCTTTACGAAGATCAGAAAGTAAGTGTGCTACAGATTCAGTATCTGTCTCGGATGAGAATGCGTGACCGCGGCCTTCTAACTCTTTGCGTAGCTCTGAATAATTTTCAATGATTCCGTTGTGAATAACTGCCAGCTTGCCTTCATTATCTAAGTGAGGGTGGGCATTGCGATCAGTGGGGCCACCATGTGTTGCCCAACGTGTGTGTCCGATTCCAGAATGCACAGTGGGTAAATTTGCTGGCAGCGCAGCTTCTAGATTGGAGAGTTTGCCGGCACGCTTTTCCACAAAGAGAGAGTTATTAGTACCAAGTGCGATTCCAGCAGAGTCATATCCGCGATATTCAAGTCGGCGAAGACCTTCAACGATGGGCGTAATTGCAGATTGTGGTCCGGTGTAACCCACGATTCCGCACACGAATTAGTTCCCCAGTTCTGCTTTCACAACAGCTGCAAGAGATGTTGCGATGTCTTGCGCAAGGTTATCACTCGAGGCCTCAACCATCACTCTTACCAGCGGCTCGGTACCAGATGCGCGCAATAAGACTCGACCATTCTCACCAAGAGTTGATTCGGCGGTAGCCACAGCCTTTGCAATCGCTGCTGATTCATCCAACTTATCTTTCTTCACATCAGAGACATTGATCAGAACCTGTGGGAAGCGTTGCATTTGTGAAGCTAGTTCTGCCAGTGATTTCCCACTGCGAGCGACTTCTTGCGCCAATTGCAGGGCGGTAAGAATTCCGTCGCCAGTGTTGGCAAATTCGCGCATGATCAAATGTCCTGATTGTTCCCCGCCTAATGAGAAATTGCCTTCAATCATCTTCTCAAGCACATAGCGGTCACCGACTGCAGTACTGATGACAGATATACCTGCATCTTTCATAGCGTGCATAAATCCTAAGTTACTCATTACTGTGCCAACGATTGTGTTTGATGTAAGGCCACCGCGGTTTTTAAATCCAATGGCAAGAATTGTCATGATGGCATCACCGTCTACTACCTTGCCAGCGCCATCAATCGCCAGGCATCGATCAGCATCGCCATCGTGTGCGATTCCAAAGTCGGCCCCCTCTTTGATGACAGCTGCCTGTAAATCCTCTAAGTGGGTAGAGCCACAGTTCTCGTTAATATTCCAACCATCTGGTGAGCGGTGAATAGCAACAACAGTTGCTCCAGCTTTTTCATATGCAATCGGTGCTACAAATGATGATGCTCCATTTGCACAATCAACAACAATTTTCATCCCTTTTAGAGGAGTGGTTACCGAAGCGGCTAAATGCTTTAGATAGCGAGCGCTAGCGGTCTCATCAAAGGTAATGCGTCCAACGTTTCGCCCGGTAGGACGTGTCCATGGCTCACCCATACGTTTTTCAATCGCCGCTTCAATGGAGTCATCGAGTTTTCCACCACCACGTGAGAACAATTTGATTCCGTTATCTGGCATCGGGTTATGTGATGCTGAAATCATGACACCAAGATCAGCACCAGATTCACCCACAAGATAAGCAATAGCTGGTGTGGGCAATACACCGACTCGATAGACATCGATGCCAGCACTGGCTAAACCTGCAGCTACTGCTGCTTCTAGGAATTCTCCTGATGCACGCGAATCTTGACCGACTATGGCGCGAGGACGCTTACCTTTATTACTCGATGATTCAACGAGAATATGCGCTGCAGCTACGGCAACATCAACGGCAATTTCAGCGGTAAGAGTCTGCCCGTTGGCTAAACCACGAATCCCGTCTGTTCCAAAGAGAGCCATAAAAACTCCTTTACTGCAGGAACAAACGGGATATCTGGATAAAAAGAATTAACGCTTTGAGTACTGTGAACGCTTACGCGCCTTCTTAA
>JBILAM010000092.1:0-2840 GCA_044354225.1 Candidatus Planktophila sp.
AATGTCATAAGACAAGCAGTTGATGAGAATCAAAGTGGGCCAAGTGATGACGATCTGATGGCTATCGCCGATGCTGTCCGCGAGGTCGCTCTCAATTCTCACTCCAACACAGCTGATGTCTCAACAGCTACTTCACAATCAAGCGTGGGAAGACGCGGGCATCTGCGCGCAGTTCCTTCCTAATTTCACTTCTGCACACTCAATTCTTTACGATACCTTCATGAGCACATCCATATTTAAGGCCTATGACATCCGTGGGTTAGTCGATGAAGAGCTCACACCAGATTTCGCATTCGCCACCGGCGTTGCTTTTGCTCGCTTCTTAGAAATTGAGCGCGAACCAGGCACAGTTGTTATTGGTGAAGATATGCGCCCATCCTCGCCTGCTCTCGCAACAGCATTCTCCGCAGGTGTTACCTCTCAAGGATTAGATGTCATTCGTATCGGACTTGCCTCTACCGATATGTTGTATTTCGCTGCCGGAAAGTTAAATCTGCCGGGTGCGATGTTTACCGCAAGCCATAATCCTGCTGAATACAACGGAATCAAACTCTGTTTCAGTGGTGCTCGACCTATAGGTAAAGAATCAGGCCTGCTTACAATTGAACGCTTTGTCCATGAAGGAACCCCGATGGCGATGCGCAATCTTGGGGTTGAGAAATCACAAAATATGCTTGAAGAATATGTGGATCACTTACTGACCTTGGTCGATGTTTCACAGATTCGCCCTTTAAAAATTGTTATTGATGCAGGCAACGGAATGGGTGGATACACAGCCCCCGCGGTCTTTAAAAGACTTAGCGCTGAAGTAATTGAACTATTCTTTGATTTAGATGGCACTTTTCCTAATCATGAGGCCAACCCGATTGATCCCAAGAATCTAGTTGATCTTCAAAAGGCAGTGAAGAAACATGGCGCAGATATCGGGCTCGCATTCGATGGTGATGCCGATCGCTGTTTCCTGGTTGATGAAAAGGGAGCTCTTGTGAATCCATCTGCTCTCACATCACTCATTGCATCACGTGAACTAGCCAAGCACCCTGGCTCAAACATTATTTATAACCTCATCTCTTCGCGCGCTGTGAGAGAAGTTGTGGAAGAAAACGGTGGAACAGCGGTTCGCTCGCGTGTGGGACATTCCTATATTAAAAAACTTATGGCAGAGACAAATGCCGCCTTCGGCGGAGAACACTCAGGACATTTCTACTTTAGAGATTTTTGGAAGGCAGATTCAGGAATGCTGGCAGCACTTCATGCAATCGCTGCTCTTGGTGAGAGTAAGAAAACTCTCTCATCAATTTTCCAACCATTTAATAGATATCACTCAAGTGGAGAGATTAACTCTACGGTCTCAGACTCAGCTGCTGCGATGGAAGCTATCCAGAAGAAGTTTGAATCAGATAGTGATGTAGAAATAGATCATCTTGATGGTCTGACTGTCAGCGCCAAGGACTGGTGGTTTAATCTTCGGGCCTCAAATACTGAGCCGCTCCTTCGACTCAACGTCGAGGCTTCTACTGAAGGGCGGATGGAGAAGGTTCGTGATGAAGTGCTTAAGGCGATACGAAGCTAAGTCTGTTTCACCATTTTTCCCGGAGTCCACTAAACTAAGTCCCTAGCCGACTAGCACAGTAGAGCCCTACGCCGAAGGTCAAGCGAAAAAGACAATCCTCATCAATTTAGAGGAACTACCTAGGGAGATATATTTTCATGACACAAGTAACAACAATTCCAAAGCACGATATTGCCGACGCATCACTCGCCGCCGAGGGGCGCAAGCGCATTGAATGGGCAGAGCGCAACATGCCTGTCCTAGCACAAATTCGTGAACGATTTGAAAAGTCACAACCATTTACTGGCGTACGAATCGCAGCGTGTATGCACGTCACAACTGAGACCGCTAACTTGATGCGAGTTCTTAAGGCTGGCGGAGCTGAAATCGCGCTATGTGCATCTAACCCATTATCGACGCAAGATGACACAGCTGCAGCACTTGTTCACGAATATGGAATTTCTGTATTTGCACGCAATGCAGTTGATCGCGACGGGTATTACTCGCACATCAACGCTGCCCTCGATATCGAACCACATCAAGTATTCGATGATGGTTGCGACCTGGTCAACACTCTTCACACAACTCGCAAGGAACTCTTGCCAAATATCGCCGGTGGTTGCGAAGAGACCACTACTGGAGTTATTCGCCTTAATCAGATGGCAAAAGATGGCGCACTTACATTTCCTATGATCGCTGTCAATGACACCGACACAAAGCATATGTTCGACAATCGCTATGGCACAGGTCAATCAACTCTTGATGCAGTCTTCCGTGCTACTAACTTCCTACTTGCAGGACGAATTGTCGTTGTTGCAGGATTTGGATATTGCGGTAAAGGTGTTGCAGAACGCGCAAAGGGCATGGGCGCTGATGTAGTTGTGACAGAAATTGACCCAACTAAGGCACTCGATGCCATGATGCAAGGTTTCCGCGTTATGCCGATGCTAGATGCGGCAAAGGTTGGAGATGTATTTATTACAGTCACCGGCAACCGCGATGTATTACGCGATGAACACTTCGCCGCGATGAAAGATGGCGCAATCATGGCCAACTCAGGTCACTTTGATATCGAAATCGACGTTGCATGGCTTGAGCAGAATTCAACAAAGAAAAATGCAAAGATGCGCCATCAGACTGATGAATACGTGATGAAAGATGGCCGTCGCCTGCTTCTCTTAGCTGAAGGTCGCCTAGTAAACCTCGGTGCAGCAGAAGGTCACCCAGCTTCAGTAATGGATATGTCATTCTCTGATCAGGCTCTGACTGCTGAATACCTAGTTAAGGA
>JBILAM010000011.1:0-29079 GCA_044354225.1 Candidatus Planktophila sp.
ATCTTGCTTGCCGAATTGATAAAGATTGACATTACTTGGCCGCCAATTCTGCAGCACGTGATGCTGCTCCATCCATAGTCTGCGCCTGCTCCACCAATGGGTGATTAGCTGCGCTAAGAATTGCACGTCCTTCAAGGACGTTATTTCCATCGAGTCGAACAACTATTGGCTTTGTTGCCTTTGGTCCAAGGAGTTCGAGTGCTTGAACGATTCCATTTGCCACAGCATCGCAGGCAGTAATGCCACCGAAGACGTTAACTAATACGCTCTTTACATCTGAATCACCAAGAATGATGGATAGTCCATCAGCCATTACCTGGGCAGATGCTCCGCCGCCAATATCGAGAAAGTTTGCTGGGCGCATTCCGCCGAATTTTTCTCCGGCATATGCAACAACATCGAGTGTGGACATCACAAGCCCGGCGCCGTTTCCAATGATTCCAACTTGACCGTTATCAAGCTTGACGTAGTTCAGCCCCTTCTCTTTCGCAGCAGCTTCTAGCGCATTGGCGGTGTCGTGATCAACGAGTGCTTCGTGATCTGGTTGACGAAAATCAGCATTTTCATCAAGCGTTACTTTTCCATCAAGTGCGACCACGCGACCATCTTCTGTCTTCACAAGTGGATTGACCTCAACAAGAGTGGCATCTTCTGATTGGAATGTCTCCCAAAGTTTAACTAGTACATCTGCAACTTGCTCCGCTACATCTGCAGGGAACTTAGCTTGGGTGACAATCTCTTTCGCCTTGGCTAGTGAAATTCCATCTACGGCACTTACCGGCACCTTCGCTAATTTCTCTGGCGCAGTGTGTGCAACTTCTTCAATATCCATGCCGCCAGCAACTGATGCCATCACAAGAAAGGTGCGGTTAGATCGATCAAGAAGTATCGAAACATAATATTCATCAACGATGGGAGCAGCTTGGGCGATCATCACTTTATGAACAGTGTGGCCCTTAATATCCATTCCAAGAATGGCTCCTGCTTTTTCTTTTGCATCATTTGCATCAACTGCAAGCTTTACGCCGCCCGCTTTTCCGCGTCCACCAACCTTTACCTGTGCTTTAACAACAACTTTGCCACCCATCTTGGCGGCCGCATTGTGTGCTTGGTCTGCCGTTGTAGCAACTGCTCCTTGTAATACTGGAACGTTATGCTTTTCAAAGAGATCACGTGCTTGGTATTCGTAGAGATCCACTAAAGGGCTCCTTCAGATGTGGCTAATGAGCAGGACGATTGTGCCCTAATCCTAAAGGCTTAATTTATAGCGCTGTGACAGGGGCATATCGAAGCAGTAGGCGTTTATCTCCGTAGGCGCCGAAGTTAATGGTCGCCTCGGATTTATCGCCCTCGCCGGCAAGTGCGACGACGGTGCCAAGTCCGAATGTGTCATGAGACACACGCTGACCAACTACGAGTGCCATCGCTGTCGATTTCTTTCCTGTCGCTCGTGGCGGAGGACCTGATGGAACTCTGGATTTCTTCACACCGGATGAAGATGCAAAAGATGAACGACCTTCGTTATTCCATTCAATAAGTTCAGCAGGAATCTCATCGAGGAATCGTGATGCCGGGTTGTACTTCGGTGTGCCGAAAGTTAAGCGGTACTCGGCGCGGGAAATGTAGAGGCGTTTTTCTGCACGAGTAAGTCCCACATAGGCAAGTCTGCGCTCTTCTTCAATCTCTTTCGGGTCATCAAGTGTGCGCGCATGAGGGAATATTCCATCTTCCATCCCTGTGAGAAAAACTGTTGGAAATTCCAAACCTTTAGCGGTGTGCAGAGTCATTAAGGTAACAACTCCCCCATGATCTTGCCCATCTGGAATTTCATCGGCATCTGCCACAAGTGAAACTTTCTCAAGAAATCCTGACAGTGAGATCTCTTCATCCTCTATCAGTTCTTCAAAGGGGCGCTCTTCATAATCCATCGAGGCTGAAACAAGTTCCTTCAGGTTCTCTACGCGAACTTCATCTTGCGGATCTGTGCTCGCCTCGAGTTCTGTCAGCAATCCAGATTGCTCAAGCACCGCTTCAATAATCACCGATGGTTTAGTTTTAGCTTCCACGAGCGTTTGCAGTGCAGTTAGCATCGATGTAAATGTCGCAATCGACTGTGCAGCCTTATTAGGCACCGCTGTTGCCTCTGTTACTCGCAAGAGGGCGTTCCAGAATGAAATTCCGTGTAATTCGGCGAACAGTTCAACTTCCTCTAGCGCTCGATCTCCGATTCCTCGCTTAGGAAAGTTAATAACTCGGCGCAGCGAAACTTCATCGTCAGGATTGGCCAATACCCGGAGGTAGGCCAGTAGGTCTTTTACCTCTTTGCGTTCATAGAAGCGCAGCCCACCCACGACTTTGTACGGAATTGCCGCGCGCATAAATACTTCTTCAAAGATACGAGATTGCGCATTTGTGCGATAGAAAATAGCGGTATCACCTGGGTTTGAATGTCCCATATCTTGTAGTGAACGGATCTCACCTTTAATGAATTCAGCTTCGTCATACTCTGACTCTGCAACATATCCAGTCAGTGGTGCACCAGATCCAGCATCTGACCAAAGATTCTTCTCTTTGCGGGATTCGTTCTTGGTTATGACTGCATTCGCTGCACTGAGAATATTCTGGGTGGAGCGATAGTTCTGTTCAAGTAAGACTGTCGTTGCGTTCGGATAATCAACTTCAAATTGCAGAATATTTCGAATTGTTGCGCCACGGAAGCCATAAATTGATTGGTCGGCATCGCCCACGACGCAGAGCTCTGCCAGTGGGAAGCCGTCACCTTCAACACCTGTGAGTTCCTTAACCAACTGATACTGGGCATGATTTGTATCTTGATATTCATCAATCAGAATGTGTCGGAAGCGAGAACGAAAGCGCGCCTTAGCTTCAGGAAATTTCTGCAATACCTGAACGGTCTTCATAATCAAGTCATCAAAATCCATGGCATTTGCTTGCTGCAGGCGCTTTTCATAGAGGGTGTAGACATCGGCAACGATGGTTTCAAATTGATTGCTTGCCAGACTTAAGTAGTCATAAGGCGTCTGTAATTCGTTCTTTGCATTAGAAATCAGATTCTGGAATTGACGCACTGGATAGCGCTTGGAATCAAGATTGAGCGTCTCCATGACTCGTGAGATGAGCTTCTGGGAATCGGCGGAGTCATAAATACTGAAGGTGCTGCTATAGCCAAGTCGTTCAACCTCTTGCCGCAACATGCGCACACACGATGAGTGAAATGTAGAGACCCACATTGACTTTGCGACCGGGCCAACAAGTTCAGTGACTCGCTCTTTCATCTCACCAGCAGCCTTGTTGGTAAATGTAATCGCCAAGATTTCATAGGGGCGCACATCTCGTCTAGCCATAATGTATGCAATTCGGCGGGTAAGCACGCGCGTCTTTCCAGAACCAGCACCTGCCACCACCAGCAGCGGTGATCCGGCATGGGAAACCGCCTTCTGTTGCTGCGGATTGAGTCCGTCTAGCAATGGGTCGGTCGCACTCATGCCGCGGAGTCTATTAGGCTTGTGCATCATGGAGCCGATTGCAGATTCAGAGATCAAGCGCGTTTTAGTTATCAACGCCCACCCTGATGATTCAGATTTCGGAGCATCAGGAACTATCGCCCAGTGGGTGAAGCAAGGCATTGAAGTCTCTTATGTGCTCTGCACAAATGGCGACCAAGGCGGCGAAGAATCTGGATTTACCAAAGAAGAGATGCCTGCGGTTCGTCAAAGAGAACAACGCGCAGCATGTGCCGCACTCGGCATCAGTGATGTCACATTCCTTAACTATGTCGATGGTCACCTGGAACCTACTATCGCCCTTCGCAAAGATATTGTCAGACAGATTCGCCGTGTGAAACCAGATCGCATGATCTGCCAATCACCTGAGCGCAATTGGGATCGCATCGGTGCCAGCCACCCAGATCACTTAGCCGCAGGTGAAGCCACAATTCAAGCGGTCTATCCAGATGCCCGTAACCCATTTGCCTTTACAGATTTATTAGAAAAAGAAGGTCTGCAACCGTGGAAGGTGAAAGAAGTCTGGATGCAGGGTCACGCCCATCCAGATCACTTCGTTGATATCACAGACACATTCCACTTTAAATTAGCAGCGCTGAAAGAACATGCTTCACAGACTTCGCATATGGATAACCTTGAAGAAATGTTGCGCGAATGGGGCCAACGTAACGCTGGCTTAGGCGAACTCCCCGAAGGTCGAATCGCTGAAGCATTCAAAATTGTGAATACTAATTAAGTATTAGATGCTGAAGGTATCGATTCCTGCACTATTTTTGCTTCTCTTAATCTTTCCATACGATTCAAGGACTTCTAGATGTCCAAGTACGGGATAGACCAGGTATTTATATACCGGATCTGGCCATGGTCCCATTCGAGTGTGTGCAATCTCAATCAGCTCTAGCATCGTTATTGGCTTCGCGACTTCTTGAAGAGTCTCGAAGCAGATTTTTTCAATTCGATCTGTATAAGCAAGAGATATATCTAGAAAATCAAGACCAAGCTGACCTTGATATCGTGGATAGTGCGAGGTAAGTACTTCACTTGGTTTATAAGCCTTCAACAGTCGAATCGTTGAGCGATATGCCTCAACGAATCTATAAGTGGGTGGAAATGCTGGAGCGCCATCGGCAAGTAGAACTGACTCTCCTAAAACCGCATCGCCGATAATGACTGCACCTGTCTGTTCATCGAGCACAGATATATGCCCCCATGAATGCCCAGGTGTATGGAGTATCTCTACCATGCGTCCGCCTAAATCAATACGCTCATTACCAGCAAAGCCAATATCAATTTTACTTTCAAATGCAACGGTGCGGATAAAATCGATTGCCTCTTGCGATTCTGCAAACCCGTGGTCATGAGCAAATTCGTTATACCGATCATCAATCATCACCTGAAGGTCTTCAATCATCGGACGATCTCGTTCACCGCAACATATCAATGCATTTGGCATCAGCTCTTTTACCGCACCATTGCCGCCAGTATGGTCGTAATCTGAGTGTGTATTAATGGCGTATCGAACTTTGTTCAGTGAAAGATTATGCTCTTTGAAATACGGAACTAGGGTTTCGCGAATTGAGCCATCAAAACCAGTATCGACAAGCAAAATATCAACTTTGCCAACGATGGCATAGAGAGCCACATAACGAGGCCCGATCGGACATTCGATTCGATGTAATCCTGGGAGTATCTCCATTTTTACCGTTCTCCTATCTTCCTCTGAAATTAGGTCTTCGTTTTTCAGCAAAGGCAGCGCGACCTTCATCGCTATCCTCAGTTGTGAAGCAATATGCGAAAGTGTCATTCTCGTATTGCAGCCCAACATCTACGGCAGTTGACATTGAAACTCGCACTAGATGTTTCGCGAGCTCTGAAGCAATAGGAGCATTTCCTGCGATTCGAGCTGCGAGATCGGCTACCTTTGCATCGATATCAGCGTCATCGAAAATTCGGTCGACCAGGCCCCAGTCCTGTGCTTCCGCTGCGCTCACCATGTCCCCTGTTAGTAACATTTCAAGTGCTCTGCCAGGTGACATCACGCGTGGAAGAAGCTGCGTGTTACCTGCTCCTCCATGCCACCCAAGTTTTATTTCGCCAGCAGCAAATCTGGAATCGGGAGTTGCATAACGAATATCAGACATCAGCGCCATTTCGAGTCCACCGCCGATGCAATAGCCTCTAATTTTCGCAATTACTGGTTTACGAATCTTCCAGAGTTCGCGAGCGTAATCAATCCGGTTTCGTAACTGCCAATTAGACCCATAGTCATCAAGAACTTTTATATCACTTCCGGCCGAGAACGCCCTGCTTCCAGTTCCAGTAAGGATAACTACACGAATGGATTCCTCATTATTAATGTAGGTGACTAATTGGATGATGGCCTTACCCATTGCCGGCGTCATTGTGTTGAGCTTCTCTGGGCGGTTTAAAGTAATAGTGGCAACTGCTCCATCTTGTTCATAGAGCAATTCATCTGGTAACCCTGGCAAGGTGCTCATGATCGTGGAGTTTTCTTACGGGCATCAGTTGATGCTTGAATTGCTTGACTGAGAAGGGCTTTCATTGCAGCCTCCGCTAGGTCGGCATCTTCTTCAACTATTGCATCCAGAACTGCTTGATGTTGAATCAGAAAGTCTCCGTCATCGACAACGTGGCGAACCATGTCATCTCTAATTTTCAAAAGTGGAATGAATAGTTTTCCAATACGTTTCATCAACTCATTCTGGGTGGCGTCCAAAAGTGCTTGGTGGAATTCTGCGTCTGCTTCACCAATTGCTTCAGATTGTGGTCCTTCTTGATAAAAGGCATCCGTCATTTTCTTTAGCGAATTGGAAAGGACGGAGATATCTTTACTCCCACGTCGTTTGGCAGCAATTCGGGCTACCCATGGTTCATAACTCGCTCGAACTTCCTCTAAGTCGCGAACTAATTCTCGGCCAAGCCCAGATGCTTGCAGCCAAGAGATAACGTCGGGATCTAATAAATTCCACTCATGACGCTCCAGCACAATCGTTCCGGTCTTGGTGCGAGCACGAGTTAAGCCCTTGTCGTGAAGCACTTTGAGAGCTTCCCGGACTACGGTGCGACTGACTCCAAATTGAGCTTCCAGCACGTCAGATGTGATCACTGAGCCCGGGGCAATCTGACCAGAAACAATCTGGTTGCCAAGTGAGATGACAATCTGGGTTGGCAGGTTGCGAGCCATCTTAGTTTTCATAGGAGTGAATCCGTTTCGCAGATAGCAAGCGCAACGGGTCCTTGTCCCCAAGGCACTGAGAATCCACGTGGAGTAAATTCATAATGCGACTTTCGGGTTGATGCCATAACTGCGGCGGTCACATTTTGAAGTTCGCCGGCAGAATCTGTATCTGCAATCACTCCGGCAAGGGCTTTAATCATGGCTGGTTTCACAATCGACTCATCAACTATTCCAAGTTTGATTGCGCGCGCAAAACCAGTTGCCATAAAGCCTGCAGTTGAACCCTCTTCACCTGAGCGTTCACTATCAACAACACACCACCAGCGGCCGTCCTCGCGCTGTAGCTTGATCATTGCGTAAATCAGCTTTGTTGATGCATCTTCAATTTTCTTGCGTCCCGGATGATCGAGTGAAATGTTCTTTAGCACATCCATCATTCCGAGTAAGGCCCATCCTTGGCCACGACCCCAACCCGGTGCCCAAGTTCCCTCGACTCCATTCATAAAGAAGTGATCAAAGATTCCATTTTCTTTTTGTAGCGCATCTATATATGCGTGCGCCTGTTCGACTCCAACGGTAACCAAATCTTCTCTACCCGTTTCTTTACCCAGTGCGGTGAAAAATGGTGGATCAAAGTGAAGACAGTCGATGCATGTTCCCCCTGGTGGGTTTGCTAGCCACTTTGCTTCATTTGTTGGAAGTTCTTCCCCACCATATGGTGGAATCAAGCAGAGTGATTCCCAGGTGTCATAGATTCCACGGTCTTTTGTACGACTCATTAAATATGTGGCCAAAAGATTGAGTGATTGGATAATCTCTTTATCTTTCGTCTCGTGCGCAATTTCCACCATCGCAACACCAGGAGCCGTGCAATCAAGGCGTCTAAATGGTTCTGGGCGGCTTGCCCAGGAGCGAATCCATCCATTTGCAAATGAAAAATAAGCGGGATCTTTGAGCAATCGGCCTGCTTCCAGAATCCCCTCAAATCCTGTGGAGTCGCCAAAATTCCAACTCTTGTACGGCATTGCCAGTAGGGACTTGCCTACCTTTTCTAGAAGTCGAAGTCTGTCTTCTCGCGATGGGAGTGCGGGTGCCTGAGTCATTTTTCTACCGTCCCTTAAATTCTGGTTTACGTTTTTCTGCAAATGCTTTTTGACCTTCAGCTGCATCTTCGGTTGTCATGCAGTATGCAAAGGAGTCATTTTCATAGAGCAGTCCAGTTTCCAGTGGAATGCTTTGGGAGATTCGCACCATGTGCTTAGTCATTTGAGCTGCAATGGGAGCTTTCTCGGCGATAGATTCTGCAATAACAATGGCGCGATTTAGCACTTCTTCTCTGGATGCCAACTCTTGGACCAAGCCCATGCGAAGTGCATCCGCTGCCAAGACAGGTTCTCCATGCAATAGAAACAGTGAGGCATTTCCAGGGCCCACTCTGTGTGAAAGCAATTGAGTCTGGCCTGATCCACCATGCCAACCCCAGCGAATTTCACCGGCCAAAAACTTTGCATCTGGAGAAGCCACGCAAATATCTGAGGCACAAGCCATTTCAAGTCCACCACCAATTACCCACCCGTGTAAAGATGCAACGACAGGTTTCTTAATGAGCCAAATAGCACGGGCATAATCAAGATTGCGATCAAAGCGATTGCGATACTCCCAATTACTTCCATACTCTCCTAAATCAGTGAGATCGCTGCCAGCACAAAATCCTTTCTCACCTTTGCCATAAAGAAGAACTGAGCGGATTTCTAAGTTGTTATTAATCTCGTAGATGTAGCTATTCATCTGCTCATCCATGGTTACCGTCATCGCATTTATCTTTTCCGGGCGATTGAGGATGAGGTGTGCGACTTTTCCATGAACTTCAAAATCGACCTGCCCTGTAAGTGGTGTAGCCATTTCTTACTCCTTCACTGTTCCGACGGCGCCAGACTTAATGAGCTCTTCAACCTTCGTAGCTGGCATTCCAAGAAGGTCGATCAAAATTTCCTTTGTATGTTCACCTAAAGCAGGTGCACCGCGGCGAATAGTTGGTGGAGTATCAGAAAGACGCACCGGAGGGCGAACAGTTTTTGCACTTCCACCACGCAACTGTGGTTGTTCCCAGATGTACTTTGTTTCAACGATATGTGGATCTTTCACAAGCTCTTCGTAGTTATACACCGGCCCACACCAGGCCCCAACACGGTCACAGATTTCAATCCACTCAGCAGTGGTCTTCTCTTGGAAACTATGTCGAATTAGCTTATAAATTTCATCACGATGTTTATGTCCGTCGTTGTAGTGCGTCAGGGTGCGCAGGAAATCATTATCTAGAACTTCGCCAAGAATTGAGAGCGGCACCATGGCCAAAGTTAGCCAAGCATCTTTTGTCTTATACACGCCATATGGTGCTGGGATAGATGCATGCGCGCTTCGTTCTTCCATGCGAGTTGGCATACGATCAGTGTTTAAGAAAGTTACAATCTCTTGAAGTTGGCAATCCATCACGACTGACAACATATCGATTTCAACATGTTGACCGGTGCCAGTCTGGTGACGTGATTCAATGGCGGCGAGAATTCCAATGACTGCTTGATATCCAGTCATGACATCGGCGCCCCAGAGCGCACTCGGAGTTGGGTCATCACCTAGCGCTCCAACGCTAAACATTGAGCCGCTATAACCCTGAACAATTAGGTCTTGTCCTGGGCGATCGCGATAAGGTCCAAAAGATCCATAACCCGAAATAGAACAGTAAACGATTTTTGGGTTTATCTTCTTGAGATCCGCGTATCCAATGCCCAGGCGGTCTGCAGTTCCAAATCTAAAGTTTTGCAAGAAGACATCGGATTTCTTCACTAACTCATAGAGAACTTCTTTTCCCTCAGGACTCTTCAGATCGATTGAAAGCGACCTCTTATTGCGATTGACTGCAAGGAATGTGGTCATCTCGCCATTGCTCTGTCGATCTTCGAATCCGCGAGTTCTATTAAATTCACCATTAACTGGCGGTTCAATTTTTATGACATCTGCGCCAAGGTCACCGAGTCGAGTGCCTGCAATGGGTCCTGCCAACATCTGTGTTGCATCGATTACGCGCAGGTTATCTAAGGCGCCTTTAGCTAAATTCATGGATAGATACTTTCTTATGAAGAATTCAATGTCAACGAATTTTCGTCGCCATCTACCGGATTTTTTACCTTACTGAACTGGGGTTTTATCCCTTTTTATGCAAATCGGCAGCTTAGGCCGCCATCGACGATCCAATCTGCCCCGTTCACAAATGAGGCATCATCTGAAAGCAGGAAGGTGACAACCTTTGCGATCTCTGATGTCTTTGCCATGCGAGCCATCGGTTGTACCGCCATAGATTCGGCCTTCTTTTCAGGCAGCATTTCAAACCACGACAGCAGTAGCGGGGTGAGTGTGTATCCAGGTGAGACCGCGTTGGTGCGGATCTGGTGGATGCCTTCATCAAGTGCCAAGTTACGGGTTAAACCGATGACGCCTGACTTTGCAGCTGCATATGGGAAGTACTTTGGGTATGTCATACGCGCATGGATTGATGCAATATTTACAATCGCACCCTTCTTAGCTGCTCGCATTGAAGGCAATACCAATTTTGCTGTATGCCAGACGCTCTTTAGGTCCACATCAAAGAATTTGTTCCACTCTTCATCTGTCATTTCAACTGCATCTGCATTTGAATTAACGCCTGCATTGTTAACTAAGCCTGTAATCGGACCGAGCTCTTTCACAATCGCATCGTGGGCTATTTTAAGTGAATCAAACTTGCCCACATCTGCTTGATGAAACGCTACTTTAAATCCTTGAGCCGTCAATTCAGCTGCATAAGCTTCACCCGCTGGGACTACGATGTCACAGAACGAGACTCGAGCTCCTTGTTGAGCAGCATCTAAAACTATTGCTGCGCCAATTCCAGATGCTCCACCTGTAACAAAAACATGTTCATTTTGAAGTTTCATTTTTTCACCAATCTGCTACTGAGCCGTCATTATGGAACCATTGAACCGGAGTACCCGATACAAATGGGTGTTTTGCTGCTTCTTTTTCATCCATCTCAACGCCGATACCTGGCGCAGTCGGTGGATAAATATGTCCATCTTTGATTTCTGGAACGCCCGAGAAGACCTCTGAACGCCAAGAAACATCTGAACGCATCACTTCTTGAATGAGGAAGTTTGGTGTAGTTAGCCCAAGATGTACGTTGACCATAGTTGCAATAGGGCCTAGTGGGTTATGTGGGGCCATCGTGACTCCATATGTGTCACAGAGCGCAGAAATCTTTCGTAGCTCAGTAACTCCACCTGCATGGCATACATCTGGCTGCGCAATGTCAATCAGGCCATCTTCTAGAAGTGGCAGGAATTGCTCACGATGAAGCAGGCGCTCTCCAGTTGCAATCGGAACCGAAATCTTGGCTCGTGCACGCTTTAACGCTTCATGTTGATCTGGCGGAACAATTTCTTCGAGAAAGAGTGGATTAAATGGGGCTAAAACCTCAGCGAATTGAATCGCCATCGCAGCAGTAGTCCGCCCGTGAAAATCAATCATGATATCTACATCCGGTCCAGCAGCGCGTCTTGCTGATTCCATCAATTCTCCCGCATGGCGAAGTTTGGCGGCATCTCCAAGCGGTGCTGATTGAGGGACCGCAAGAATTTTCACTGCAGTGAAACCATCTTTGATGCTCTGCTTCATCTTATCTTCAAAGGAAGAGACACTGTCAGAGTTATAGACGGCATCAGAATTTCCACCACCAAGGTGGTCATACATGCGCACTCGATCTCGAGCGAGGCCGCCAAGAATGCGCCACAATGGAACGTTTAAATCCTTTGCCGAAATATCCCAGAGTGCTTGATCAATTCCGCTGATTGCAGACATTGTCACTGCCCCACCTTTGAAGAATGGGTGACGATAAAGAATTTGCCAATTGCGTTCGATTTCACGTGGGTCGCGACCAACTAGTAGTGGCGCTAAATCTTCAACAGCTCCGACCACCGCTTGTGTTTGAAACTCAAGAGTCGCTTCTCCAATTCCAATGAGACCTGCGACATCTGTGTAGACCCGAACAACAACCCAATTGCGCATCTTTGCATTGACGACAGTTGTTGTTATCTTAGTTATCTTCATTGCCCACCCGATTTCACTCTTTTGATTTCAGCGATAAAAGCTGCAACTCTTGTGGGAATCTCTGAAATTCCGCCACCCAGTAGAGGTCCCCCGACTCCAAAGCCTAAAGCACCTGCTGCAAACCAATCCTTAATGTTTTCTACACTTACTCCACCTGTTGCCAACCATTGCGCTTGAGGGAATGGATCTCGGACCGCTTTCAAATAGGCAGGTCCAAAGTGCGAGGCTGGAAAGAGTTTCAAAACTTTTGCACCAGCTTGCAGCGCGCGAGCAACATCGGTCGGAGTCGCGACACCAGGCACCGAGAGAAGGTTGAGATCTAGGGTCTTCTTAATGACTGCAGCATCTGTATGGGGTGAAAAAACAAATGATCCTCCTGCCTTCTTCGCACTGACAACATGGGCCGGGCTCATAGCTGTACCCACTCCCACTGTAAGCCCTGAGATGGCAGAGAATTCTTCAATCAGGTCAAAGACATCGGGTGTTGTAGTTGTAAATTCAAATGAGGCAATACCTGCACTCTGCAAGGCATATGCAGCGCTTCGGCCTTCTGCTGAAGTCTTAGTGCGAATAATCGCAACGATAGAACTCTTCTCAAATTCAGCTAGTGCACTCATGAACTCTTTACCAATCTCTGAGAGATAACACCTGATGTGCCAACTGGAAGACCTGTCCAGTCCCCCAAGTGCGATGCAACGAGAGCACCACATTTACTTCCTTGTAAAATTGATTCTCGCATTGAAAGCCCACCTAAAATTCCAGAAATCGTACCTCCTACAAAAGCATCCCCAGATCCAACGGGGTCTACGGTCTTTACGATCTCTGGGGAAATATCAAATCTTTCACCATTATGTAACACGCGCATCATTTGGTCACCCGCGGTCATGATTGCTGTTTTTGCACCCGCAGCAGCAGCTAGTCGAAGATTCTCTTCCGGATCGCTACTTCCCCACACAACTGCGTATTCATCAACGCCACCAATAACCAGTTCAACATCATGAATGAGCGAATGAAGTACCTGAGAAGCTTGCGATTCACTCCATAGTTTTCGGCGTAGATTTATATCAAAGCTAATCGGGACATTGTGCTTGCGGGCTATAGCCATCGCCTTTGCAACCGCACCAGCAGAGCTTTCAGAGATTGCTACTGATATTCCAGTCATATGCACCCAACGTGCAGCAGTGATTTCTTCCTCTTTGATATCTGCTTCACAGATTGTTGAGCCAGCAGATGATTTACGAAGGTAGGTCACATCTATCGGATTCACTTGGCCACGATTGCGCACCAGTGCAGGTGTATAAGAATCGACGGTTTTAATACCATTAAGACTCAGGCCTTCATTCTTTAGTTTCGCAAGAATACTTTTTCCTAGTTGATCGGCTCCCAGCCGCGAAATCAAAGTCGTACTCAATCCAAGGCGCGTCACCGCTACCGCAACATTTGCCTCGGCGCCTGCAACAGATAACTCGAATTTTTCAGCTGTTGCTACGTCATCAGTATCAGTGGCAAGAAAGAGACCCATGATTTCACCCAGGGTATAGAGATCAGACATTTGCCTGCACCTCATCGACAAGCTCAAGAATTTCTTGAATTTCTTTTTGTGTCTGTGAATCAAGAGAAACAGTTGGATTGCGACAGTAATTTGTCTCGATAATTCCACGCCGGCAAAGAACATCTTTCTCAGCGGCGATAAGTAACTCGAGATTTGAAATCCATCGTGCTACCTGTGGAATAAACCTATCCAGCCGTGATTCAAATTCCTTTAGATCACCTGCGAGCAGTGCCCGCTCTGCCCAGAGATATAAATCGGTGAGACCGCACCCCGGCTGAAGTCCGTCAGCGCCAGCGGCAACTCCCTCTTTCCAAAAGATTCCACCCCACCCAATAAGAGTCCTGACCCGACCGTTAGTCAATGAATTAACAGTCTTGATTGATTCTGTAGGTGGATTTGCTTCGCATTTGATAATTTTTAAATTCTCATACTTACTTGCAAGATTTATAAGCCCTGTCACATCAGCCATTCCGCCGGCTTGTGGAAGGTGTTGGATTACCACCGGAATTTTCACTGACTTCAAAATTGATTCAAGATGAAAGTCTATTTGTGCAGCAGACGGCCCAAAGAATGTCGGTGGCAAAATATTGATGTAATCCACACCCATCGCTTCATAATCTTTTGCTCGAATTACCGCCAGCTCTGATGAATGATCCGCCACCGTAGTAATAATCTTCAAATCTGAACCTGCACGTTCGGTCAGAAGAATATCTAAGAGTTGATAGCGCTCTGGGTCCGAAAGTTTTATATTCTCACTAGCCACCCCGAAGAAGAGAGTGGACTTTGCTCCGATATCGATAATCCAACGAGAGAGCGCGCGAAAGCTCTCGTAATCGACTTCACCTTTTTTTGTGAAGGGAACGGCTAAAACCGGGCAAACGCCTTTGATGCTCACCCGGTCTTATCCTAATTACTAGCGCTTGATTTTCTTCGAAATAACTGCCTGCATAATCACTGACAGAATGATTACCAGCCCAAAGAATACTTGGGTGTAGAAGGCGTTGATTCCCGAAGCGACAATTCCTGCATTTATGGCGCCGATAATGAATGAGCCAACAAATGTGCCAGTGACTGTTCCGATGCCACCGAATACAGATGTGCCACCCAAGAACACTGATGCAATTGAGTTCATAAGAAGTCCCTCACCCAGCGTCGGCCAGAAGTAGGAAACCTCAAAGGATGCAACAAGTCCCGCAAAGGCGGCAAAGAATCCCATGATTGCAAATGTCTTTTTCTTCACTCTACTTACATTCACACCCATCAACTGGGCAGATATCTTATTGTCTCCAGTTAAGAAAACATGTGCACCAAATTTAGTTCTATTTAGTATGAACCATAAGATTATTGTGGCTAGGACTGCCCACCAAAATTGATTTGCAACACCGAAAAAGGATCTACCTACTAGCAGATTAGAAACACCCGCCAGCTCTTTATCTGTGAGGCCCACTCCGGAACCATTCATCCAGGCGAGTTCAATTCCACGGAATAGAAAGCCAGTACCAATTGTGATCACAAGTGATGGAATAGCGAAGTAAGTTACGAGCCACCCATTGAAGTATCCAGAAAGAGTTCCGGCGATCAGCGCCCCTGCAAAGCCCAGCCAAATATTTCCCGTGCCAGAGTAAATTTTGGCAAATGTTGCTGTAGATAGCGCCATGACAGCGGGGAAAGAAAGGTCAATCTCACCGGTAATTACTATCAGTGTGAGTGGAATAGCCATGAGGGCAAAGAGTGGGGTACTTGAAGCAAAGGCTAAATAAATATCCTTTGAGGTAAAAGCCTCGGAGGCTGTCACTACAAAGACGAGCCACATGGCAATTCCAACTCCCCAAATACCGAATTGCATTCCAAATCTGCGCCAAAATGATGGCGGACGGGCTGCGTTGTTCTTTACCTTTGAACCAGTCTTTTCGCTCATAATCTCATTACTCCTTTATAGACCCGGTGCGAGCAACTCGATACATGCTCTCGATTAATTCATCCATAGTAATTTCACTCTTCTTATAATTGCCAGCAACTTTGCCGCGATCGAGCACAATCATCCGGTCAACAGCCGGGTAGATATGGAAAATGTTGTGGTCAATAAAGATTGCCGAACGACCAGACTTCTTAATGTTTTGCACAAAATCTAGAGTTTTCTTAGTTTCAGATAAAGACAAGCCAACTGTCGGTTCATCCAAGATTACGAGCTCGGCATCAAAGTAAAGAGCTCTTGTGATTGCCACACCCTGCTTTTCCCCGCCGGACATCGTCAAGACTGCATTGTCTGGGTGCACTGCCGTAGAAGTAAAACCCATATGTTCGGACATCAGGCGAGTTGCTTCGCTTCTCATTTTTTTAACATCTAATCCACCAAATTTAGTTTTTATCTCTCTGCCCATGAACATATTGCGCCAGATGGGTTGTAGTTCACAGAGTGCTCGCTCCTGATAGATAGTTTCAATTCCAAGATCACGGGCCTTAGCCACGCTCCAGTCGGTAATCTTCTCCCCTTTAAACCAAATCTCGCCACCTTCATCTGGCTTGTGGAAACCCATAATTGTTTTAACCAAGGTTGATTTTCCAGCTCCGTTGTCACCCAAGAGACCAACAATTTCACCGGGGTAAATTTCTAGATCAACTCCAGATAGAGAGCGGACCTCTCCGAATGTTTTTGAAACATTTTTAAGTTGAATTACTGGTGCACTACCGGACATATGTCTGAATCCTTTCGAAAAGGTGCATCGGTTGGGGAGGTTATTCCCAACCGATGCACTAACTTATTCGCTATTTATTAGCGGATTTCAACCTTTGCAAGTGGAGCAACAACTGCAACGTTGGACTTATCAACGAATCCACCAGCTGTATTTACATCAAGACCTGAGAAACCAAACTTCTTGGTTAAGCAGATCTGAAGGATTGGTAGATATCCCTGTAAGAACGGTTGCTGATCGATTACGAGTTGCAGGAAGCCACTCTCGATAGCAGTTGTTGTTGCAGGAGATACGTCGAATCCACCGAAGTAGACAGCTCCTGCCTTCAAGTTAGCTGCCTTCATATATGTTGCTGCAGTAGCAGTTAAGCCACCGTGATCAGTAACAACAGCCTTAACCTTAGGATTCTTTGCCATAATTCCGGCAAATGTTGGACCACCTGATGCAGGTGTTGTATTGGTAGCTTGATCGATTTCCTGATAGATAACCTTAATCTTTAGCTTCTCGAAGCCCTCGATTACACCAACTGTACGTTGACCGCGATCTCCGCCTTGACCCTTAAGGCCCCAAACGAATGCTTCGTCGCCAGCAGCAAGTTTTCCACGCTTAGCCATTTCTGTTGCTAGATCTACTCCAGCTTTGTAGTTAACAGCACCGACATAACCAAATCCCTGTGTTGAATATTGGGCTTGTAGGTCTACAAGTGATGTATTGAGCGTTGTAACGATGATACCTTTCTTGTAAGACTCATCGACGAGTGGCTTAGCTGCCTCTGGACCCATGAAACCATACATTGCAATGCCGTTTGGCTTTGTTGCAATTGCTTCTTTCCACTGAGTTACCATTTTTGCAGGATCCCAATCAGAGAAGTAGTACTTCACTGTTGGGCCTAGATCTCTTTGAGCTTGGCGATAACCGTTATAAACGTTATTTGCAAAGACGCCACCTTGTGGACCACCAGGGAATGCGGCGATCTTTACACCTTTGCACCACTGGCCTGTTGGTGCTGCATTTGCAGATGTAGCACTGTTAAATGCGACAAGTGAAGAAGCCGCAAAGACAAGTGCAACAAAGCCAACTTTAGCTTTCTTGATTGACATTTATTCCTCCTAGAGTTTGAATCGTGAATCGACCCGCCCCTTTTATACTTCATACTTAATGGATAAAACAAGGGGTTTGCATTACGGCTCGGTAACGATTAGGTAACTCCCTACCAAGCATCTCTGCCTTGGCCCTGAACGTAGATTAAGTCAGAGATATCGTCTCTAAAAAAAGAATGAATGGCGCAGCCCTGTAGGCAAACTCTAACTTTCGCCTCGTAATCCGCCTTGGGTACTCCCCACGATTAATAGGTTGCGCGCCCACCTGAAACATCAAAGGTGAATCCTGTCGTGAAGGAACATGCTGGTGATGCCATAAACGCGATCATTTCGGCCACCTCTTCTGACTCCCCGATTCGACCCATCGGTATTCGAGAGATCATATATTTCATCGTATCTTCAGTTGTATTCTCATTTATCGCTGTGCGAATTACCGCAGGTGCCAATGAGTTAATAACTACGCCAGATGCCGCAGCTTCTTTTGCTACACCTTTTACATAGCCAATTAATCCAGCCTTTGCAGTGTTATACGGTGACATTCCGGGGTTGCCTTCTTTACCTGCGATAGAAACAACTTGCACAATGCGTCCATACTTGCGCTCTTTCATAAGTGGCATCACTGCTTGCGTTATCCAAATCGCACCAAAGAGATCGATTGTTAATGGCTTGAGGAATTGCTCCCAACTTATATCTTCAGTCTGCATTCCTGTAGGACCAGTAATGCCACCGGCATTCACCACTGAATCAATTCGGCCGTGCTCTTTCTCAATAGCCTTAATCGTTGTGCGAACATTTTCCTCAGAGCCCAAATCAAAGAGGTGGTATGTGGCGCTGCCCCCACCACTTTTTACCTCATCTACAACAGATTTCAAGCCGGATTCATTAACATCGAGTGCAATGACGTGGGCACCTCGACGCGCAAGCAGAATTGCCGATGCTCGCCCAATGCCACTGGCGGCGCCAGTAACGACTGAGATTTGCCCTGCGTGAGATGTGAGGTCTTCGGTCATGATGAGCCCTTCGGTTTGGCGTAAAAAGTATCTGGCGCCTATTGAGTATTTACTGCAATTTACACTAACTTGAATTCAGTAGAAATCCTTTTTGGCACTTAATTTTAAGGGGCTTGCAAATGTCGACTAAAATCTCAGTGGAAGTCTTTGATGAGCGTAAATGCTTTCTCGGTGAAGGCCCTACATCTTCCGGAGCAGGAAACAACCACGTTATGTGGGTCAACATCCTGGAGAACCAAGTCATGTGGCGCAACCTCGAAACTGGAGTCGCGGGCAGCTACGACACCACAGAGCACGTCTCCTTCGCTATTCCTCGCACCAATGGCGGAGAAGTTCTAGGAACTGTCAGTGGGCCGGTATTGCGAGATCCTGACGGAAAAATTCATCAACTACCAACACGATCAACTGTCGCGGGCGATGTAGATACATTTCCTACTCGCTGGAATGATGCCAAAGTTTCTCGTAACGGTGACCTGTGGCTTGGCACAATGGCTTATGACGTGGAGCCTCATGCAGGTGCGCTATATCGATACACGCCCAATAGTTCTTTTTTAGAGCGCATTGTTGGTGATATAACAATTAGCAATGGAATGGATTGGTCATTTAAAAATGATGCATTCTTCTACATAGATACTATGGCTCGCAGTATCGATCGATTTGATGTGGCTGCCGATGGTCGGATGATTTCCAACCGAAGAGCGATGTGGAAAGTTCCCGAAGGAGATCAAGGCCTTCCTGATGGCATGGCGATAGATGCGCAAGATGGCCTCTGGGTTGCATTTTGGGGCAGTTCTGTTGTGCGACGCTTTGATAAAGATTTCACGATTACCGCTGAAATTAGTATTCCTGCTCCTTTTGTCACCAGCTGTGTATTTGCCGGTCCTGATTTAGATACATTGATAATCACAACAGCACACAACGGCGAAGTAGATGCTAAGCCCCAGGCCGGTATGACCTTTATCTGTAAGCCCGGTGTCAAAGGAGTTGCGACCAACCTCTTCCCTATGTAAGTACAGGAGTGGTTACACTTACGCTTAACTTTTATTCACTGCGGAAATGAATTTCGCCCCTAACGATTGGTCTACACCCATGGCTAACTGGCCTTCAACTCGAGATCCAAAAGGACCGATGAAGAAGTCAATCTCACTTCTTAAAAACCAAGGTGTGCAGAGCCAAGATGCGGATGCAATTCCCGAATCTGCAAAGCGATTTAAAGATGGTAGTCGTTGGAAAATTGAGATTCCATCTGTCGAAGGTCCGGCAGCCTTCAAGGTTGTGCTTGAAGAGGCAAAGAAACGTAAACTAAAGATTGATCGCATTTCTCAAGGTTCCGGCATCATGATGCAGACAGATGATGAGATCACAGAGATGGTGGCAATTGGTAAGAAAGAGAAGATTGAGGTCTGTCTCTTTGTAGGGCCTCGCGCTGCGTGGGATATTGGAAAAGAACCTGTCTCATCTGCTGGCGGAGTAGCCGCGCCCACGCTTCGTGGCGCCGACCAACTTCGTTATGCGGTCGAAGATGTGCTCCACGGTGCAAGTCTTGGACTTCGCTCTGTACTAGTTGGAGATTTAGGATTGCTTGCCGTTCTCGGTGAAGCAAAGAAGAAGGGCGATTTACCGAAAGATTTCATTCTAAAAACTTCAGTTGCGCTTCCCTGCACTAACCCAGCTACGGCAAAGATTCTAGAAGAGTTAGGTGCATCAACTCTGAATCTTGCGACAGATCTCTCGCTACAACAGATTGCTGCAATTCGCGCCCAGGTAGATGTTCCACTCGATGTTTATGTTGAGGGACCCGATGATTTCGGTGGAGCTGTTCGCCATTATGAAGTTCCAGATTTAGTACGAGTTGCCGCCCCTGTTTATCTGAAATTTACTGTGCGCAACTCTCCTGGTCTCTATCCTTCTGGCGGCCATATTCAAGGTATCGTTGAATCAACAGCCCGCGAACGTGTTCGCAGAGCATCAATTGGGCACTCCATGCTTACTCGCTACGACTACAAGGGTTAATTTATGGCATCGAACAACGTTCTAATCTTTGGTGCAACGGGTGCCCTAGGTAGGGCTATTCATGCTCGATTTGTGAAAGCCAATTGGAACATCTACTGCGCGGTGCGCTCACCATCAACACTTGCCCACTCCTTTCTCTTACCAATTACCAAGGATCATCTCCCTGCTGAGATTGCAGATGTTGAATTTGATGCCGTTATTTTTGCGCAAGGAACCAACACAAACGACAGCGTGATAAGCGGCCAGACTCAAGAACTGTTACGTGTATTTGAAGGCAACGTAGTCGCAATCACTGAGGCTACCGCGGGGTTGATGCACCACAATAAAATTAAGCAAGGCGCACGAATAGTTATCTTAAGTTCTCTCTGGGAGCTATCTACTCGCCAAGATAAAATGTCTTACACCGTATCTAAAGCCGCGGTAGGTGGGCTGGTAAGGTCAATGGCAGTAGATCTTGGGCGCGCAAAAGGAATTCTTGTTAACGGAATTCTCCCTGGGATCGTAAAGACTCCCATGGCCGAGAAATTGCTTACGGCTTCACAGATAGCAAATGTAGAAAATGCAACACCAGTTGGAAGGTTGGTTACCCCGGAAGACGTTGGAAATAGCGCTTACTTGCTAGCCAGCGAATCAAATACTGCAATCTCTGGACAAAGTATCTTCGTTGATAACGCATTCTCGGTTTCGAGAGTTATTTAAGTAATGAGTGTAGAACTTCTTAACGAAGATACGGTAGTTGCATATCTTCAATCAAGAGGGGTCATTTCCGATACTGAAAAGGCGACAGTTGAAATCCTAACTGGTGGAGTTTCCAACGTAGTTCTTGCTGTTCAGACTCCAACGAAAGACTTGGTCTTAAAGCAGGCTCTGGCTGAGTTAAAGGTTGCAACTAAATGGGAAGCAGATCAACGAAGGGCCATCGTTGAGGCCCACGCTATAGAGACTTTCCACGCACTCTCGCCACAACAAGTCCCGGCACTTGTTGATTATGATCCTGAGTTATTTACCCTCGTTCTTGAACGAGTTCCACATTCTGCAACGGTCTGGAAATCAGATTTGCTTGAAGGGGTTATCTATCCAGAGATTGGGGCGAAACTTGGCCACACGCTAGCAATGTGGCATAACTTTGGACGGGGCTCTGAAGATTCGCGAGAGAAATTCTCAGAAGATTTACTTTTTGAACAACTGCGCATTACGCCCTTCTATGGCACTGTTGCTGGAAAGAATCCGTCCTTATCTCCAAGAATCATGGATTTGGTCAGAGAGTTAAAGAGTGAAAAAACAACGCTAGTTCATGGCGACTTTTCACCAAAGAATATTATGATCAGTGAAGAACAAGATATCTACATTCTAGATTTTGAAGTGACACATACTGGTAACCCAGTATTTGATTTAGCGTTTCTGACCGCCCACTTGCTCTGTAAATTTTATCGAGAGCATGACTCTCATAAGCAAGGACTGCTTCGCCAAACAGCGCATGATTTCCTCAAGGCATACGATGCTGAAAGCGCGATTACACATGCACCCTCTCTTGCCTGGCACACCGCGCTAATCGCACTTGCCCGGGTTGAAGGAACATCACTGGTTAACTACTTAGATGAATCAGCTCAAATCGGACTGAGTAGGCTCTGCAAGAGTGCGCTCTCAGAGTCCGTTCCAATGAAATTATCAGAGCTATTTAAAGAGGAATCTCGATGAAAATTACAAAAGTCCAGGCATTCCAAGTCCTTGATTCCCGTGGTCGCCCAACAGTGGCTGCAGCGATCACCCTTGCTGACTCCTCTGTTCACACTGCGCGGGTTCCATCAGGTGCCTCGACAGGTGCTCACGAAGCACTTGAATTGCGAGATGCCGGCACGGCCCTTGCCGAGAAGTTCTACGGTGGCAAATCAGTATTTACTGCAGTTGCCAATATAAATACAAAAATCGCTCCAGCACTTTTCGGTAGAGAAGTCGCACTCCACACAGTAGATGAACAAATAAGGGAAATTGATTCCAGTGTCAGCCGTAAGGGGTTAGGAGCAAACGCCACTCTGGCAGTCTCACTAGCTGGTGCAAAGGCGGAGGCACATAGCAAGAACCAATCACTGGCTCGTCTTTTCACGCCTACAGGAAAGCTTTTACTTCCGATGCCGATGGTAAATATTCTCTCGGGTGGTGCTCACGCCAACCGCACACTGGATATTCAAGATGTACTTGTACTTCCACATGGTGCAACATCTTTCTCAGAGGCGCTTTCATGGATTGTTGCAATACGAGAGCTTGCTGCGGTTCGAGGCCGGGAGAAAGGTTTGGTTACCCACCTGGTTGCAGATGAAGGTGGGCTTGGAATTCCATTTGATTCGATAGAAGATGCATGCTCTTTTGTGGTCTCATGTATCGAGGAGATTGGCTTGAGGCCAGGTGTTGATGTCTCACTTGCGCTAGATATTGCATCCACACAATTCTTTGAAAATGGTCAATACCAACTTCATAATGCAAAGCAGAGTTACACATCAGCAGAATTTGTAGATTTCATCACCAATCTTGTGAAGAACCAACCCATCATCTCCATTGAAGATCCTTTCGCTGAAGATGACTGGGATTCATGGAAAAATTTTGCATCAGTTGCGCCGCCACATTTGCAATTACTAGGTGATGATTTGTTTACAACGAGCCAGTCACGACTTGAGCGTGGGATTGCCGAGAAGAGTGCAAATGCAATTCTCATCAAACCAAATCAAAATGGGCTTGTCTCTGACACCCTTAGCGTCCTCGAAAGCGCCCATGGGGCGGGCTTTAAGACAGTTGTTTCAGCTCGCTCTGGTGAAACTGAAGATAGTTGGCTGGCAGATTTAGCTACAGGTTGGAAGGCGCAGCAAATCAAAGTGGGCTCAACCCATGGCTCAGAACGCACTGCAAAATGGAACCGCTTACTCGAGTTAGAAGCTACGGAAGAGACGAGCTTCGCTAAACCATTTTAGTTAATGTGATTTAGTTAATGCGAGTGACGCGGAATTCCCGAACCACTTCCGCCTACCAGGAAGTCAAAGTCTGCACCTAAATGTGCCTGCTGAACATGTTGCACATAGAGCCGTGACCAACCACGATCGGGAAGCGGATTTGGATTACTCCACTTCGCGCGACGCTGCGCAAGCACTTCTTCGCTCACATGTAGCGTTAGTGATCGATTCACAACATCGAGTTCAATCTCATCGCCGTTTTCAACCAGCGCAAGTGGGCCACCTGCGGCACCCTCTGGTGAAACATGAAGTACAACTGTTCCATAGGCAGTTCCGCTCATGCGAGCATCAGAGACGCGCACCATGTCGGTAATGCCCATCTCAAGAATCTTCTTAGGTAGAGGCATGTTTCCAACTTCCGGAAAACCTGGGTATCCCATTGGGCCAGCGTTGCGAAGAACTAGCACGGTATCTGGTGATACATCTAGATCTGGATCATCTGCTACCTCTAAGTACTCTTCAATACGATCAAAGACCATTGCCACGCCACGATGCTGCAAGAGCGAAGGAGTAGCTGCCGAAATTTTTAGAACAGCACCATTTGGTGCCAGCGATCCACGTACGACAACGATGCCCGAGCCCGCTTTCTGGAAAGGCTTGGCCATTGGAGTAATGACATCATCGTTCCATGATTTAGCGTTCGCAATATTTTCTGCAACAGTTTTTCCAGAAACAGTGATGTGATCTGTATGGAGCAAGCTCTCAATTTCTTTCATAACCACAGGAAGGCCACCAGCATCGAAGAACTCTTCCATCAAATACTTACCTGATGGCATGAGGTTTACTAGGACTGGAACGTCGCGCGCAAGACGGTCGAAATCATCAAGTTCTAGTTTCACGCCGATTCGGCCTGCGATTGCAAGGAGGTGAACAACAGCATTTGTAGAGCCACCGATAGCGGCATTTACTCGAATGGCATTTTCAAAAGCTTCTCGAGTGAGGATTTTAGAAAGTCGTTGATCTTCATGAACCATCTGAACGATGCGACGGCCAGCTTCATGTGAAGTGGAATATCTACGAGCATCGACCGCCGGAATTGCGGCACTTCCTGGCAATTGCACTCCGAGGGCCTCAGTTACGCATGCCATTGTGGAGGCGGTTCCCATAGTCATACAACTTCCGTTGGAACGAGCTGAGCAGCTCTCCATCGCAAAGAACTCTTCAATCGTCATTTTGCCTGCGCGAAGTTCTTCGCTGTATTTCCATACCGCTGTGCCAGAACCAAGAGTCTTTCCTTGATAGCGACCATTGAGCATTGGTCCACCGGTAATCATTAAGGTTGGAAGATCCACACTTGCAGCTCCCATAAGTAATCCGGGAGGTGTCTTATCGCAACCTGCAAGTAGTACAACACCATCTAAGGGATTAGCTCGAATTAGTTCTTCAGCTTCCATTGCAAGTAAATTGCGATACAACATTGTTGTTGGGCGCATGATTGGTTCACCCAATGACATGGCAGGAAATTCAAGTGGGAAGCCACCAGATTCCCAGACTCCGCGCTTGACCGCTTCTGCAACACGGTTGAGGTGGCCATTGCAAGGGTTGAGCTCAGACCAAGTGGAGGCAATACCAATGACAGGTTTATTGATAAAGACATCTGGGGCATAGCCTTGATTGCGTAAACGTTCGCGATAAATGAATCCATGTTTGTCCTTGAGGGCAAACCAGTTTTCACTTCTACGAGCAAATACTTCTTCAGACACAATTGCCTCCTGATATTGAGTTCACTATTTGATCTGACCAGATGTCATGATTCTAATCGGAAGTACATCCCTGAAGATAGACCTCTCTCCACTTGATGACTTTTGTCATGAGATTCAGACCATTATTTATGACAAATGAAGGAGAGTCCTTCTCAAAGTTTGCAACTTTATGTTACCTAACAACAACTGATTCGATAGCGACCTTTATCTTTGGTGCTCCGATTCCACTTGGATCATTAACCCCTTTGGAAGCGATGTATTTCAAGACATCAAGCCCCTTTGTAATCTTTCCCCAAATTGAATAGGCGGGGCCAAGTGCAGGTGAATCTCCAAATACGAGAAAGAATTGGCTGCCATTTGTATTTGGCCCAGCGTTTGCCATTGCAACAGTGCCTGCTGGGTAAGTGAGCACTTTGCCTATCGGAAGATTCTCATCGGCATATGTAAATCCTGGTCCGCCCGCACCCTGGGCAGTCGGGTCACCACATTGCAGCATTTCAAATCCAGAAACCGCTTCTCGGTGACAAAGACTCTTGTTGTAGTAACCAGCTCTTGCAAGTGCGGTAATTTGAGTGACAGTAAATGGCGCTTTTGCATCGAGTGCTATTACTACATCTCCACAATTTGTTTTGAGTGTCATTGTCTTAGGAAGGACTTTGGCAACCTTCTGTGGTGGATTAGTCTTCATAGGTGCATGCGGTTTGGCCGTTGTTGGCTTGCAGACTATTGGCGCAGCACTTGCTTGTGGCGCAGAGATAAGTGCACCAGCTAGAACCAATACAGCTACTGCAATCGCGCTTACTTTTCTCATTCTCTTTTTTCCTATTCCCACTCAATCGTGCCGGGTGGCTTGCTTGTGACGTCCAGGACCACGCGATTTACTTCGCGAACCTCATTGGTAATCCGGGTAGAAATTTTCTCGAGCACATCATAGGGAACTCGTGACCAATCGGCTGTCATGGCATCTTCACTCGACACTGGACGCAGCACGATGGGATGGCCGTATGTGCGCCCATCACCTTGCACGCCAACGCTTCGAACATCGGCCAGCAGAACTACTGGGCACTGCCAAATTTCACGATCAAGGCCAGCTGCCTTTAGCTCTTGGCGAGCGATGAGATCTGCCTCTCGCAAGATATCTAAACGCTCTTGTGTCACTTCACCAATAATGCGGATACCAAGACCTGGCCCAGGAAATGGTTGGCGCCAAATAATCTCTTCCGGTAATCCGAGTTCCAGACCCACCTGACGTACTTCATCTTTAAAAAGAGTTCGCAGCGGTTCAATGAGGGCAAACTTCAAATCATCGGGAAGGCCGCCCACGTTATGGTGGGATTTAATATTGGCAGTTCCGCTGCCGCCTCCTGATTCAACTACATCGGGATATAAGGTGCCCTGAACTAAGAATTCAACATCTCCCCCAACTGCAATATCGCGCGCTGCTGATTCAAATGAGCGGATGAATTCACGACCAATAATTTTTCGCTTAGTTTCTGGATCAATCACGCCAGCAAGGGCTGAGAGGAATTGCGCGCGAGCATCAACTACAACAAGTTCGATTCCGGTTGCGGCAACAAAATCACGTTGGACTTGTTCAGACTCTCCGCTGCGCAATAAACCGTGATCAACAAATACGCAGGTGAGTTGATTTCCCACTGCCTTTTGAACAATCGCTGCTGCAACCGCAGAGTCAACTCCACCGGAGAGACCGCAAATTACTCGCTTATCGCCAATCGCGGCTTTCGCTTTAGCAACTTCTTCTTCGGCAATGTTCTGGGTTGTCCAAGATGGAATGCACCCTGCGATGTTAATTAGCCAATTCTGCAAGATTGCTTGACCGTGTTCTGAATGCAGAACTTCTGGGTGAAATTGCACGCCGGCTAATTTTCCAGTTGTATCCTCAAAGGCAGCAATTGGGGTATCGGCAGTTGATGCCGAAACGCTAAAGCCAGCAGGTACTTCAGAGACAGCGTCGCCATGTGACATCCATACTGATTGTGATGTGGGAAGTCCGGCAAAAATCTTTGAGCCGCCCTTCACATCAAGTGGGGTGCGACCAAACTCTGATTTACCGGTTTGGGCAACTACGCCGGCAAGAGCTGCGGCCATTGTTTGAAATCCGTAACAGATTCCAAATACCGGAATACCAAGTGCAAATATTGCTGGATCTACTTTAGGTGCGTGATCTGCATAGACTGAAGCTGGACCACCCGAGAGAATGATGGCCTCTGGGTTCTTAGCACTTACTTCAGCTGCGGTAATTGTCGAAGGAACTATCTCTGAATATACCTTCGCTTCCCGCACACGACGGGCGATCAGCTGTGCATACTGCGCGCCGAAATCGACGACAAGTACTCCGTGCTTATCGGCCATGCTGCATAACGATTTCTACGCGCTGGAATGACTTCACATCTGAGTATCCGCAGGTGGCCATCGCACGACGTAGTGCACCAAATAAGTTCATCGAACCATCGGATGCATGTGACGGCCCATTCAAAATTTCCTCTAGCGTTCCCACAGTTCCCACATTCATGCGCTGACCACGAGGAACTTCCGGATGGTATGCCTCAGAACCCCAGTGCCAACCAAGACCTGGAGATTCCACAGCCTTTGCCAGAGCCGCGCCCATCATGACTGCATCTGCTCCACATGCAATTGCCTTAGCAATGTTTCCAGATTTTCCAACGGCGCCGTCAGCAATAACGTGGACATAGCGTCCGCCAGATTCATCGAGGTATTCACGACGAGCTGCTGCAACATCGGCAACTGCTGTTGCCATCGGCACTTGAATTCCAAGGACAGTTTGCGTGGTGTGTGCTGCACCGCCACCAAAACCAACCAGAACTCCAGCAGCCCCAGCGCGCATGAGATGAAGTGCACCGGTTGTGGTTGCAACTCCGCCAACAATGACGGGCACATCGAGTTCATAGATAAACTTCTTCAAATTCAGTGCTTCATTTTCGGCAGCGACGTGCTCGGCGGAAACAGTGGTTCCGCGAATAACAAAGATATCCACACCGGCATCGATCACAGCCTTGTGGAGTTGGGCAGTTCGCTGAGGTGAAAGTGATGCAGCAACTGTGACACCTGAATCACGAATCTGCTTAATACGTTCTTTGATAAGTTCCGGCCGAATTGGTGCGGCATAAATCTCTTGCATACGACGTGTTGCATGATTATCTGGCATTGATGCAATTTCACCGAGTGGAATACGTGGATCCTCATAACGCGTCCACAAGCCCTCAAGATTAAGTACTCCTAGACCGCCCAGCTTTCCTATTGCAATCGCAGTCTCTGGTGAGACCACTGAATCCATCGGCGCTGCAATCAGTGGCAGATCAAACTTATAGGCATCTATCTGCCATGAAGTAGAAACATCTTCCGGGGTGCGAGTACGACGGCTTGGCACAATGGCGATATCGTCAAATGAATAAGCGTGTCGGGCTCTTTTTCCGGGTGCGATTTCGTAATCCATGGCTATTTCTTCTTGCTGTAGTTGGGGGCATCGGCCACATGCAGAACATCATGTGGGTGGCTCTCTTGTAAGCCAGCTGCGGTAATTTGAATGAGTCGACCTTCGCGTCGTAGCGTCTCAATATTAGGTGCTCCCGCATATCCCATGCCGCTGCGAAGCCCGCCAACAAGTTGGTGAACGACATCTGCAACGGGGCCGCGATAGGCAACTTTTCCTTCAATACCTTCGGGAACAAGTTTGTCTTCTGAGAGAACATCATCTTGCATATAACGATCTTTTGAATAGGACTTCTGTTCTCCGCGAGATTGCATTGCACCAAGTGAACCCATACCGCGGTATGCCTTGTATTTGCGTCCATCAATTTCAACAAGTTCGCCCGGAGATTCTGCGCATCCGGCAAGAAGTGAACCGAGCATCACAGAGTGTGCACCAGAAACAATTGCTTTAACGATGTCACCTGAATATTGGAGTCCACCATCTGCAATTAGCGGGATACCAGCTTTGTTGCATGCTTTAGCTGCTTCAATAATTGCAGTCACTTGCGGAACTCCCACACCTGCAACAACGCGGGTTGTGCAGATTGAACCGGGACCAACACCAACTTTGACCGCATCGGCGCCAGCGTTGATCAAAGCTTGCGCACCTGCGCGAGTTGCCACATTGCCACCA
>JBILAM010000093.1:0-2794 GCA_044354225.1 Candidatus Planktophila sp.
AGCGAGTCGAGTGCATCTAAGACCACAGGCACGGCGTGCTTATGCGCCAAGAAATCTCCAGTGCTAATAACAAGGTCCGGCTTGAGCGAGATGAAGGATTTAATATCTGCGATCTCACTCTTTCGAGCTGGCGTGAGATGGAGGTCAGAAAAATGAAGGATTCGAATATCTGCGTGGCCGACAGGCAAGATGGGCATCTCGGCCTCGCGGAGTACATAACTCATGATTAACCAACAATAGTGGGGCATGAGAAGATACGGCTATGGGATTAAAAGAGACACTCAAGAGCGACCTCACTGAGGCAATTCGTAGCAGCGACAAAGTTGTATCTGGCACCATCCGAATGGTTCTCACCGCAATTACCAACGAAGAGGTATCTGGAAAAGAAGCACGCGTGCTTTCTGATGAGGAAATCATCACTGTGCTTTCGCGCGAGG
This sequence comes from Candidatus Planktophila sp., assembly GCA_044354225.1. Lineage (GTDB taxonomy): Bacteria > Actinomycetota > Actinomycetes > Nanopelagicales > Nanopelagicaceae > Planktophila. The sequence goes on from JBILAM010000093.1 coordinate 438, forward strand.
CTAAGAAGCGTCGCGAAGCCGCCGAAGAGTTTGCAAAAGCTGGTCGCACAGATAGAGCTGCCGATGAAAAAGCCGAAGGCGAAGTCATTGCCAAGTATCTTCCAGCACAACTTTCAGAAGATGACATAAAGAAGTTAATCGCTGATGCGGTTGCGTCAACTGGCGCAGCGGGACCAGCCGATATGGGTAAAGTCATGGGAGCAATCAAGCCTAAGATCGCAGGAAAAGCAGATGGTGCACTCGTTTCATCACTGGTCAAAGCAGCGCTAGCCAATTAAGCACGGAGAGGCAACAACAAATGAAATTTGAATATGCCACAGTTCCACTACTTTCACACGCAACTAAACAAATTCTTGATACTTGGGGTTCAGATGGTTGGGAACTTGTTACAGTGATTCCAGCACCTGGCGGCGAACAACTAGTTGCATATATGAAGCGTGAGATTAAGTAATGAGCGTTGATGTCCGGGCAAAGTTAGCCGAAAAAGGGTTAGTACTACCCGTTTCCTCTAAACCACTTGCTGCATACGTTCCGGCTGTTCGCACCGGCAATATTGTCTTTACGGCTGGTCAACTTCCTATGGTCGATGGAAAGATCGCGCGAGAAGGAAAAGTTGGCTCAGATATCACCGTTGAAGAAGCTAAAGCACTTGCTGAAATTTGTGCACTTAATGCTTTATCCGCTGTGGAACTTGTTGCGCCCGTTGATTCCATCGTAAAAGTTGTGCGTATTGTTTGTTACGTCAACGGTGCACCTGGATTTATTTCTCAGCCAGCAGTTGCAAATGGAGCATCAGAGCTTTTTATGCATATCTGGGGAGATGCCGGAGTTGCTGCTCGTAGCGCGTTAGGTGTTGCCGAACTTCCGCTTAACTCACCTGTTGAGGTCGAGTTAACTGTAGAAGTTAAGTAACTACTTCCCTCTTTTTTCTAGGCGCTCTAAATCTGTAATTAATACCGCGCGGCCATCTAATTTGAGCCATCCGCGGCCAGCAAAATCTGCCAGGGCTTTATTTACTGTTTCGCGCGATGCACCGACTAGTTGAGCGAGCTCTTCTTGGGTCAAATCGTGATGAACAAATAAACCTTCATCGCTCTTCTTTCCAAAACGTGTGCCTAGATCAATCAGAGCCTTCGCCACACGACCTGGAACATCAGAGAAGACTAAGTCGCCAACTGCTTCATTGGTGCGACGCAACCGTTGCGCCAAACGAGTAAGGAGGTGAAGTGAAACTTCTGGATTTCCCTTAAGCCAAGGAATCAATTTTTCATGACTGAGTGAAAAGAGTTTTGCATCAGTGACTGCGGTGGCAGTTGAGGTGCGTGGGCCTGGATCAAAGAGGGAGAGTTCACCAAACATTTCACCTGGGCCCAGAATTGAGAGCAGATTTTCTCGCCCATCACCGCTAGATGTGCCGAGCTTTAATTTGCCCTCATAGATGACGTAGACATGTTCGCCCTCATCGCCCTCTTTAAAGAGGATTCCACCCTTGGAAATCTTCACTGAATCCATAGATGCGCGCAGCGAAGCTGCCTGAGCATCATCTAGGGCGGTAAAGAGCGGGGCGCGTCTTACGACTTCATCTTCTTGGGGCACGTCGGTAGTTTACTCGCATGGGAGCCGATAGCGAAAGTCGAAGCAACGCTCGCGCTATCTATCGGATCCTGACCAAGACCTACCCAGAGGTACGTTGCGAGTTAGATTTTAAAAACCCGCTTGAGTTAACGGTGGCAGTGGTTTTATCAGCGCAATGCACCGATAAAAGAATCAATGCCTTAACGCCAGCACTCTTTAAAAAATATAAGAAAGCGAAAGATTACGCACAAGCACCACTTGCTGAAATTGAAGAGTACATTTTTTCTGCCGGTTTCTATCATGCAAAGGCGAGACACCTCAAAGGCCTCGGAACCAAACTCGTGGAAGATTTTGATGGAAAAGTCCCGGCCACTATTGAAGAGCTTATTACCTTGCCTGGTGTGGGTAGAAAAACTGCCAACGTTGTACTAGGTCATGCATTTGATATTCCTGGCATTACTGTTGATACACATTTCGGTCGACTATCACGACGCTTTGCTTGGACGATATCAAAGGATCCCGTAAAAGTAGAGCATGAAGTTGGTGCCCTTATTCCACAGAAAGAGTGGACAAATCTTTCACAACGAATGATTTGGCATGGCCGCCGAATTTGTCATTCGCGTAAACCGGCATGTGGTGCATGCCCTGTTGCAAAGATCTGCCCATCATTTGGAATTGGTGAGTTGGATAAAGCAAAGGCGCAGTTATTGGTCAAGACAGATAAGGACTTCAGATGAAGAAACTCTCTGGACTCTTTGTACTTCTTTTGGCTCTCACCGCCT
>JBILAM010000101.1:0-2769 GCA_044354225.1 Candidatus Planktophila sp.
ACAACAGTTTCCTGGACGCTCAATGCCGTGAATCCATTTATTGCAACTCCTACAACAGGAACCACTTCAATAGTTGCTAACTCTGGATCCTATACAGGCAAGACAATCACTCTTACCTAATGAAAAGATTCTTACGCATTGGCTTATCGTTCATTTTAGTTCTTATGAGCGTGCAGATAATCCTTCCGCAGATGAGTTTTTCGGCAGCCTTGGGTGTGCCAACAAATGTGGTTGTTAGAACCAGTACCGATGCCCCATATTTGAATGCAAGCCTTACTGTGACATGGGATGAAGTAGAGAGTGCAACTGCTTACGCTGTCATTGCAACTCGAGCTGGAACATCAACTGTTGCAACTGCCGCCGTAAGTGGTAAGAAGAATACGCAAGCAGTTATTTCTGGCCTGATTGGCGGAGTTACTTACGTTGTTCAAGTTCGCACCATTGAAAATCAAAATTTTAGTGATTGGTCGGCGTCATCTCTTACTGCGACTCCAACCACACTTCCAAAAAGTGTCGATAAGCCAACTGCGATTCCAGATGTCGGAACAGCCACGGTGAATTGGACAGCGCTGGTGGGAAATGAAAATGGCGGTTCAGCAATTACTTCTTACGTCGTTACAGAGACAAATAGTGGAAAGAGCATCTCGGCATCTAGTAGCGCATCAACAATTGAGTTCACTGATTTAGATCAAGGCGTGGGTGCGATATTTACCGTTACCGCTCTTACTGCAATTAGTACTACAGGTAGCGTTTCAACGGCCTCAGATGAAGTAACAATTACAAGTGCCGATGATGAAGGTGCATCACCAACACCAACTGCAACAGCATCTGCATCATCGACTCCAACTCCAACACCAACCTCTTCATCAACATCTGGAAGTGGTGGCGGAGCAGGAGGAGGCTTTGGTGGTGGAGGCGGTGGCTTTGGTGGCGGAGAAGATACTGCAACAGCGTCGGCATCACCATCGCCTAGTACAAGTGCGAGTGGATCACCTTCACCATCTCCTAGTGCAAGTAAATCTCCATCGCCTTCACCATCACCTAGTGCTGTGATCTCTAGTAATAGTGCATCACCTTTAGCTAAACCAAGTGTTGTCTGTACAACAGCTAAACCAGTGACAAAAGGTGGAAAAGGTGTTGTCACATGTATTACAACGTATCCAAAGGGATCGACTGCAGCTAAACCAAGTCTCAAATGTGTAACGGCTCCACCTACGAAAAAGGGCGCGAAATCAGTCGTTACATGTTCAACGATTGCGCCAAGTAAGAAGGCAAGTGCTGCACCAAGTAAATCTGCAACAACTAAAGCAAGTGCAAAGGCAACTACTAAAGCCAGTGCTGCGCCTTCCAAGAAATCAACATCGAAAGCTTCAACTAAACCGGCTGCAAAGAAAATAACTATTACATGCGTCAAGGGTAAAACAACGCAAAAGGTAACAGCGATAAAGCCTGTGTGCCCTAAGGGTTACACGAAGAAATAATCAGCGAAGGCTACGAAGTACTGCTGTAACTTTTCCTAGAATCTCGCAGTTATCACCATTGATTGGCGCGAAGTCATCATTTGCTGGCAGTAACCAGATGTGACCATCTTTGCGTGAGAAAGTTTTTACAGTCGCTTCGCCATCAATCATCGCAGCAACGATCTCGCCCTTATTGCAATCCTTTTGTGCACGGATAACAACAAAGTCACCATCGCATATTGCAGCATTGATCATTGAATCGCCAACAACTTTGAGCATAAATAATTCACCACTACCAACGAGTGATTCAGGAAGTGGGTATGTCTCTTCAACTTCTTGCTCTGCAGTAATTGGTCCACCTGCTGCAATACGACCAACGAGTGGAATGTATTTAGTTGCATCTACTGGTGTTGAATTCTCTGCTGTTTTTTCTCCTGGCAATAAAACTTCAAGAGCGCGACCACGAGTTGGATCGCGACGAATGAAACCTTTCTTCTCCAAAATTTCTAATTGATACTTCACAGATGCGGGGCTCGTAAGTCCAGCCGATGCACCGATTTCGCGCATGCTCGGTGGATAGCCATTGGTATCGACTGCCTCTTTGATAGCGGTGAGGATGGCGAGCTGACGCGGGGTCAGGCCATGGGCACCTTCAGGACCGTCGGGGAGCTGGGTGATTGAAGCGCCTGTAGCGGCGGAGTCTTTTTTAGCCATGGAAGAAGGGTAGGGGAGATTGGCAAAAAATTCAAACATATGTTCGAATTTCGCTTGCTTTTTGTCAGTGGTGTGGTGTTTACTTAGCCTTATCGAACAAGTGTTCGAATACCTTCCCCAAGGTAGTACCAGCAGGAGATAAAGACCATGAGTGCAATAACCCTTACAAATCAAGGTTTTTCAGCTACGTCGATCAATCCGTCTGCGAGTCATCTGACTCGCCGAGGTCGACTAGCGCGCACCCTCGTGGTTTTATCCCTGTCTGTTCTTATGGCCTCTGGCTTTGCCATGAAGGCAGGAGCAGGCAGTGTTGAAAACCCTGCGGGCCCAGCTCAATTCGTAACTGTTGTCGTTGCGCCAGGGGAGAGCCTTTGGACTCTTGCTAGTGCGCTCGCCGATGGCGGCGATGTCCGTGCCTTGGTCAATGAGATTGTGACTGTGAATTCTTTGGATAGCGTTGATGTGCAGGCTGGCGTAAGGCTTCGAATCCCCGTCAAGTAATTGTGAATAGGTAGATCCAACACGACACGCGAAGAAAGTTCTACACGGCGCATCCCAAAAAACCCTCAAGACTTGCTTTATGGTTTCCACTATA
>JBILAM010000094.1:0-2763 GCA_044354225.1 Candidatus Planktophila sp.
GAACGAGGCGCCGCTGCTGGAATTACAACGACTCATGTGGCCGCTAAGCGCTATGAAAACTCTGGTTTTACTCGGGCAGTCTTTCGCGGCGCGCATTACAAAGGTGCAAATATCACTACCGATTTATTGAAAGAAACCGTCGATGCGTTGAAGGCGAGCCCGTCATTTGTCTATCTATATGTCAATGATCTTGATTCAGCCGGGCACTCAGATGGTGTGGGCTCTGATAAATGGCTTGCTGCGCTAACAAGTATTGATCAACTTGTGGCCTCGTTAATTGAAGCAGTACCGCGCGGAACCAGAATCTGGGTCACGGCCGACCACGGAATGATTAATGTGGGCGAGAAAGTTGTGCTTGGTCAAGATAACAACTTGCTCACAGATATTGCAGTCATTGCTGGAGAACCTCGAGCGCGCCATTTATATCTGGGGCAGCAGGCTGATTCACCGCAGGCGGTTGCTGAAGTAATCGCTCGATGGAGTGAATTCTTTGGTGAAAAAGTAACACTGCACTCTCGCGCTACCGCCATATCATCTGGCCTCTTTGGCACAGATGTTTCGCAAGATGCGGCAGAGCGCGCAGGTGATGTGATTGCTATTGCCCAGGACGCTTTAGTGTTACTTGATCCGGAGCGGGCAGATAAAGAGGGCGAGATGGTGGGCCATCACGGCGGAGATTCTGGTGTTGAGAGTTCGGTGCCGCTTTTAGTAAGAGTTGTTAATTAGTTCTCTTCTGGTTTTTCTTCAGTTTTGTGGCCAAACATAATTTCATCCCATGATGGAACTTTTGCTCGAGCGCTAATTCCATCTTGGGCATCGGCAGGTGTGGGAGTCTCGCGAATGACGGCAAGGCGAGGAGTTTCAATCTTCTCTACCGGAGTCTCAACAGGAAGTGTTTCAAGAATCTCGGCAATGCGAGAAGGATGTGTTGGTTCAGAGTGAATGATTCCAGATGAGACTGGTTGAGCTGGCGCGTCTTCATCGATTAACCAAGCACCGTTAGCATCGCTGGCATCAAGTGCCCGGCGAGCTAAGTCAAAGTTCCAGGTTGCAACGCCATTGCCATCACGATTGGGGTAGGAAAGTTCGATATGCCAGGTGCTATCAGGTAGACGCCAGGTGTTCCATGAGATCTGATCTATATCGACACCGCGTGGAGCAAGTTTGGCGATAACAACATCAGCAAATGTCATTTCGATGCGGTGAATATCTTTGCGCATCACTAATTCACGTGCTCGGTCAAGAATGTATTCGCGCTCTTGCATGATGGGTCCAGAGAATCGTTCTACTTTTTCGATCGTGAGGTGGCCTTCGCGGGCGACTTGTTCCATGCTCTCACCTGCACGTAGTCGACGCTGAATCTCTCTTACCGACATCGTTTCGCTAGCGTCAACGCTAGGAACCGAGGTCAAACGCGGTTGATTGATCGTTGCACGAAGTGTGTCGCTAATGCGTAGTGAGAACTCTGCGCCCTGGTTATCAACGAGGGATAAATGATTTCCATCCTCGGATTTGCCGGTAAGGCGAAGCTCGGTCATGAGGTGAGAATATCCGATAGCGGAGCATTTTCTGCATAGCAGACCCTCTAAGATGCGAACATGTATGGCGAATTGTTGTCCTTAGCCCAGAAAGTCGGCGCAGCAGCCGGGGCGCTTTTGATGGATCGACCTTTGGCATTTGAAGTTGAATCCAAGTCAACGGCAATCGATATCGCCACCCAGATGGATATCAAGGCTGAGAAATTTATCGTGCAATCACTGCTAGCCGCCCGCCCCGATGATGGAATTATCGGCGAAGAAGGAGCCACGGTCGAGGGAACGTCAGGAATTACCTGGGTTATCGATCCACTCGATGGCACCGTCAATTATTTCTATGGACTTCCAGGATGGAATGTTTCTATCGCTGCCAAAGATAGCAATGGCGTCATTGTGGGCGTAGTGACTGCGCCAACAATTAATTCAACCTGGTGGGCAACCCTTGGCGGCGGTGCGTTTTATAACTCGCATCCGATTCACTGTAATGAGCCGATTGAGTTAGATCGCGCACTCATTGCTACGGGATTTCAATACGATGTTGCGCATAGAGTGACGCAGCTAGCGGACTTTGCAAAGATGATTCCGGTTGCCCGCGATATCCGTCGCAATGGAGCGGCGGCAGTTGATCTCTGTCATGTTGCAATGGGCGCAGTCGATGGTTATTACGAGGCCGGGCTCAAGGAATGGGATTGGTCTGCCGGTGGATTAATTGCCGTTGAGGCGGGCGCAACATTTGCCCAATATGGAGCGGTGCCCCAACAAATCACGGTCGCCGCTGGTCCGCATCTGCACCAGCAGCTGGTGGCAACTCTGGGTTTCTCCGCGTAATTATTGGGGTCAAATAGCCGATTTACGCTCAAGGCCCCTTCTATGGCAAGATAGGTGCTCTGCACGGCGATACCCGTGCTTAATTAATTAGGTAATGAACAGGACCATAAAGATGAACATTCTCGACGTAGTAGATGCTGCCTCACTCCGCAAGGACATTCCACAGTTCCGTGCTGGCGATGAGCTTAAAATCCACGTTCGCGTTATCGAAGGTAGCAAGTCACGCCTTCAGGTCTTCCAGGGAATTGTTATTGGTCGTCAAGGTGATGGAATTCGTGAGACTTTCACAATCCGTAAAGTTTCATACGGCGTTGGCGTAGAGCGCACATTCCCAGTTCACACACCAGTCATTGAAAAGATTGAACTTGTAAAGAAGGGCGATGTACGTCGCGCCAAGCTT
>JBILAM010000012.1:0-28418 GCA_044354225.1 Candidatus Planktophila sp.
AAGAAATATAAGGATGATCGCCAGAAGCAATCAGAAGAGATGATGAAGCTCTATAAAGAGCATAAAACAAATCCACTCGCATCATGTTTTCCTATCATTGCCCAGGCACCAATCTTCTTCGCCCTCTTTACAGTTCTTAATGGAATCGCAGCTAAGACTGATGAAGGTGTAGCAGCCCCTATTGGACGCGGATTCCTTAAAGGTGAATTTCTAGATAGCGCAGCGCAAGCAACATTCTTCGGTGCAAAGATTTCACAGAGCTTTTTAGGATCTACCGATCTTAATGTTCGCATCGTCACCGTCATCTTGATTATTTTTATGTCGGCCACAACATTTACTACCCAGCGTCAATTGATGGTTAAAGGCATGCCAAAGATGGATGCAAGTAATAACATGATGTTGCAGCAGCAAAAAATCATGTTGTATGCATTCCCAGTTATTTTTGCAGTCTCTGGTGTGAACTTCCCAGTGGGTGTATTGATCTACTGGTCGACTACAAACCTCTGGACATGGGGACAGCAGTACTACGTCATCAAACGCAATCCCACACCGGGATCTCCCGCATATGAAGCGCTGGAGAAAAAGCGTGCTGAAAAAAATAAGTTAGAAAATAAATCGCAAGGAACTGTAATTGACCAGAACGAGGAGCAAGCTCCAGAAGTTTTGGGACAACGCCAACAACCAAAAAAGAAAAAGAAGAAGAAGTAATAAATCAGACAAATAGCATTAATAACGCATAACCTGGACAAAGGATGAGAAGATGTCAGAGACCACAGATACAACGGTAGAAACCATAGAAGTAGCCGAAGAGGCTCTTAATTCAAAAGAAGAGCGCACCCCAAAAAGCCCCGCCAAACTTGAAGAAGAGGGCGATATCGCAGCTGACTACCTAGAAGGGCTATTAGATATTGCAGATCTCGATGGAGATATCGATATCGATGTAGAAAATGGCCGTGCTGCACTTGCAATCGTAGGTGGCAAACTTAAGCACCTGGTTGGCGCAGAAGGTGAAATCCTTGATTCAATACAGGAATTGACTCGACTAGCTGTTCAGACAGCGACCGGGGATCGCAGCCGCCTGATGCTCGATATCGATGGATTTCGTGCAGGGCGCCGCAAAGAGCTAACAGCGCTAGCGGAGAAGATGGCTGATCAAGCAAAGACCACAGGCAGCTCTATCAAGCTTGATCCAATGAACGCCTTTGAGCGCAAAATCATCCACGACACAATCCAGACTTTAGGCTTGACCTCAGAATCAGATGGTGAAGACCCAAACCGCTTCGTCGTTATCTACCCAGCGTAGATCTAGTTTCACGTGGAACAATCAGTAGAGGGGCTAGTCGGCCGCTACTTCCCAGAACGCCAGGAAGAAATCCGCGCCTTTGCGCAATTCTTGACCACCGCCGGAATTGAGCGAGGCCTGATCGGCCCCCGCGAAGGCGAGCGCATCTGGGAACGCCATATCTTTAACTGCCTACCGGTAACCCAGCTTCTGCCCCAGAACGCCTCCCTTTTTGATATTGGCTCTGGTGCGGGCCTACCAGGCATAGTGATAGCCCTAGCTCGCCCGGACTTAAAAGTAACCCTAATCGAACCCCTTGAGCGCAGAGTTGAATTCCTAAAAGAGGCGACCGAAGGACTTGGCATTGATGTGATCCGCGGTCGTGCCCAGGATGTGAAGAAGAGCGCTGATTACGTCACCGCCCGGGCTGTGGCCCCTTTGGAAAAACTTAAGAAAATAAGCTGGCATATGGTCAAAACCGGGGGAGCCTTACTTGCAATGAAGGGTGAATCTGCCGCCACTGAGATGGTGGGGGTAAAAAACGCGGTACTTCATGAGATTGAACTTGAAGGCATAGGCCTTGGGCGGATCGTGGAACTACGTAAACCGAGCTAGTCGAGGTAGCTGGCGCACTAGGAGTGGTTAGATTGGCCCATGCCCGGCGATGATTCACGTGAAACACTCCCTAAAGTTGTTGGGGTCCGCCGGCTAAAAGAGGCGATGGCAAAACCCGCCTCCACTCGAATTTTCACTGTGGCAAACCAGAAGGGCGGGGTGGGCAAAACCACCACTACCGTCAATATTGCAGCCGCCCTTTCTATGGGGGGTTTGCGAGTCCTTGTTATTGATCTAGACCCACAAGGAAATGCCTCAACTGCCCTAGGGGTAGAGCACCGCCAATCGGCAGGTGTCTATGAAGTATTGATGGGTAGCGTGCAAATTTCAGAGGTAATTCAAAAAGTTGCAGGCTTTCCCGCACTTGATTGCCTGCCTTCAAATACATCACTTGCCAATGCTGAAATTAATTTAGTCTCCATGGTTGCCCGCGAACTACAACTAAAGGCCGCCATTGATGAAATTAGTGCAAATTATGATTACATCTTTATTGATTGCCCACCATCACTAGGTCTACTTACCATCAATGCATTTGCTGGATCAAAAGAATTGTTAATCCCTATTCAAACGGAGTACTACGCACTTGAAGGTTTGTCACAACTTCTTGAGACCTACTCTGTTGTGAAGAAAAGATTAAACCCAACACTTAATCTTTCAACCATTGTTTTAACTATGTTTGATGGGCGCACACGTTTATCAAATGATGTCGCAGCAAATGTGCGCTCACATTTTCCTAATGAACTAATTGATATTCCTATCCCTCGAGCAGTGCGGGTCTCTGAAGCGCCTTCATATAATCAAACGGTAATGACATATGACCCGCTATCACCAGGTGCTATCGCTTATATGCAAGTTGCCCGCGAAATTGCCGAACGCGGAAAAGCTAAAGATGACGTCACCTTTGATTCAAATGTAGTCAGCATTAATTACAAAGGTGGGATTGCATAATGGCGATTAAACGCGGCGGGCTTGGTACAAACCTTGATTCACTTATTCCCACATCACTTACCGTTGCCGGTACTGAAGTTGCACAGCAGAATGAAGTGCATATCAACCAAATTTCACCTAACCCACGTCAGCCCCGAACAGTCTTTGATGAGACGGCGCTCAATGAATTAATTGCATCAATCAAATCAGTGGGAATCTTGCAACCACCGGTAGTGCGCAAAGTTGCTGAGAATAAATATGAACTCATCATGGGAGAACGTCGTTATCGCGCTGCAAAAGCTGCCGGGTTAACTACTATTCCTGTAATTATTAGACAAACTCCCGATAACGAACTTCTTCGTGATGCACTAATTGAAAACATTCATCGCAGCAATCTCAACCCATTGGAAGAAGGCGCGGCATATGCACAATTACTCAGCGACTTCGGCTGTACCCACGATGAACTTGCACTCAAACTTGGGCGATCACGGCCGCTGATTTCAAACACGATCCGTCTATTAAACCTTCCAGATTCCGTGCAACGCAAAGTTGCATCAGGGGTTATTTCTGCCGGCCATGCCCGAGCACTACTAGGACTCACCGATGCGGCTGAGATTGAAAAGCTGGCATCAAGGATTGTGGCGGAGGGGCTAAGTGTTCGCTCCACTGAAGAAATTATTGCGACCATGAAACCAACAAGTAAGAGCGCAAAGAAATCGAGCGTTAAGGGAGTGTCGGGTGCCGGCTTAGCTGCTGCCGAGCTCTTAAGTGATTACCTTGATACCCGCGTGAGTGTGGAGAGTGGAAAAGGTAAAGGGAAGATTGTTATTGAATTTGCTGGCAATGAAGATCTACAACGCATCGTTGATCTCATCGAAGGATCTAAGTAAGAGCAGTTCCTCTGCGACCCATCTCTTGCTTAATCACACCACCTAGCGCTTTCACACCCTCACGAATTCGCTCTGGCGTTGGGTGGCAATAAGAAAGACGCATTGACCATGAACCAAGGCCATCTGCATAAAAAGCGCTACCTGGCACATAAGCAACTTTGGCCACAATCGCCTTCGGCATCAAAGCTTTAGTATCAATTTCGGCAGGCAAGTTAACCCATACATAAAAACCACCACCAGGCTTTGTCCATGTGGCCTCTGCCGGGAAATGTTGCTCAAGTGATTCCAACATCGCATCACGCCGCGCCTTATAAAGATCACAGAAGCTGGCAATCTGATCGCGCCATGGCTGGTCAGCTAAATAACTAGAGATAGTTAATTGGGTGAAGTTTGAAGGACATAAAATTGAAGATTCAGATGAAATCACTAATTTATCTTTCAGTGATTGTGGGACAAGTGCCCAACCCACACGAAGCCCAGGAGCAATAGTCTTTGAAAAAGAGCCCAAATAAATTACATTTTCAGAATCTTCAGCGCGCATTGCATTCGGTGAAGGCTTATCAAAACCTAGTAGGCCATACGGGTTATCTTCCACGACAAAGATTTCTTCCTCGCGGCAGATACTCAAGATTTCTGTGCGGCGATCAGCTGGCAGACAGACACCAGTGGGGTTTTGGTAATTTGGAATTAAATACAAGAACTTAATCTTGCGTCCAGCGGCACGCACGCTCTTAATGGCTGCACGCAATGAGTCTGGAACCAACCCGTCGTTATCCATTTCAACATGCACAACTGATGCTTGATATTGACGGAAAGTACCGAGGGCGCCGACATAGGAAGGCGCTTCAACTAGCACGACATCACCTGGGTCGATAAAGATTCTAGAGATGAGATCAAGTGCTTGCTGGGAACCGGTCGTGACAACAACATCATCAGGATTGGCGCGAATTCCTTCAAGTGCCATCACATCACAAATCTGTTCCCGAAGTTTTGGATGCCCTTGTCCGCTTCCATATTGCAGCGCTTCTGAACCATTGGTGAGAATAAGTTCCTTGATTACCTCAGCCATCATCTCCATAGGAAGGGCAGAGAGATTTGGCATTCCGCCAGCGAGTGAAACAATTTCTGGGCGTGATGCCACAGCAAAAAGTGAACGAATTTCGGAAGGCAGCATCTCGGCGGCGCGGGCAGCAAATCTCTTCTCGAGATTCTGCGGCTCACCTGTTTGATAGCGGATAGAGATGTCAGACATGAGGAGAAGTCTCCCATAGGTCATGCGATGCTAGCGAATGAATATCTGCTTCATTAATCAGCGAAGACCTGCGCTACGAAGGTCTGATATTCGTAAAGTTCCAGTCTTTGCATCATCTTCGGCTGCTAAATAAAGGCGCTGAATCGCAATAATGAAGCTTTCGGCGATAGTGTCTCTAAATTCAGCTCTAGCCAACCGGGCGGCATCTGCACTATTTGAGATATATCCAAGATCTACCCGAACCGCTGGCGCAGTGATCAATCGCAGTGAATCCCACGTTTTTGCATGGGTGCGGCAATTCAGGAAATCAGTACGTGCACAAAGCTCGCGCTGGACTAAAGATGCAAATCTTTCACCAACAATTGAGTGCACTCCATGTTGGTCATTTCCGTAGAAAAATGTTGCCACACCGTGTGCTTCAGAGTTTTTATGCTGGTCGATATGAAATGAAATCATGAGATCGGCCTTGTTTTTATTGGTAAATGTAATTCGCTCTTCTTCACTGGGGTTGTTATTAGCACCGCGTGTGAGAAAAACAGATGCACCTAGTGCTAGCAGGCGCCCCTCTAACCGCTGTGCGATATCAAAGACAATTTCTCGCTCATGAGCTTCTGAACCTGGGTCAATCACAATAACTTTATTAGCTAAGGCCGGGCCACGATTTTTCTGCAGCGCACTTTCTCGAAGAGCTGCGGGGGCACCACCGGAAACAATTTTTGTCAGGCGAAGTAGAGCGATAATTGTTGCTGGGCCACACTTGCCATCAATTGCAACACCGACGGATTTTTGGAATTCCTTTACGGCGCCTTCTGTCATAGCGCCGTAAATTCCATCAACTCGCCCGCAGTGAAAACCCATCTCAGTAAGACGCGATTGCAGAGCTGCCACATCATCACCGTGCATCAGTGGTGGCTTTTGTAGATAGAGCGAGCGATCGCCCAACTTCCATCGAGCCTCTTCTAGGGCGCGAAGAGTTTGCTCGTTGAGATCACCAGTGATGTGAAGACCACGCTCCTGTTGGAAAGAGCGAATCTCATCGGCAGATAGCTCTTTCATAGCAGGACTCTTCCCAAAGGCAAGTTAATTAAATGAAACCTTCGAGCTCTTTAAGAAGAGCTGGCTTTGGCTTTGCACCAATGATTGTCTTTACTACTTCACCATTGACATAAACATTGAGCATCGGAATTGATGTCACGCCATATTTGATAGCAATTGCAGATTCTTCATCGGTGTTGAGCTTTACGATCTTTAACTTATCGCCGTGTTCGGCCGCGATGTCATCCAGAATCGGAGCGATTGCGCGGCATGGACCACACCACTCTGCCCAGAAATCAACGAGCACTGGCGTGCTGCTCTTTAGTACAACCTCATCGAAAGTGGCTGCTGTGACCTTGATTGGTGCGCTCATCTTTACTCCTATTTTCTATCTAGCTCTTGTAATTCTATAGCGGTTGAGGTTACTAGTGGGATAAAAACTTTTCAGCATCAAGTGCTGCCTGACAACCCGAGCCAGCCGCGGTGATGGCTTGTCGGTATGTGTGATCAACCAAATCGCCACACGCAAAGACCCCAGCGAGGTTTGTGCGGGTAGAGCGGCCCTCGACTTTCACATAACCCTCGTTATCAAGTGTTACCGAAGATGTAACTAGCTCAGAGCGTGGAATATGCCCAATAGCAACGAACAATCCAGTGAAGTTACGCTTACTGACTTCTCCAGTTTTAGTATTGCGAAGCTCGAGCGCTTCAACCTTCTGCTCACCCAGCACATCAATAACTTCGGTATCCCACAACATTTCGATTTTAGGATTGGCAAATGCTCGTTCCTGCATAATCTTTGAAGCACGAAGTTCATCGCGGCGGTGAATCAAGACAACTTTGCTGGCAAACTTTGTCAGAAATGTTGCCTCTTCCAGTGCGGAATCGCCGCCACCAACAACAGCAATCTCTTGATCTCGGAAGAAGAAACCATCGCATGTGGCACACCAGGACACCCCGCGTCCAGATAAACGCTTTTCATTCTCTAAACCAATTTCGCGATATGCCGAACCCATCGCAAGGATTACCGAACGGGCACGAACAACATTTCCTGAACCATCTTTAATAATCTTGATATCGCCAGTGAGATCCATTTCAACAACATCGTCAGTAATGAGCTCAGTACCAAAACGCTTTGATTGCTTACGCATGTTATCCATGAGATCTGGTCCCATGATGCCATCAATAAAACCAGGAAAGTTCTCGACCTCAGTTGTATTCATCAGTGCACCACCGGCGGTAACTGAACCTTCATACATCAAAGGATTTAATTGAGCGCGTGCGGCATAGATGGCAGCTGTGTAACCAGCTGGCCCAGATCCAACAATTACAACCTCGCGAATATCTGTACTCATGGGGTGAGAATATCGCGCCTAGAAGAATTACTTACCGCGACGGCGACGCAGGGTAGCGGCGGCGAACCCCTTAAGGCCTGAGACTTCACTCACTTTTAGAGCTCTGGCAATAAAGAGATAGGCGATACCACTTCCCGCAAGAATGAAGAGTAAACGAATAGCACGAAGGGCAAGGGAGGCATCGTCATAGGCCCAATCAAAATAGAAAGCAATTGCAAAAAACGGAAGCATTCCTACAAGGGAAGCAATCAATAAGAGACCATGTTGAGCGGCGAAATCACTGACTTGTAACCGCCCGATATGTTTCTTTAACAACGAGATAGTAATAAAGAGCCCAACTATGTAACTGACAGAAAATGCTAACCCGAGACCCACTGTCACCCAATAACTATCTAAGGTCTCCAGGAATACATAGGACAAAGCAACAGAGATGATGTTGATGATCAAAATAGATAGAACCTGTGTTTTAGTATCTTCAAATGCGTTAAAACCACGGATTAAAATAAGGTTGATTGAAAAAGCAACCAGGCCAATACTTAGCGCCGAGAGAACAAAACCAATATAGCGAGCATCTTCTAAAGGGATTCCTAGATAGAGAGATTGGGTCATCAGTGGGCCGAAGAGAAGTAACGCAACCGCACTTGGAACTGTAACAACTGCGACCATTCGAATTGCGCGAATAAGTTGTTTGCGCACCTCTTCCACATTTTTTGCAATTGCCAGACGAGACAAATGTGGCAGCAGTGCGGTAACAATTGAAATTGTAACAATTGAATACGGCAAGAGCATGATGTAGTAAGCGCTAGTAAAAGGTGTGAATCCAACACCTGTTGTTATGCCAGCTTGGGCACTTCGCACCGCGGCACTGGTTGCAACGTTAACCGTGACTAAATAACCAAGTTGAGAGATAAGTACATAGATCAGAGTCCACCCAGCTAGGCCGAAAGATTTGCCAAGCCCGCCAAGGCCAAACATGGGGCGGATATGAATTCCAGAGCGCTTGACTACTGGAATCAAAATGAGCGCTTGCACAACAACACCTAAAGTCGTGCCCCAACCCAAGATTTGCACTTGTAGATCAGTGATGGTGCCGATTGTAAGCGAGTGTTCAGTGATGAGGATAGCGGCAAAAACAATGATCACGACGAGATTATTTGCGATTGGCGCCCACATCAGTGGGGCAAAAGAGCCACGGGCGTTTGCAACCTGGCCGAGCATTGTAAAGAGACCGAGAAAGAAGATTTGCGGCAAGCAATAACGAGTGAAGGCGACAGCAATCTCTTGCTCAGTTTCAAAGCCAGGAGTTGAAAATTCAGGTGCGTATAAACGAACAAGCGCTGGCGCAAAGATAACTCCCACGGCCACAAGTACGAGCAGGATAAGAGAAATAGTTGTAACAAGCCTGGATGCAAAACCGTGGCCTCCATCTTGATCTTCAAAAGATCTCACCAGTTGAGGAACAAAGATGGCGGTTAGTGCGCCACCAACAAGTAAGTTATACAAAATGTTAGGCATGGTATTTGCGACGTTCAGGGTGTCAGCTAAGAGCGCGGTACCCAATACAGCAACAGCAAGTAGTGCGCGAGCAAAACCAGTAATTCGGGAAAGTATTGTTCCTATCGCCATAATTCCAGATGCGCGAAAGAGTTCGTTATTTTTCATTGACGACCCTTTCGCACTCTTCGAACGGATTGGGTAATTGCACCTAAGAACAATAGAACTGCGGCCCCGGTTGTAAACCACGCAACACGGGAATCAATAATTGTCGCACTTAAGGCTAGTTCGGATTGCTCACCAACTAATTGCCCTTCGCTATTCATAAATTGGGCATCGACAAGGACGGAGCCTGGAGCGATTACATTTACTTCTAAGGTTAATTGCTGCCTGGATTTTGCAGCTAGCGCGATGTTATCTACATCCTCAATTTGAACACGTGAGTTCAACGGAATGAGCGAAAGGTTGACGACAGTTGGGGTGTCAAAACTATTTACTAAAGTCACTGGCAGCTTGGCAGTGGTAGAAGTGAGTTGGTATCGACCAGGAATCACGCGCAGCTTGGCAGTCATCGCCTGAACAGCGCGCGCTGCTGAGTAAGAGAAATAGAGACGTTCACTCTCATCAAGTGAAGGATTCATTACTGTGCCAAGCCGTGCACGAAGAGCAGTGATTTCAGGAGCAGTTGAAATTGTGGAAAGCCCGGTGAGCATCCTGCGGTGCTCGGTATAAAGAGATTTAAAGGGGCCGCTCAGGCGCGATACACCTTTACTCCAGCCGTTTTCGGTAATAACTGGACGCCCTAATTGCAGCTCTAACCGCTGCTTTCCGTAGGAAGAGTAGAAACGTAGCTCACTAGGTGCCAATCGCTTTGCAAGTGATTGATCTGGGTTGCCGTATGGAAGTGCAATAACTGAAGTATTTAGCGTTGAAAACTTCAACGCATATAACCAATTCTGCGCAGCTATCTGGCCATCTTTATCTTCCTCGCCCTTGATTGAATAGCCATCTGCCATGTCAGCGATTTCATCGATGAGGGCTGGGTCTATCACCCAAGTTTTCTTCGAGTTTGCGGAGTCAAATACAATTTTGCCTAATTCACCTTCGGGTGTAATCAGCGTTGCTAATTCATTATCACGGAAGGCACCCTCAAAATCTTTGTGAGGCTTATCGGTAACTCTTACCACCGGAGTTGCAGCATCTACAGGTGTCACACCAAAAGCAATAAACGCCAACAGAACTATCGCTACCTTCTTCATAGCGCTGACATTTCTTGTGTTGCATTTGTTCGTGCGATTAATTTCTTTTCATCAGGGTAGGCAAGGCGATCGACAATTTCAGCTAGTGGAAACCAGGCAACTTCATCTACTTCACTCTCCTGTGCTGCAAGTACTCCACCATTTTCTCGGAACAGATAATGATGAACAGTTTTATGAATTCTCTTTCCACCTGCCATAAACCAGAAATCAATCACACCCAAAGATTTTTCAATAACAGAGACGATGCCGGTCTCCTCTTGTACTTCGCGCAAAGCCGCTTCTTCCGGAGTTTCACCTTCTTCAATATGCCCTTTTGGTAGTGACCAAAGAATTCTTTTGCCGGACGCATCCTTAAGATCGCGACGGCCGATTAGTAGGCCAAGTTTTCCGCTGGCATCAATGACAAGTCCGCCGGCGCTGACTTCATCTACTCGTTTGGCATAAGGAACTTTTGCCGGCGGTTTTTTTGCGCGCTCTACCTGAGGTGCGGTTTGGGTAGTTCCATCTTGAGATTGTGGGGAGCGATGAGCTGGGCGCTTGCGCCTACGCTTTTTCTTCGTACCTTCGCTGCCCGCACCAGGTGCCGGGGTCATAGATGAAGAGTACGCGACTACGCTTATCTATTGTGAGCGCAGAGAAGAGCAATTTTGGGGCAGCCGGTGAGTTGGCTATCCGCTCCCTCATCGCAAACGCGCCAGCGGCGTCGTCACTTGCCCAGGCTTTCACCGCCAGTGGTTTTCGCCTCGCACTAGTGGGTGGCCCTGTGCGCGATGCAATCTTGGGTCGACTTGGAAATGATTTAGATTTCACAACCGATGCGCACCCACATGAGACAAAGAAAATACTTAAAGCGTGGGCAGATAATATTTGGGATACCGGAATTCTCTTTGGAACAGTCGCCGCAAAATTAGGTGATGTCACTGTTGAAGTAACAACATACCGATCAGAGAAATACGATGAAGGTTCCCGCAATCCAGATGTTGAATTTGGTGACAACATTGAAGGAGATCTTTCCAGACGAGATTTCACCGTTAACTCAATGGCACTTGAACTCACAGGTGAAGAACCAGAATTTATCGATCCATTCGGTGGGCTGGAAGACTTGGCAAAGAAAGTCTTAAGAACGCCGGCAAGTGCCGAGCAATCTTTTTCAGATGATCCACTTCGCATGATGCGCGCTGCCCGCTTTGCAAGTCAACTTAATTTTGAAATAGACCCAGAAGTTACTGCCGCCATGACATCGATGGCTTCACGCATCTCTATTATTTCAGCAGAGCGCGTGCGCGATGAGTTTATTAAAATGCTTATGTCAGAAAACCCAAGACTTGGAATTACGATTTTAGTAGATACCGGTCTTGCAGATTTAGTACTGCCTGAGATTCCAAAGTTACGTTTGGAAATTGATGAACATCATCACCATAAAGATGTGTATGAACATTCAATTACCGTGCTAGAGCAAGCGATTGCGCAAGAAGCCAGATTAGGTGGCCCAAACCTTGTCATCCGCTTAGCTGCGCTATTACACGACATTGGAAAACCAAAGACTCGAAACCTTATTGAAGGTGGCGGAGTTTCATTTCACCATCATGAAATAGTCGGAGCCCGACTAGTAAAGGCGCGCATGAAGGCGCTCCGCTTTAACAATGAGACGATCGAGGCAGTTGAAACCCTCACCGCGCTACACCTGCGCTTTCACGGTTATGGCGATGGCGAGTGGACAGACTCTGCCGTGCGCCGATATGTGCGCGATGCCGGTGAATTACTCACACATTTACATGTATTAACTCGCGCTGATTGCACGACCCGTAATGCAAAGAAGGCGGAGCGATTAGCCCGCACATATGACAGTTTGGAAGCGCGCATTGCAAAACTGGAAGAGGAAGAAGAGTTATCAAAGATTCGCCCAGATTTAGATGGTGCACAAGTAATGCAACTACTTGATCTCAAACCTTCTGCTGATGTTGGCAAGGCTCTGGATTTCCTAATGGAGCTACGCATGGAACATGGCCCACTCGGCGCAGAACGTGCAACGCAAGAGTTATTACAGTGGTGGAAAGCTAGGCGTCATCCTTAAGAAAGAACTTTTCCGGGCGCAGCAATACTGTGGCAACAAGCACCCATGAGATTGAAACGATAAGTGGCAATAACCACGAGTCTCCACTGATGGGCAAGATCCAGGCAGCAAAGAGGGCGCCGGTAACAATTGCTGAGTTAACAACCACGTCATAGACAGAAAAGACGCGACCACGGAAGTAGTCATCAATCTTTGATTGCACCAAGGCATCGTTTGTTACCTTCACGCTTTGACCAAACATCGCTGCGAAAAACGCGGTAGCCCCAAGAAGAATTGGAGTGCGATCTATAACAAGTAAGAGCGAACCAAAACTTGCAGCAAAGATAGATAAGCGAATCCAGCGGTGGCGCCCAACTTTTCGCACACCGTAAGGCGCCGCAAGTGCGCCAATAACGAAGCCGGTAGCTGCAATAGATAAGGTCACACTTAACCCGGTAAGACCAGCCTCACTATCTGCCGGGTCATTAAATGTATTTCGCTCCAGTAAAAGTGCTGTCAAAGTAAGAGCTGTCAGCCCTCCACGGTGAATTGCCGTTGCTGCAATTCCACGAGCAGCATCAGCATGATCTTTTAGGAACTGAAAACCTTCGCGCATCTCAATGAGACCTTGGGTAAAACTTCCTTTCACAATTTCATGTGGGCGCGGGCCAATTTCAGTCTTTCCCAATAACGATGTGAGAAGTGCAGCAATCAGATACCCGAGAGCAGCTGCAAGTATTAGTACAGCGTCTGCGTTATCGGCGCTCCCGGAAAGATCAAGTAGTTGGCGAATGCCTAAACCAATTCCTCCGCCAAGAACAACCCAGACCGAACCACCGGTGACAGCGAGAGCGTTAGCCGAGATAAGTTCTTTCGGAGTTGTCATCAGTGGAATTCCGGCAGATAATCCGGCCAGAATTAATCTATTAACACCAAATGCAATTAAGACGAAAACTGTAATTTCTAGCCCAGTTCTTCCATTAAAGATTAAGAGTGCGATAACGACAAGCGTTAGAGACCTAGTGAGGTTAGCAAAAAATATTGCTCGTTGGCGCGAGAATCTATCGAGTAGCGTTCCAACAAATGGACCCACGACGGAATACGGAAGAAGCACAACGGCAAATGCCACCGCAGCGTTAACCGCACTCGCCTGGCGCTCAGGAGAAAAGAGAATAAAAGAGGCAAGCGCGCTTTGGAAAATTCCATCGGTGATTTGCCCAGACCAACGGATTCGCAGCAAGCGAAAGAGTTTCCGATCTCTGAGCAATTGCCACAAAGTCATAGGAGAAGCGTAGTTAGGTAAAGGGGTTTATTCTTCTCCTATTATGCAGACTCGACGAGGGTTCATCGACTATTCACTTGATAAGCGTGCGACCCTGCTCGCACTTTTTCGTGGTGTTGTCGATGCATGCGATGCCGACCCATATCTGATGCGAGCAGCTAAATATCACGGTGAGAAAGCAGGGCGCAACTGCCCGGTTTGCAAGAAGGATGCTTTGGTTGAATTGCGATACACATTTGGTGATCAACTCGGGCAATTCTCCGGACGGATCAAGAACGCCAAAGAACTTGCAGAGATGGAGAAAGAATTCGGAGAATTCTCTGTCTATGTCGTTGAGGTATGCCGGGAATGTTCCTGGAATCACTTGTGCGCTACATACTTATTAGGCGATGGCCGCGAGCGTAAAGCTCCGCGTCGCCAGCGCACACTCGAAGACGAAGACTTCGCTTCGCTGAAGTAGCGATATTTACCCAGTAATCTAGCGAAATGATAAAAACCAAGTTAATCCGAGCCGGGATATTCCTTGCTGGCTTTGGTTTTGTCGCCGGCGCAACCCTCTTCGCATTTGCCTGGTTTACCGTTTCCATCCCAGATCCCAACGCCTATGTAAATAGTCAATCCACTGTTATCCAATATTCAAATGGTTCTGAAATTGGCCGGGTAGGAACTCAGAACAGACAAATTTTACCTCTAGCAAAGATTCCACTTCGCTTGCGTTATGCGGTCATGGCGGCAGAGGATCGCAACTTTTACTCTAACCGTGCCTTTAGCCCAACCGGTATTGCGCGAGCACTACTTAATAACCTGCGATCTGGAGACCTCACCGGTGAGGGTGGTTCAACAATTACACAGCAATATGCAAAGACCGCATTTTTATCGCCAAGTCGCACAATCCAGAGAAAGATAAAAGAACTTGTTATCTCACTCAAGTTAGAAAATGCGCTCTCGAAAGATCAGATTTTAGAGAACTACCTCAATACCATTTACTTTGGTCGAGGCTCATATGGCGTGCAGACTGCGGCGCAGCAATACTTTAATCGCAACGCTCATCAATTGAGCATTTCCCAGTCAGCGGTGATTGCAAGTATTTTGCGATCTCCAGGCTATTACGATCCATCGCTATCGAAAGAGAATGCAGTTCGACTTGAAAATAGATTTGCCTATGTGATTCAAGGAATGCTTGATAAAAATTGGATTACTGAAGCTGAGGCCAAGGATGCCAAGTTCCCGAGAGTGGCACCGCGTACAACATCGGGCCAACTCAGCGGTCCTAAGGGTTACATCATTGATGCAGTACAGAAAGAGCTCAGCAAACTCGGATTTACCCAAGACCAATTACTCGTCGGTGGCTATGTCATTAAGACAACGCTCGACCAACGCGCACAACAAGCAGCAGTTGATGCAGTAAATAAATTCACACCTGCCGGCGCCCCAGAGAACCTTCACACCGCACTCGTTGCTATTCGCCCCGGTACTGGAGAAGTGGTAGCCATGTATGGTGGAAAAGATTATGTAGTTCGCCAACTAAACGATGCCACACAGTCCATCGCTCTAGCTGGGTCTACCTTTAAGCCCTTTGCACTCATTGCCAGCCTAGAAGCTGGGATTCCGATGACATCGATGTGGAATGGTGATTCACCACAAACCTTTGATGACTTAGGAAGACCATATGAAGTATCTAATTATGGAGATGAAGGCTGGGGTCAGGTAGATCTGCTCACTGCAACACAACACTCCATCAACACCGTATTTGTTCCCCTTGGCATGAAAGCTGGCATGGATAAAGTCGTTGATGCAGCTAGACGTGCTGGAATTCCAGAAAATGTTGCGATGATTGCAACTCCTTCTGTTGTGTTGGGCGTGGCAAGCCCGCATGTGATTGATGTTGCAAACTCCTATGCCACATTTGCAGCACAAGGTGTGTACTCAAAGCCATACATGGTGGCATCTGTAACCGGCTCAAATAAAGGTCTGCTCTATCAAGGTAAAGCACAGACACAAGAAGTATTTAGTAAAGAGGTCATGGCTGATCTCACCTACGCCCTGAAAAGTGTGGTCAATGGCGGAACCGGATCGGCGGCCCTGGCGCTAGGACGCCCCGCTGCCGGAAAGACTGGAACATCGCAATCAAATGCTTCGGCATGGTTTAGCGCATACACACCGCAACTTGCGGCATCCGTTGCCCTCTTTCGCGATAGCGCCTCTGAATCACTCAATGGAATTGGTGGCCTGACTTCGGTTACCGGTGGAACTTTCCCAGCAAAAATCTGGACATACTTTATGAAGCGTGCGCTTAAAGATGAGCCAATCATGAGTTTTCCAGCTCCTTCAAATATTGGCGGCCTCGAACCTATCGTCATGACAAGTGGCGGCGTTCAAACAAGAAAGAAGTAACACCCTATGCGCGTAGGAATTCGCGTTGTATTACTTCTTGCAGTGCTTTCATCGCTAGTGAGTTTCGCCAAATTCAATTACTGCAGCGGTGAAGGTTGGCAATCACCCGGACAGTATGTTCATGCCTGCTATTCCGATATCCCAGCTCTCTATGGCGAACGAGAGCTAGATACGGGGCGATGGGCATATTCAAGTGCCGAGAACGCTGTTGAATACCCAGTTATTCAGGGCGTCATCATGTGGGCCACCGCAAAGATCATTTCGCAAGGAGTAGCAAATTACTTCCACATCAACATTCTTCTCTTAGCGCTGCTCTTTCTCTTCATCGCTTTCATCACATTTAAAATCAAACCTGAATTTGCATATTTGCTTCCGCTAGCACCGGCCGCAGTTGCTTCGCTCTATATCAACTGGGATCTCTGGGCGATAGCAACGATGCTCGCTGCGATATATTTCTTTGATAAGAAGTTAGAGATACCAAGTGCGATTCTTCTAGGAATTTCTATCTCAACAAAGTTTCTGCCCATCTTCTTACTTGTTCCCATCGCACTTATCTTCTTTCGCCGAGAAAAGATTGCAAAGTTTGCCCAATATTTCCTCATCACCGCTGCGACATTTATTGCAATAAACGCGCCCGTATTTCTAACCACACCTCAAGGGTGGTGGCGCTTTTACTCACTGAACCTCAACCGCGGATCTGATTGGGGCTCGATTTGGTATGCGCTCTCTAACTTAGGCCTTAACCTCACCCACCAGAACTATTTATCTGTTCTCTGCTTACTAATCGGACTCACAGCGCTCATAATTTATTTACTACAATTGAGCAAACCACCCACCCTTGCTCACACGGCAATATTTGTCTTTATCATCGTGATGGCAGTAAGCAAGGTGTATTCACCACAATATGTTCTCTGGTTAACACCGCTTGCGGTTATCGCACTAATTGATAAGAAAGATTTGGGAGTCTTCTTCTTCTGGCAAGGGTGTGAACTTCTCTATCACTTCGCAATCTGGCAACACCTTGCCACCGTAACGGGCGCCGCATTTGGGCTACCGGTTGTGGCTTATTCGATCATCACCCTGATTCGCATCGCCGCCTCGTTTGCCTTGCTGGTCCGCCTGGCTGCCCGCCATCAAAAATCCCGCGTATTTCCCAGCGAATTTCTCTTATCAACAGGGGAGAGTTACCCTTAGCGTCCTGAATCGCACAATCCTTTGGAGCGTGTTCTTCAGGAGTATTAACCCTCCTGTCACGGAAATGCCGTGGCCGTCTTAGTCCAAAGGAGGTCGGGTTAACGCATGCGTCACTATGAATTAATGGTCATTCTCGATCCAGAACTCGAAGAACGTACAGTCACACCATCACTTGAGACATATCTCAAGATCATCAAAGACAGCGGAGGCCGCGTCGACAAGCTCGATGTTTGGGGCAAGCGCCGCATGTCATTTGAAATCAATAAGAAGCCTGAGGGCATTTACGCAGTTGTAGATATGCACTGTGAGCCTGCGGCAATCAAAGAGTTAGATCGTCAGCTCAACCTGAACGAATCTGTTCTTCGCACAAAGGTAATACGCCCCGAGTAATCAACAGCTGCCGCGTTTCGCGCGGTAGTTGTCAGCTATTCCGGGTAATTTATCAGCACGGACTCCACGAGTAGATAAGAGGAAAAAATGGCAGCAGGAGATACAACAATCACAATGATCGGCAACCTAGTTGACGATCCAGAGCTACGTTTCACACCCAGTGGTGCAGCGGTAGCGAAATTTCGTGTTGCCTCAACACCTCGTTATCTAGATAAGGCTACAAATGAATGGAAAGATGGCGAGAGCCTCTTCCTTCAATGCCAAATCTGGCGTCAAGCTGCAGAAAATGTGGCAGAGTCACTAACAAAGGGAATGCGCGTCATTCTCTCTGGCAGACTCAAGCAACGTTCATATGAAACAAAAGAAGGCGAAAAGCGCACAGTCTTTGAGGTAGAAGTTGATGAAGTAGGTCCATCACTCCGCAATGCAACAGCTAAGGTCACAAGAGCTCAGCGTGCAGGTGGAGCAGGGGCAAGTGCAGCACCAGCTGCAGCTGAATCCTTCAACGACGATCCATGGGCTGCAGCAACGACTTCACCAGCCGGTGGTGGATGGGGAACATCTACAACCGACGAACCACCTTTTTAAATAGAAGAGGCTAAAACAAACCGACAATCCATTCCTTCTTAAGTAGTTAAAGAACTACTGAGGAAGGGCCCGAAAAGGAGCACCACAATGGGAGCAAGAAATAACAAGGCTCTACGCGAGCCAAAGAATAAGGGCGCTAAAGCAGCAGCCCTTAATAAGAAGTTCAAGAAGAAGCCTTGCAGCTTCTGTCGTGACAAGGTCACATATATCGATTACAAAGATATTGCGACCCTACGCAAGTACATCTCTGATCGCGGCAAGATCCGCGCTCGCCGAGTAACAGGTGCCTGCACACAACACCAACGTTCAGTAGCAACAGCTGTCAAGAACAGCCGTGAAGTTGCGCTACTGCCTTACACATCTTCAGCGCGATAAGGGGGCTAGGAACTATGAAACTCATCCTTACTCGTGAAGTTAATAAGGTCGGAAACGCTGGCGATGTTGTCACTGTTAAAGATGGCTACGCTCGCAACTTCTTGTTGCCACGTGGCGTTGCAATCGTCTGGTCACTTGGTGGCGAGAAGCAGATTGAAGGAATCCGCCGCGCACGTGCTGCCCGCGAAGTCCGCGATCTCGATCACGCTAAAGAGATCAAGGCAACACTTGAGAAGGCAACAGTGACCGTGAAGGTCAAGACCGGCACAGCCGGTCGCCTCTTCGGTTCTGTGACAGATAAAGACATTGCTGCTGCAATCAAATCAGCAACATCAGTTGATATCGATCGCCATAACCTCAAGACAACTGGCCACATCAAGAAGACAGGCACACACGCTGTCAAGGTTTCACTTGCACATAACATCGTTGCAACTGTTAACTTGACTGTAGTTTCTGGCTAACCTTAAGTTCTACTTGGGTTCATTTCATAAGAGAGCCCGCCGCTTAATTGCGGCGGGCTTTCTTCTTTCCAGGACCAATCTCAGGTGAAATCTCACTAGATGAGAACTCCTAATTTACTTTTCTCCCCACCTTTCCACGCTCAATTGGGAAGCTATCCACCGTTAGGGGCCAGTTACACACACCTTCTCCACACCCTTTTACACATAGAAGTGGGCTTTATCCACACCTTTACCCCCAGGGCGCTTCGCATTTGTCAGTGCTCTAGAGGAAGGTACGCCTCGTGAGCATCGCAGAACTACCCAGTAACTCCCAACGTAATGGGCAGTTCAACACTGTGGGTGCCGAGTTCGAGCGCACACCGCCACAAGATCTTCAAGCTGAACAATCTGTCCTCGGCGGAATGTTGTTATCTAAAGATGCGATTGCAGATGTTGTTGAAGTTTTACGTGAACGCGATTTCTACAGACCGGCACACGAACTTATCTACGACGCGATTCTAGATTTATATGGACGCGGTGAACCAGCCGATGCAATTACCGTAGCCGCAGAACTTACAAAGCGTGGCGAGATTGCGCGCGCAGGTGGAGCTCCATATTTACACACACTTATCTCTTCTGTGCCAACCGCGGCCAACGCCGGCTACTACGCAAAGATTGTGCTTGAACATGCAATCATGCGCAGACTAGTGGAGGCAGGAACAAAGATTGTTCAGCTTGGTTACGATCAAAATGGCGAAGTAGATGATGCAGTCGATGCCGCGCAAGCAGAGGTCTATGCAGTAACAGAGCGCCGCTCTTCCGAAGATTATGTGCAACTCAATACTTTATTGCCACAAGCACTTGATGAGATTGAAGCAATTTCAAAAGGCGTGGGTGCCGAAGGTGTTAAATCTGGTTTCCGCGATTTAGATCAACTCACACATGGTTTCCATCCTGGAAATATGATCATTCTGGCTGCTCGCCCTGCTGTTGGTAAATCAACTCTGGGTCTTGATATCGCTCGCCATGCTGCAATTCACGATAACCAAACCGCGGTGATCTTCTCTCTGGAAATGTCGAAATCAGAAATTACTATGCGCATGCTCTCAGCTGAAGCTCGCGTTGGACTTAACAGCATCCGTTCTGGACAACTCAGTGATGAAGAATGGTCCAAGCTTGCCCGACGCATGGGTGAGATTTCAGATGCTCCTTTATTTATTGATGATTCTGCCAACCTTTCTATGATGGAGATTCGGGCAAAAGCGCGCCGCTTAAAGCAACGCCACAATCTCAAGCTCGTTGTGATTGATTACCTGCAGCTGATGTCATCAGGCAAAAAGGTGGAGAACCGCCAGCAAGAAGTCTCTGAATTCTCGCGTCAATTAAAGTTGATGGCGAAAGAACTAGATGTTCCAGTCATTGCAATCTCACAGCTCAACCGTGGTCCGGAACAGCGAACAGATAAGCGCCCGATGCTCTCTGATCTTCGTGAATCTGGTTCTATCGAACAGGATGCTGACGTTGTTATTTTGCTCCACCGCGATGATATGTATGACTCACAGAACCGATCGGGTGAAGCAGATTTCATTGTTGCCAAGCACCGTAACGGACCAACTCGCACGATTACAGTCTCGGCCCAACTCCACTTTGCACGCTTCTTTGATATGGCACCTAACGTTGGTTCTGGTCGCGACTTCACACAATCAACAGGATCGACAAATGATATTCAACCGACAGCGCCAGGTGATGGTGGCTGGAACGAGTAGTTCCAGTTGTAACTTATTTAGACGCTACAGATTTAGCGCGATCAGCTAGATAAATTCCAAAAAGCACGACGAGCGCTCCGAAGAGTTGAATTGCATCCCAGCTCTGACCAAACCAGATCCATGCAAAAGCACCTGCCAGTACCGGCTCAAGCATTCCAATGACGCTACTTGTTGATGCGCTAAGAAGTCGCATGCCGGTAAGCACACAGAGATAAGGAACTACGGTTCCAATGATTGCAGCTGCTGCCATCATCACCCAACCTGGAACTAATATGCCAGCGGCAATGCCACCTAAGTCCATCTTCATTGTAAATACTTCAAAAGGAAAGGTCCAAGGTGGAAGAACTACAAGCCAAAAGATTGATGCAAATCCCATACCAAAGATAAGTAGAGCGATTGGTTCGCGTTTCTTTCCGATTTTCTCACTCATTAGAAAGTAAGCAGCGAGAGCGAAAGCACTTAAGACAGCACCTGCGATACCGATTAAGTCGAAGGTGAAGCCATTCCACACCTTTGAAACCAGGATTAACCCCAACAGCGAGAGCGCAATTGCTATCCACATATCGCGAGCGACAAAAGATTTACGGACGAACTTGATCCAGAGAGCTATCCAGATTGGTGCAGTAAATTCGATAATCAAAACAAGTGCAATTGGAACCCCGCGCTGGATTCCCAACAGATACCCAAAGTTGACCATTGCAAAACCAATGACTCCATACATTCCTAACTTAGGAATTTCGGAGCGAACGATTTTTATGAGCCCTGGCCGAGTCAACAAGACATAACTTCCGAGAATTAAAACCGCAGTGACTGAGCGAAATTCAGCTAGTCGAAAGGCTGGTAGATGTTTGAGCACCACAATGACAACGAGCCCACTGAGAGCAAATATAAAGGCTCCCAAGATAAGAAAAAACTCACCACGATGTTTTGAGAGCATCCGGTGAGTTTATCTTAAAACAGTTAGAAAGCAGACTCCGGGATCTCCATAATCGTGGAATCAGTTGCTTCCACAATCTTACGATCTGCAGTGATATGAGGAAGAACTGTGGCAACAAAGAACTTTGCAGATGCAATTTTGCCGGTGTAGAAATCGGTATCTTTTCCAGCACCTGCGGCCAACTTCTCTGCTGCAATATCTGCCTGACGAAGAAGAAGCCAAGTAATAATGACATCACCCACTGCCATCAGTGCACGTGAGGTGCTTAAGCCCACCTTGTAAATCTCATCTGATTTCTCTTGTGATGCCATCGCGTGGCCAACAAGTACGCCGATAATTCCATTGAGATCAGCCAGTGCCTTAAGAAGAGCTTGCTTCTCGGCGGCATGCGCTCCTCCACTTTCCGCAAATGCTTGAATCTCTTTGCCAAGTAAGCCAAGTGCACGGCCACCATCTTTTACAACTTTGCGGAAGAAGAAGTCCAGACCTTGAATTGCGGTTGTGCCTTCATACAAGGTGTCAATCTTGGCATCGCGCACATATTGTTCTAGCGGCCAATCTTGGGTAAATCCGGCACCACCAAATGTCTGTAGCGATTCAGTTCCAAGAAGTGTCCATGATTTTTCAGATCCGAATCCCTTAACAACCGGAAGCAAGAGATCGTTCAGTCGTTCCATCTTCTCTAACTTCTCCTCATCTCCTGCAGCTCGCGCCAACTCGATCTCATCTTGGATAGAGGCGGTATAGAGAACAAGTGCGCGCATGCCTTCGGAGTAAGCCTTCTGCACCATCAAGGAGCGGCGAACATCCGGATGCTTAATGATTGTTACGCGCGGGCTTGCCTTATCGTTCATTACCTTCATATCGCCGCCTTGCACGCGGACCTTTGCATAGGAGAGTGCTTGCAGATAGCCGGCAGATAACGTTGCAATCGCCTTAGTTCCCACCATCATGCGAGCGAATTCAATAATTTTAAACATCTGGAAGATGCCTTGATGGACATCACCGAGTAGATAACCAACTGCAGGTTCTTTCTCGCCAAGATTTACTTCACAGGTAGCAGAGACGTTAAGACCCATTTTACTTTCCAAGGCTGTGACATAGACGCCGTTACGTTTTCCTAGCTCACCTGTTTCAAGATCAAACATAAATTTAGGAATGAGGAACAGTGATAAACCTTTTGTTCCTGGTCCGCCACCTTCACGGCGAGCGAGCACAAAGTGCATCACATTTTCATAGAAGTCGGCATCGCCGGAAGTGATGTATCGCTTATTTCCAGTGATGTGCCAAGTTCCATCTGCTTGCTCCACAGCTTTGGTGCGACCTGCTCCGACATCTGAACCAGCATCTGGCTCAGTCAATTGCATCGTGGCGCCCCAGTGACGCTCGACCATATGCTTCGCCATCGTTTTCTGAACATCTGTGCCTAATAGAAATGCAACATGGGCAAATGCATAACCAGATGCATAGAGGTGAACTGCCGGATTTGATCCAAGAACCATTTCGGCAATCGCCCAACGAATACTTGCCGGAACTTTCATTCCACCGAGTTCTACCGGTGCATCAAGTCGCCACCACTCACCATCAATGTATGACTTGTAAGACTTGATAAAGCTCGCGGGCAGAGTGACATTTCCGGTCTCTTTATTCAGGATTGCTCCAACGCGATCGCCTTCAACAAAAGATGCCGCTAAATCATTTTCAGTTAAACGCTTCATCTCTTCTAACATTCCCATCGCGGTCTCGCGATCGAGTTCAGAGTAGATAGAAGTACCAAGAACTTTTTCGCGACCAAGTAGGTCAAAGAGGCAGAATTCGATATCGCGCAGGTTGGCGGTGTAATGGCTCATGGCGCAATAATGCTACCCGCCAGTAACTTAGGCAAGCGCGCCGGACTCCTTTTTCTAAGCCCGCAAAGGTAGGCTCGCGCCGTGCTTCTTAGTGATCGCGATATTCGCGC
The DNA here is from genome assembly GCA_044354225.1 of Candidatus Planktophila sp. Lineage (GTDB taxonomy): Bacteria > Actinomycetota > Actinomycetes > Nanopelagicales > Nanopelagicaceae > Planktophila. Next base: position 23,489 of record JBILAM010000012.1, read on the forward strand.
CGAAATAACAGCGGGCCGCGTGGCGGTCGAGCCCTTTGAAGAGGCGATGATCCAGCCATCCTCAGTTGATGTGCGCCTAGATAAATTCTTTCGGGTCTTTGAAAACCATAAATATTCAGTCATCGATCCATCACTGGAGCAACCGGAGCTCACTCGCGAAGTCATTGCCGATGATGGTGAAGCATTTATCTTGCACCCAGGTGAATTCGTATTAGCAAGCACCTACGAAGTCATCACTCTTCCTGATGACATTGCCGGCCGGCTCGAGGGTAAATCTTCACTGGGCCGCCTAGGACTTCTCACACACTCGACTGCCGGATTTATCGATCCTGGATTTTCTGGACACATCACTCTTGAGCTTTCAAATGTTGCTAACTTGCCGGTGAAGTTATTCCCAGGCATGAAAATCGGTCAGCTCTGTCTGATTAGACTTTCCTCCCCTGCTGAACATCCATATGGTTCAGCGATATATGCATCACGTTACCAAGGACAGCGCGGGCCAACCCCAAGCCGTTCTTTCATGAATTTCCACCAAAGCAAGATCAAATAGCGCCTCGGATACCGAATATCTGGGGAATACAACTACCCACCAGAAGGTTGAATACATTATGGAATATATAGTCATCGGCGCAGTCATACTTTTAGTTCTATTCTTTATTGCTCAATACAACCGGCTCATTCGCCTGAACATCACAGTCGATGAAGCATTTGCCCAGATTGAGGTTCAACTCAAGCGACGCGCAGATCTGATTCCTAATTTGGTGGAGACCGTTAAAGGATATGCAGCGCACGAACAATCTACATTCGACGCTGTTGTCACAGCACGGGCAAAGGCAACGAGTGCGACAACAATTGCTGACGTTGCAGCAGCAGATGGCGCTCTGACAAATGCGCTGAAGGGTTTACTTGCAGTTGCTGAGGCGTATCCAGATCTAAAGGCATCAGCAAACTTCTTATCTCTTCAAGAAGAACTTTCAACAACAGAGAATAAAGTTTCATTTGCACGCCAGTTCTATAATGACACTGTGCGCTCGCTTAACACGGCCGTTAAAACCATCCCCACCAGCTTCTTTGCTGGTTTTGCAAAGGTAGATGCGCGCGACTTCTATGAAGTTGAGAATCCAACAGATCGCAACGTTCCAGGCGTTAAGTTCTAGCAAGTTCTATGGCTGAGAATAACTTTCGCGCACTCGCTTCTGCTAATAAAGGAAAGACTTATTTCCTACTGGCATCAATGGGAGTTCTCACCTGGCTCGTTGCTTACGCAGTACTGACATATTTTGGAGCAGGAACCGCCTCCACAATTGTTCCCTTTGCAGTGGGAATATCACTTATCGGCGTGTGGGGCTCTTACTACGGCTCAGATAAATTAGTACTCACGATGACGGGTGCCAAAGTTATTACCCGAGAAGATGCTCCTGAACTCTTTAATGTTATTGAAGAGGTGGTGATAGCAAGTGGCCTACCAATGCCTCAGGTGGCAATTGTTGAAGATTCTGCGCCCAACGCATTTGCAACCGGGCGCAATCCTGATCACGCACTGATTGCATTTACTACGCGGATTCTTGAAGTTATGGATCGCGATGAACTTCAGGGAGTCATTGCCCATGAGATGTCACACGTGGCAAACCGCGACACCTTAGTATCAGCAGTTGCTGCAACAACTGCCGGAGCAATTGCAATCTTGAGTGATTTCCTGATGCGCATTATGTTCTTTGGCGGCGGTCGCAGAGATGGAAACCAAAATCAAAACCCAGTGGCACTGATTCTTTCACTGGTTGTCTTAATTCTTGCTCCGATTGCGGCGCTGCTCCTGAAATCTGCAATCTCACGTAAACGTGAAGCGCTAGCTGATGCAACCGCAGTCTCCTTTACGCGCAATCCTGCTGGGCTTCGCAAAGCACTTGAAGTATTAGCTGCTGATTCCACCGTGGTGCGCCAGAAATCAAATGCGGTTGCACATATTTGGATCGAATCTCCATTAGATGCGAAATCTGTCTCAAAACTATTTAGTACCCACCCACCAATTCAAGAGCGCATTGCAACGTTGCGTGCGATGGAATCATTGGGCCCACAGATTTAATATTTTCTAACTTTGCGCTGAATTACATTGGTGTAACTCCACCCACAATGGGGATAAACTCTGTGGATATCTAGCAAAAGGTAAGTTGATTCAGTAGGAACCCTCACCCCTGCGCCAAACGGGCGGTATATCCCACTTCTAAGGCTTCTCGCCGGTATTTGACTTCTGATTTAACGATAGGATTTCACCCTGCTGTAGAGGAATTCCCGCTCTATAGCCCATTTAAGGCAAATTCAAGGAGTTCCCACTTTGAGCGAAAAGCGTGATGTGAAGAAGGAACCGGGCGGATATGACGCCTCCTCGATCACAGTCCTAGAGGGGCTGGAGGCGGTTCGAAAGCGCCCTGGCATGTATATCGGCTCCACCGGTGAACGCGGTCTGCACCACTTAGTCTATGAAATCGTCGATAACGCAGTTGATGAAGCGCTCGCAGGTTATTGCACAGAAATTAAAGTCAGCTTGATGCCCGATGGATCACTACAAGTAATCGATAACGGTCGCGGAATCCCTGTTGATATGCACCCGATTGAAAAGAAGCCAGCTCTTGAAGTTGTTCTCACCGTTTTGCACGCCGGTGGAAAGTTTGGCGATGGTGGTTATTCAGTCTCTGGCGGACTGCACGGTGTTGGCTCCTCAGTTGTCAACGCACTTTCCACAAAACTTTCAGCTGAAGTAAAGCGCGATGGATTTATCTGGCGACAAGATTACCGACTTGGTGTTCCACAAGCACCCGTTGCTAAAGGTGAAGCGACAACCGAGACCGGAACCACAATTCAATTCTGGCCGTCGGAAGATATCTTTGAAACAACAGATTTCTCATTTGAAGTTCTCTCTACTCGTTTTCGCGAGATGGCTTTTCTTAACCGCGGCCTTATTTTATCTCTAACAGATTTACGCCCAGGTCATGTTGATGACAAAGGCGAACAGATTGCGGTGCGCTACCAATACCAGGGTGGTATTACTGACTTTGTAAAGCACCTTAACTCAACCCGTGGCGAGCTCCATAAAACTGTCATCGCCATTGAGTCAGAGGATAAGAAGGCGCAACTTTCTCTTGAAATTTCAATGCAGTGGAATAACGGCTTCTCCGAGTCTGTCTACACATTTGCCAACACTATTCACACCCATGAGGGCGGAACCCACGAAGAAGGCTTCCGCACAGCGCTCACCTCAGTTGTTAATAAGTTCGCCGAAGAGCAAGGACTTATTCGCAAAAAGGAAGATCGCCTAACTGGAGATGATGTTCGTGAAGGCCTGACCGCAATTGTCTCTATCAAATTAGGTGAACCACAGTTTGAAGGACAGACGAAGACCAAACTCGGTAACACTGCAGCAAAGTCATTTACCCAAAAAGTAGTCAATGACCGTTTGACGCAGTGGTTTGAACAAAACCCACAAGAGGGTAAAGACATTATTCGTAAATCAATCGATGCCGCCTCTGCTCGCGTGGCAGCACGTAAAGCACGTGATTTAGCTCGTAACCGCAAAGGTTTGCTCGAAGGACGCGGCATGCCCGGCAAGTTAGCTGATTGCCAGTGGACTGATCCGGAAAAGTGCGAGCTCTACATTGTTGAAGGTGACTCTGCTGGTGGTTCCACAAAGGGCGGCCGCGATTCACGTAACCAGGCAGTCTTGCCTATCCGCGGCAAGATTCTGAACGTCGAAAAGGCTCGCATTGATCGCGTGCTACAAAATAATGAAGTGCAAGCTCTGATTACCGCACTTGGTACTGGAGTTCACGATGACTTTGATATCGCCAAGTTGCGTTATCACAAGATTATTTTGATGGCCGATGCTGACGTTGATGGTCAGCACATTCGCACGCTACTTCTAACTTTGTTATTTCGCTTTATGCGCCCGCTTATCGAAAATGGTTTTGTCTATCTGGCACAACCTCCGCTCTATAAACTCAAATGGGGTGGCAAAGACCCGGTTGAATACGCATTTAGCGATAGAGAGCGCGATGGCATGATCAAGATTGGTCTTGATGCCGGAAAGCGTCTTCCGAAAGAAGATGGAATTCAACGCTTTAAAGGTTTAGGTGAAATGCCGGCAAAAGAGTTGTGGGATACAACTATGGATCCAGAGCATCGGGTCTTGATTCAGGTAACACTCGATGACGCCGCCGCGGCTGATGATTTGTTCTCTGTGCTTATGGGTGAAGATGTCGAGCAGCGCCGTGCCTTTATTCAGCGAAATGCTAAAGACGTTAGATTCTTGGATATCTAATGACAACAGATGACATGACACCGGAGGAAGTCACTTTCGATCGCATCGAAAAGGTTGATCTTCAAGTCGAAATGGCGCGCAGCTATCTTGACTACGCCATGTCTGTCATTGTTGGCCGCGCACTTCCAGATGTGCGAGATGGTTTGAAACCAGTTCACCGCCGCGTTCTCTATGCCATGTTCGATGCTGGATATCGCCCCGATAAGGGCTATTACAAATCTTCTCGCATCGTCGGTGATGTCATGGGTAATTACCATCCCCATGGTGACACCGCTATCTATGACACCGTTGTTCGTTTAGCTCAGTCATGGTCACTTCGCTATCCATTGGTAGATGGCAATGGAAACTTTGGTTCACCCGGTAACGATCCGGCAGCTGCGATGCGTTATACCGAAGCGCGCTTGGCACCTCTTGCTATGGAGATGATGCGCGATATCGATGAAGATACCGTCAACTTCTCTCCCAACTATGACGGACGATCACAAGAGCCAGATGTATTACCTGCCCGTTTTCCTAACCTATTAGTTAATGGTTCTGCCGGTATTGCAGTGGGTATGGCGACAAACATTCCTCCGCATAATCTTCGCGAAATCGGCGAGGCAGTTATTTACTCACTTG
>JBILAM010000095.1:0-2717 GCA_044354225.1 Candidatus Planktophila sp.
GTGCATATGCTCGGGTTGCTCTTTGACGGCGAGAACGCTGCGATACAACAAATCCTTGCTGATTCTCGAGATACCCGCATACCTAGAATGCGAAAGATGGTTGAACTTCTGAAAGCTGATGGCATTGATATTTCGCTAGATGATGTGAAGGCGCAGACCCCAGCAGGTGCCACCGTGGGAAGGCCACACCTAGCAGATGCTCTTGTCCACAAGGGTGTAGTAGCAAGTCGGGATGAAGCCTTCTTAAATCTGCTTAACAATGAATCTAAGTACTACGTAACACATGCCGCACCCACCCCTGTGGAAGCTATCAGAGCAATTCGTAGCGCAGGTGGAGTTGCCGTGATTGCTCACCCTTTTGCTTCTCGCCGAGGACAAATCATCACGTCAGAGACATTCGCTGATTTGGTTGCTACTGGACTTAATGGCATTGAGGTTGACCATCGTGACCAAAACGTAGAGGAGCGTAAAACCCTTCGTGAGATAGCACAGGAGCTCAACCTTGTTATCACTGGATCAAGTGATTATCACGGTACTGGAAAACTTAATGCGATGGCAGAAAACACAACACTTGCGGCACAATGGGAAGCCTTAGAGGCGCAAGCAGATGCACGAAGGGTGGTACGAGTATGAACTCAATAGGAACAATCACCTTTGCAACGCAGGCTTTTGTCACACTCTTTGTCATTATGGATCCACCTGGAGCCACTCCAATATTTCTTGGTTTAGTGGGAGACAAGACTCCGCGCGAGAGAGTGCGTTTGGCATGGCAGGCAGCAGCTGTTTCACTTTTTGTTATTGCAAGCTTTGCTTTCTTTGGGCAGTTCATTCTGGAATATATGAATGTCTCAATCGAAGCGCTACAGGCAGCTGGCGGGCTACTTCTTCTCTATGTCTCACTCCAGCTTCTCATGGGAACATCAAAGGGCGGAGCTGATCAGAAAAGCTCCAATATCGGAATGGTTCCGCTAGGAACCCCATTGCTTGCTGGCCCAGGAGCAATCGTTGCAACCATGATTTATGTGCAGAAGGCAGACTCCACTGCTCAGTTCATTGGATTAGCCATTGCCATCATTGCTGTTCACCTCATTATCGGAACAGTTCTTATGGCATCTACAAAGATCATTGGAGTTATCAAAGATTCTGGCGTCACATTACTTGCAAGTATCGCTGGCTTATTACTTGCTGCAATCGCGGTACAAATGTTGGCAAATGCAATTAAAGCATTTGCCGCAAATTAACTAGATATTCGCTTAGTCCGAGTACGTTCGCGCTTGACCTGCGGCGCTGAACTCTTCGGAGCACTCTTTGACGGTGCTTTTTTCTCAACCTTGAGTGGACGTACCTGCTTGAGACTTCCAGTTGAATCGCGCGGAATGTCGAGCATCTCATAGAAGTGATCTGAAGATGAGTATGTTTCAAGAGGTTCAGCTAGACCTAACTTAAGTGCGGTATCAATCATTTTCCAACGAGCGAGATCATCCCAGTCGACGAAGGTGACTGAAATACCGTGGGCACCGGCTCGAGCAGTACGACCAATGCGGTGCACATATGTCTTCTCGTCTTCCGGGCATTGGTAATTAATTACGTGAGTAATGCCATCGATATCAATTCCACGCGCTGCAACATCGGTTGCAATTAGGACATCTGATTTACCAGCCTTGAAATCATTGAGCGCCTTCTCGCGAGCAGATTGCCCTAGATCTCCATGGATAGTTGCGGCGTTAAAGCCACGCTCTACTAATTCATCAGATGTTTTCTGTGCTGTGCGCTTAGTGCGACAAAAAACAATTGTTGGTCCACGGCCATTGGCTTGAAGAATGCGCCCGAGCAGCTCGATTTTATCCATGGCGTGTGCTCGGATTACATGCTGAACAATGCGAGATACGACTGCGCCTTCATCCTCGTTATCTTGTGTGCGGATGTGGACGGGCTGGTTCATGAAGCGACGCGCTAAAGCAATGATGTCTCCAGGCATGGTGGCTGAAAAGAGCATCGTCTGCTGACGAGCGGGAGTACTGGTAAAGATCTTCTCGACATCAGGTAAGAATCCGAGATCCAGCATCTCATCAGCTTCATCAAGAACTACTCGCGAAACATTCTTAAGTGTGAGTTGTCCCTGTCGATATAAATCTAATAAACGACCTGGGGTTCCCACGACAATCTCGACGCCTTTTTGGAGCGCTTCAATCTGTGGCTCAAATGCACGGCCGCCGTAGACAGCTAGCGTGCGAATTCCGCGGTTGAAGGAGAGCTCTTCAATATCTTTTGTGACCTGCACGCAGAGTTCGCGGGTTGGGACAACGATGAGAACTTGAGGATGGCCCTGATTGGCTAGTTGTGGCCAGTCTGCATCATTGGGTGCAATGACGCGCTCAATTACTGGAATTCCAAATGCGAGCGTCTTACCGGTACCGGTCTTTGCTTGACCAATGACATCGCCATCGGCGAGTGCAATAGGCATGACCATCTCTTGAATAGGAAAGGGAGATGTAAAACCATGTTCATTGAGCGCATCGATAGTCTCTTTGCGAAGTGGTAAGTCTGAGAAAGTTATCGACACTTAGTTGGCACCGAAACCGACGCGACGCTCGGTTGGTTGCCCGATTTCCACATAGCCGATTTTCTCTGCCGGCACGATAACTTCATGGCCGCGAACATCTGAAAGAACAAGGGGAGCCGATGATGAAAGTGCAGCTGCGACCGCGGCCTTGATC
>JBILAM010000013.1:0-28100 GCA_044354225.1 Candidatus Planktophila sp.
ATTACGATTCTGACTTTGCTGCCCGCTCTTATGCTGATCTTCGGTCGCTGGTTGTTCTGGCCACGTATTCCGCAGAATGACGGAGATGATCACGTTCTTGAAGGAATGTGGTCCAAGGTTGGAAACTCCATTGGACGCAATCCGCGCAGGTCGTGGGTAGTCACCGGAGCCATTCTGCTTCTCTTTGCATTTGCCTCTACTACGCTCAAAACCGATGGACTAGGAACGGTAGATTCATTTACCGGCAATCCAGAGTCAGTAGTTGGCCAAAAACTTCTGGAAAAGCACTTCCCTGGTGGTCAAGGTGATCCCACTCAAGTCGTGATTAGCGCGGACAAGATTGCGGCAGTAACGGCTGCGGTCAGAAATGCTCCTGGGGTAACAGATGTTTCACCACAACTAGATGGCTTCCCGGTTCCGGGTCAACCAGCACCTGCTGTGAAGATTGTTAACAACAGGGCGATATTGAATCTGACTCTGAATAAGGCTCCAGATAGCGTTGAGGCAGGCAATGACATCCCGGAGATTCGTCGCCTTGCCAAAACCGCAGATTCCACGGCGCTGGTAGGCGGAACTAGTGCGGTCTACTACGACGTCCGCCAGGCAAATGATCGCGATAACAAGACAATCATTCCTATCATCTTGCTTGTCATCACCATCATTTTGGGTCTGCTCTTGCGAAGCATTCTCAGTGCGATAGTGCTTCTTGGAACCGTTGTCCTTTCTTACTTTGCAACGCTCGGTGTATGCGCACTTGTCTTTAACCATGTATTTGGTTTTGCCGGCGGTGATAATTCATTCCCACTGTTTGCATTCATCTTCCTGGTGGCCCTTGGTATTGACTACAACATCTTCCTGATGACGCGAGTACGGGAGGAATCCGCGAAAATCGGAACCCGTGCAGGAGTCATTAAGGGTGTTACGGTCACGGGAGCTGTAATTACTTCGGCTGGAATCGTGCTGGCGGCAACATTCGCGGTTCTTGGAATTCTTCCTCTTGTGCCACTTGCTCAACTCGGCTTTGCCGTCGCATTTGGAGTACTGCTTGACACCATTATCGTTCGATCAATTTTGGTGCCGGCACTCGTTCACGAAATCGGACCAAAAATCTGGTGGCCTTCAAAACTGCAAAATAAGTAAGCCATAATCACCTTGTGTCCGTTAAACCTGTTGCCGTAATCGGGGCTGGCCTTGCCGGGCTTAGCGCTGCCATTACTTTGCAAGAGGCCGGACGTGAGGTTGTTATCTACGATGGCAGCGATCGCGTGGGCGGGCGGGTAGCTACAGATTACATCGATGGATTCACACTCGATCGCGGCTTCCAGCTAATCAATGCCAAGTATCCAGAACTAGTTCGACTCGGAGTAATGAGTGAATTGGATTTCATCTTCGCACCACGCACTATTGATATTTGCATAGGAGAGAAAAGGGTTGCCTTAGGAGATCCGCGCAGTAGCCCTTTCGCTGGCCTTAATCCTGCAACTGGAAGCTTGAGTCAGAAGCTTGGCTTTCTTAACTATCTTTTGCGCTCTGCCAGTGCCAGAAATTCTGTGGAAGATGAACTGTGCCACCTTGGAAATCTATATTCACGAGTCTTAAAACCATTTCTCTCTGGCGTCTTTCTGACTCCACCAGCGTCAGTCAATGCGGTAACGGGAAAAGGATTGATTACATCTTTCATCTCTGGCAAGCCTGGGCTACCGCGCAAGGGAGTGGGGGCACTGCCGGCCGCACTTGCCACTCGTGTTCATAAGATTGAGCTAAACCATCACATTGATTCCTTATCGCAATTTGAGAATCAAGTAGTAATCGTTGCCACAGATCTCACCACTGCAGCGCAATTACTTGATATTGCAAATGTGCCAAAACTTGCTGGCAGTACGACCTGGTATCACGAGGTACCTGAAGAACTCACCGCCTCTGCCCGCCTGCTCATCGACGGTGAAAATCGTGGCCCAGTCGTTAACTCAATAGTGATTTCCAATCTTGCAACATCTTATTCACCTGCCGGGCGTTCACTCTTAGCTAGTACAACGTTAGATTTCGCATCAGAGTCAGAGGTGCGCAGACACCTAGCCATCATGTGGGGAGCCCACACAGGTGGATGGTCACTGATCGCTAAATACGATATTCCTAAGTCCCTACCTATTTTTGCTATCGGCAATCAGAGCGCAGCATCATCGCAAGTATCTGAGAATGTTTATGTGGCGGGGGATTACCGAACAGCACCTTCCCAAAATGGAGCCCTATTAGCGGGCCGTCTTGCTGCGCAAGAATTACTCCTGAATCAGAGCCGATAGCGCAGTAGTGATGTGTGGGTAATCCCAGGTAAAGCCGGCTTCGGTAAGAACCTGCGGATTGACTTTCTTGCTTCCCAGGATTTCACTTGAGAAACCACCCAGTGCTAACTTCAATGCAAATGCCGGAGCAGGAAAGAGTGCAGGACGGTGCATCGCGCGAGCAAGTGCTGATGTGAACTCTTGATTAGTCACAGGATTTGGTGAGGTTAAGTTCACTGGACCTGAAACCGGATTTTCCAGTAAGAACGTGATGGCGCGAATTAGATCGTGCAGGGTGATCCAAGACCACCATTGCTTACCGTTACCAAGTTTTCCACCCAGACCTAAACGAAATAGCGGCAACATCTTGCCTAGCGCACCGCCTGTGGGATCAAGAACTAGGCCAGTACGAATCTTTACTGTGCGCACTCCTGTCGCAAGGTCTGCAGCGCCTTCCCACTCGCGACAAACGGCTGCGAGGAAATCATCACCAACACGATCGCTTTCAACTACGGCGCGGTTTCCCGATTCGCCATACCAGCCGATAGCACTGGCTGAAATAAAGACTTGCGGCCTTACTTCGGTGACGGCATTTGCAATCGCAGTCGTGCCAAGTAGTCGTGAGTTAAGAATTTCCGACCTGTATTTCTTACTCCAGCGCTTATCACCAACGCCAACTCCGGCCAGGTGAATCACGGCATCTACTCCACGCAGCGCTTCAATATCTACATATCCGCTCTTGGGATCCCACTGAATCTCATCTTGGGCAACAACTGCGCGGCGCACAAGACGCTGCACGGTATGACCTTCACTCTTAAGATGGCCAACAAGTGCGGTTCCGATAAGACCGGAGGCGCCAGTGATTGCGATGCGTTGTGGAACTGACATCTATTAGAGTCCTAGATCTGCTTCGAAGGATCCGCCTTCTAGTCGCTCTTTGAGTGTCACCAAGAACCGAGCAGCATCTGCGCCGTCAACGACTCGGTGATCATAGGAAAGTGCAAGGTAGACCATCGAGCGAATTGCAATTGTTTCTCCACCATCTTCACCCTTAACGACCATTGGACGCTTCACGATTGCACCTAGTCCAAGGATTGCAACCTGTGGTTGGTTAATAATGGGAGTGTCAAAGAGGGCGCCACGGGAACCGGTATTGGTAAGCGTAAATGTTCCACCACCTAGTTCATCTGGAGTGACCTTGTTATCGCGGGTGCGTGCTGCAAGGTCTGCAATCTTTCGCGCAACCCCGCCCATATTGAGATCGCCAGCATTATGAATGACTGGGACCAAGAGACCTCGTTCGGTATCAACTGCAATAGCTAGGTGTTCTGCGCCATGATAAATAATCTGGTCACCTTCGACAGATGAATTAAGAACAGGATGCTGCTTTAGGGCTTCACATACGGCAACGGCAAAGAACGGCATAAATGAAAGCTTGACGCCCTCACGAGCCTCGAATGTCGCCTTTGATTTATCACGCAAGCGTGCAATCTTTGTGACATCTACTTCAATTACTGTTGTTAATTGTGCTGAAACTTGTAGTGATTCAACCATGCGCGCTGCGATAACTTTACGCAAGCGAGACATAGTCACCGTTGTTCCACGAAGTGCAGATGCGACAACGGGCGCCGATGCTCGCACCGGAGCCGCGGCAGCTGGTGCTGCGGCTGAGGTTGACGCAACTGCTGCGTTCTTTGGAGCAAGGGCTTCAATATCTTCTTTACGAATTCTTCCGCCGATACCTGTTCCCTTGACGGAAGCAAGGTTTACGCCAAGATCGTTGGCAAGCTTGCGAACTATAGGAGTGACATAGGCATCTGTGGGTTGTGAAACAGGAGCAGGTGCAACAGGTGCCGGTGCAACTGGGGTTGCAACAGGTGCCGGAGCTGCAACTACTGGGGCTGCAACTACTGGAGCAGGTGCGGCAGGTGCTGGAGTCGCAACCGGAGCAGGTGCGCCACCTTGAACTCCAATCAGACCAAGACGTGCACCGACCGCAACAGTTGTATCAACTGCTACATCAATAGCTAACAAAATTCCGGCTACAGGAGATGGAATTTCGGTATCGACTTTATCTGTTGAAACTTCAAGGAGCGCTTCATCTACTGCAACCGCATCACCAATGTTCTTAAGCCAACGTGTCACAGTTCCTTCGCTCACTGATTCACCGAGAGCGGGCATTGAAATCACTGTTCCACTAGCACTAGCAGCAGCTGGCGCGGGTGCAGCTGGTGCTACAGGAGCAACCGGTGCAACAGGTGTGGAAACCGGAGGGGGAGTTGGAGCGGCAACGGGTGCGGCTGCAACAGGTGTAGGTGTGCTTGATCCAGCTTGTGCAATAACAGCTAACTCAGCACCGACTAGAACAGTTTGATCTACGCCAACAATAATCTTGGTAAGAACGCCTGCAACAGGTGATGGAATCTCGGTATCGACTTTATCTGTGGAAACTTCTAGGAGCGGCTCATCTACTGCAACGACGTCGCCTTCATTCTTGAGCCAACGTGTGACCGTGCCTTCACTGACGCTCTCTCCGAGAGCTGGCATTGTTACTGAGAATGACATAGTTATTTTCTCCTCTTACTTAACCGTGTGAGTGAAGTGCTTTGCCTGCCAGAGCCATGTGAGCTTCGCCCATAGCCTCTGACATTGTTGGATGTGCATGTAGAAGAGGAGCAACATCATCTGCAGTTGCTTCCCAGTTAAAGATCAATTGTGCTTCAGCTAGCAACTCACCAACGCGAGCTCCCACCATGTGAATTCCTAGAATAGGACCGTTCTTCTGTGCCACAAGTTTGATAGATCCAGCAGTCTTTAGAATCTGGGCCTTGCCATTTCCAGCTAAGTTGTAATCGAGCTCAACCACATCGTGTCCACGTTCCTTAGCAACCTTCGTTGAGAGACCGACGGATGCAACTTCTGGCTCAGAATAGGTAACGCGTGGAACACCATCGTAATTAATTGGTCGAGGATTTAGGCCAGCGATTGTTTCGGCAACGAGGATTCCCTCTTGGAAGCCAACATGTGCCAATTGAAGGGTAGGAATGATGTCTCCTACTGCGAAAATTCCAGGAATATTTGTGCGGCAATGGTCATCGACGGTGATATATCCGCGATCCATAGCGATACCAACTTCTTGATATCCGACTCCATCAGTAACTGGACCACGGCCCACAGAAACTAGAAGAACGTCGGCAGTAAACTCACGACCATCTTCTAAGGTGACAGTAACTCCCTTGGCATCAACGCGATGGGATTTAAATCGGACTCCCAGTTCAAAGTTGATGCCACGCTTACGGAAAGCGCGCTCGAGTAGCTTGCTGGAAGATTCATCCTCTAGCGCAACTAGATGCGGCAGACCTTCAATGATTGTGACATCAGAACCAAATGATTTCCAGACTGATGCAAACTCGCAACCGATAACTCCGCCACCAAGAACTATTACGCTCTTAGGAACATAATCCATTGATGTGCCGTGATCAGAAGTGATGACCTGCTTGCCATCGATATCTAATCCAGGCAGGGTGCGGGCATATGAACCGGTTGCTAGGACAATATTTTTACCAACGTACTGGGTGCCATTGACATCGACAGTGTTATTTGAAACTAGGCGACCAGTTCCTTCAACGAAGGTAATGCCTCGTGACTTAACGAGACCTTGCAAACCTTTATAGAGACCGGCAATAACTCCATCTTTGTAGGAATTCACTCCACCCATGTCGATTGAGTTAAACGTGGCATTGACTCCAAATTGGGAAGACTCGCGAGCGCTATCTGCAACTTCACCTGCGTGTAGCAGCGCCTTGGTTGGAATACATCCGCGGTGTAAACATGTGCCACCAACCTTGTCCTTCTCGATCAGTGCCACGGATAAACCGAGTTGCGCACCACGAAGGGCTGCCGCGTAACCGCCGCTTCCTCCACCAAGAACTACAAGATCAAAATTCGACACAGATTGACTCCCTTAGGCCTGCTCAACTCTAGCTTCCAACAGGGGTTATCTTGCCAGCCTTAGTCGCCTAAGGCTAAATCGTAGGAAATGGGCTACTCGCCTCGCGCCAACTCGACCAATGACCGCAGAGCGATACCAGTGCCTCCCACAGGGGTGTAGCCATGCGGCTGACCTTCATTAAATGCCGGTCCCGCAATATCTAGATGCAGCCAGGGAAGATCTTCACTGACAAACTCCTTAAGAAATAATCCGGCGACCAGCATGCCTCCCATGCGATCTCCAATGTTGGCCATATCGGCAACAGGGGAGTCCAGTGATGCACGCAACTCAACTGGAAGTGGCATCGGCCAAAAGGATTCACCGGCAACATCCGTTGCCTGTAAAAAGGTAGCTGAGAACTCTTGATTGTTAGTCATGACTGCACTGGTACGAGTGCCGAGTGCAACAACTTGTGCGCCAGTAAGGGTTGCAACATCAATGATTCCATCGAGGTCGCTGGTCTCTTGTGCCTTAACAAGGGCATCTGCCAGCACTAAGCGACCCTCGGCATCAGGGTTGAGAACTTCCACAGTTTTACCGCCATAGATTGTGATGACATCACTCGGTCTAGTTGCATTCTCACTCACCATATTCTCAGCAAGTGGCGCCCATGTTTCTATTGTCACCGGCAACTTAAGAAGTGCGATAGCAATCGTTGCCGCACATACCGCCGCAGCCCCACTCATATCTGACTTCATCGCCTCCATACCGAGGGCAGGCTTAAGCGCTAACCCTCCGGTGTCGAAGGTAATTCCCTTTCCTACGAAGGCATATTTCTTCTGCGAAGTAACGCCTTTTGGGGTGTAGGTGATATTGAGCAGCCGTGGTGGATTAACCGAACCTTGACCGACGGCGGTGATGCCGCCGAAGCCTTTAGATTTTAATTGCGCATCGCTTGTGACCGAAACTTTCAACCCGATTGAGGCACCACCAGCGGCCTTGACCGCATCGTTAATTGCGGTGCAGAAACTATCCGGTGTGAGGTGACTTGGGGGAGTGTTGATTAAATCGCGCACCAGGTTTGTATAAGTAGCAATCACTTCTGCCGAGCGAGCAGCTTCTTTTGCCGCTGGAGTTGCCGCCAGGAGTGAGAAGAGCGTGATGTTTTTTAGCGGAGTCTTCTGTGCATCTTTCGTTGCTCCCCTAAATGAATCAAAGAGGTAGCTGCCAAGTCCAGCTCCTTCGGCAATTGCAGTCAGACTACGAAGATCCCTTGCCGGTAGCGCGAAGGTGGCACTGGCATGGCCCGATAGCGAACGAGCTGCGGCACCAGCTGCCCGGCGCAATACTTCGGAGTCATAAGATGATGAAACTTTTCCAAGTCCAGTAAAGACAATCAAGCGAGTGGAAATGCCAGCGACCTTAATTACTTCATCAGCCTTACCTGTTGCACCTAAATCACTCAGAGCTTGAAGAAGAGGTTTTGTATCAAATGGTAAGTCACCATATTCAATCTGAAATGAAGCTTTAGCGCTCTTGCCAGCTTTTATGGCAAGACCAACAACTAATACATCATCCTTAACGATTCCGTCGGTGAGGCGGATAGTTGTCATTAATTGCTCCTTCTATTGCCTCGCCCATTTTTACTGATGGCGCTACAGAGTTCCGATGTCGGGTAAGTGTAAGTTGTCATCGTGAAAAACTCACCTTTGCATCAGAAACATATCGAACTGCAAGCCAAGATGGCTGACTTTGGTGGGTGGTTGATGCCCATTGAATACCCTGGAGCTGGTGTTCTTGCAGAGCATAAGGCGGTGCGGGAGCGGGTTGGGTTATTTGACGTTTCTCATCTTGGCAAAGCGAGTGTGACGGGCCCAGGGTCCCTGGAGTTTCTCAATCTGATGTTCACCAACGATCTGAGCAGAATCACTGATGGCAAGGCCCAATACACCCTGCTTTGTAACGATGATGGTGGAGTCGTGGATGACCTGATTGCATATAGGAATAGCGATGAAGATTTCTTCTTAATCCCTAATGCATCTAATACTGCAGATGTGGTTCGAGTTCTGCAATCGCAAGCACCTTCCGAAATTTCAGTAACTAATCTTCATGAAGAGTTTGCAGTGCTAGCGCTGCAAGGACCCGATGCGCACGCCGTTATCCAAAGCTTGGGCGTCAATCCAACAATGGATTACATGGCATTTGCACGAGTGTCGATTGGCGGCTGCCCAGTAATTCTCTGTAGAACTGGGTATACCGGTGAACATGGATATGAAATCGTTCCAAGTTGGAAGGATGCGTCAGTTGTGTGGGATGCATTAGTAGAAGCTATGAAAGCATTTGATGGCGAGATATGTGGCCTTGGCGCTAGAGATACCTTGCGCACCGAGATGGGCTATCCACTACACGGCCATGAACTCACCTTAGAGATCACGCCAGTACAGGCAAGTGCTGGATGGGCTATCGGATGGAAGAAAGAGAATTTCCGAGGCGCAAGCACTTTACGTAGTCAGCGCGAAGAGGGCGTGGTTCGCACGCTGTGCGCACTTCAATCAAATGATCGGGGCATTCCTCGTGCAGGAATGGTTGTGAAGGACTTACAAGGTGAGGAGGTTGGTGTTGTCACAAGCGGAACTTTCTCCCCATCACTCAAAGTTGGGATCGCACTTGCTCTCATCGATCCAGGTAAGAATGAAGGCGATGAGTTAGTCATCGATGTTCGAGGCCGCACATCGTCGGCAACTATTGTTTCGTTGCCATTTTCCCCATCGCACGTTCGCTAGTCGTTAAATTCCTAAACTCTATTGGTGATAGAAATGCGGCGCGAGTATGTGCTCGACGCAGCGCGCCAAGTACTGGTGCACCCGTCAGAATAATCAGAACTGAGGTAAAGATAGCCCGTGGAATATCCCAGGCCATGGCTGATAAGAAGTGATAACTGAGGAAGTCATTTAGATTCTCAAGTATTGGTGCACCTGCGGTAAATGAAAGCTGGGAATCAACTCCCAAATACCACGGCCAGAATTGCAGATCCATGGCGATGCCAAAGAATTCGGCGGCGATAATTCCATAAAGAATCAGCAGCGTAATCTCTTTCTTTCCTCGCACCCTGCGGGGGATCAATCCAACTCCCAGCCCGATCCAGGCAGCGGCAAAGCATTGGTATGCAAGCCACGGCCCTGTTCCACCCGTGATGAGCGCAGATAGCAACATAGAAATTGCGCCGAGCAAGAAACCAAATGCTGGACCAAAAACTCGCGCACTTAATATCAGCAGAAACCACATTGGTTCAAGGCCCACCGCGCCCGTTCCAAGCGGACGCAGCGCAGCAACGAGTGCCGAAAGCAGAGCAAGCAGCGCAACTGATTTTGCATCGAGTGAACCATTGCTAACACTGATTAAAAAGACGGCCAGAGCAAGCGGAGTTGCACAGAGGAATATCCATTGCGGGTGAGCAACTTGAGTGGAGATAAGAAATGGCCAGAGAAAACCAAGTAATCCAACTGCACTGGTGAGAAACAGAACAACCAAATGCACCTTTGAGAAGGTAAGAATGTTCTTAGTTCTCATGTGCTCTCCTTCAGCGCAGCAACCACATGATCAACTGTGAGCCAAGGTTGTGGTGACATGATCTTGGCGACCTGGGGCGCAAAGGCTGGTGAACTCAGTAAGACATCGAGGGTGGAACCGTCTGCAACTATTTCACCTTCGGCTAAGAAGATGACGCGGTCTGCTAACTCGGCCACAAGTTCAACATCGTGCGTGGCAAGCAGGACCGGGTTATTCAGGGTTGTTGCATACTCTTTTAGTGCCAGAGTAAAGAGCGCTTTGGCTTGATAATCCAATCCTCGAGTGGGCTCATCAAGAATGAGCAGTTTGGGATTACCAGAAAGAACGATGCTCAGAACAAGTGCTAACCGTTGTCCTTCAGATAGATCATGAGGGTGCGTGTTTTCAGAGATTGCCGGAACAAGTCTATTTAAGAAAGAGAAGGTAGTGCCTGGTTCGAGACCAGCTTGAGTATCGGCTTGCGTGCACTCTTCCCGAACGCTCTGACCATAAAGCAAGTCAGCCGGTTCTTGCGGAACATAACCAATCGTCTGTCGCCTTTGGCTTCCGGCAAGCTCTGCCGGATTTCCGCCATAGACACGAACATTGCCAGCGCTCGGTTTGAGAACTCCCACGATCGCTTCCAGAAGTGAACTCTTACCTGCACCATTGCGCCCCATAAGAGCGACGATTTCTCCCTGGCCGATAACGGTAGAAATCTTATGTAGCGCAACGTCACTGCCATATGCAATCTGCAGCGAATTAACCTCGATGACAGGAGAAGTCAGTGCACGTGGATGCGTCACTGCATTGGTTTCAATGTTTCGAACATCGGAAGTTAATCGGCGCACTTCTCGCACACTGGTGCCAAATTCACTTAAGTTAAGGGCACGAGCAAGCCGGATAATCGGTGGAACGAGAGTTGATTTTTCTAGTATCTCTTCCGCGCTACCAATAGAGGTCTCACCATCACTTTCGATGTAGATGATTCGATCAACGAATTGGATAACACGCTCTAGGCGATGCTCAGCAATAATTACGGTAACGCTCAAATCGTGCACGAGTCGATGCAACACCGAGAGAACTTCCTCAGCCGCTATGGGATCTAGCGCACTAGTTGGTTCATCTAGTACCAATACTTTGGGATGCATAACCAGAGCTGAAGCAATAGCCACGCGCTGTTGTTCCCCGCCACTAAGAGAACTAATAGTTCTATTGCGAACTGAATTCAGACTAAGTAGATCAAGGACTTCTTCCACACGCTTTCGCATCACATCAGGTGCGAAATTCAAGGCCTCCATGCCAAAGGCAATCTCTTCTTCCACAATATCTGTCACAAATCCGTTAATTGGATTTTGACCAACAATTCCCACCAAGTGAGCGAGGGAACCCGGCTTCACCTCTCGTGTGGAAATACCATCCACGGTAATGTCACCGGCGAGAATTCCACCTGTGTGGTGGGGGACTAGTCCATTGATAAGGCGCAAGAGTGAAGATTTTCCAGATCCTGTCTGCCCCATGACTAAGACCATTTCACCTTCCTGAATCTGGCAGGTTAGATCTTCCAAAACTGTCTTTGTAGAGTGCGGATAGATAAGTGAGACATTAGAAAAGGTAATCATGATGCGACCATCGCGGTTGCAGCGGTAACAGCAGTCATCACAAAGTAAAAATCACGAGCAAGCCAGGGTGCGGGACGATAGCGAGATCTCTTTCGGCTCACGCCATAACCGCGTGAATCCATTGATTGCGCCAGCTGCAATGAGCGGGTCAGAGTTTCCTCCAGTAGTGGAAGGGCGATAGTGCGTAACGAGACTTTCTCTATGCCTCTCATCTGTTGCGCTCTTCTTATTCGCTTCACACTCTGGGCAAGTTGCGGAAAGACGGAAGTTGCAATCACGAGAGTGATTCCTATTTCATAGATAAATACTGGTAGTACTCGAAGTAACTTGTGTGGACTAGTCAGAGCTGATGCCGCTCCGAAGAGTGCAATCATGGTTGCGATGATGACGCCTTCGTGAACTGAGGAAGAGAGACGTTCTAGGGTTACTGCGCCACCGATACGAATTCCTGGCATCCAGGAGGGCAAATCCAGAATTGGGATTCGAAAGAGTTCGGTTCCTGGGATGGGGACACCGATGAGCACTCCGATGATTGCGCGTATTGCAATAATTAATACTCCGATTCGAAGTGACCACCAAAAGGTTGCATTCCACGGTGATCCATCTCTTCGAAGGTAGACAACTAAC
The DNA here is from genome assembly GCA_044354225.1 of Candidatus Planktophila sp. GTDB lineage: Bacteria > Actinomycetota > Actinomycetes > Nanopelagicales > Nanopelagicaceae > Planktophila. Next base: position 12,009 of record JBILAM010000013.1, read on the forward strand.
GCCGCTACACCCACTGTGGCAAGTGCCACCCATGCGTTATCTAAAGCCACGATTCCGATTGAGAGAACCAGCGACCAGACCCACATAGTCAGTGGATGTAGCGGTTTAGTCATAAGGATTTCTAGTTACTTCTTTTGAAGTGCAGCCGGAGTTGTGACCTCTACGCCACATTCCTTCTTTGGATAGCCGTTAAAGCCGCAGATCAGCCCAGATTTATCTGCACGAACTTTGACTACTTGACCCAAGACATCGATACCTTGTGAGCTCATCGCAGTTGTAACGCAGCGAGTGATTGTCTTCTGCACCTTTTCGCCAGCAGGTGCGTATGCCTTGTTTCCAAAGTCAACTACGAGTGCGATGCGTTTTTTACCGGCAGTTGCCTTTGTGTTTGCGCAGATTGTTGCAAAATTTGCTTTCACTGAAGGTGCTACAGATGGAATGTCATCGTTGCTAAATACGAAAGACCATCCTTCAACTGCGCCATCTTTGATATCAACAGTTGGCCCGGTCATTGCCGCGGTCCAGGTAGTTGCACCTGGCGCTGCTTGAAAGTAACCCCAATAGCGGTAGCCCTTAGTAGCTGCGTTCGATGGTGCCATTGAAATGGCCTGGGATGCAATCAAGATGATCGCGATGAGTGTTGCTGTTTTACTGTGCTTCATTTACTGGAGTCTCCTGTGTAAGAGAGTCTCACAGGGGTAGCTCGCAAGCGCTAAGCACGGGTGGCCTAGTAACCGTTGGACTACACCCCGCAAACCTCGGCGGGTGTTGGTCTATTGCAAATATCTAGGTGGGTAATCCGACTTGAATAGAAGGTAAATCTTCTGCTCTTACGGTTGCGGGTCAGCGTCGGATTTGCACCGAACTTCCCCCACGGAGATATCTATTAAGTTGTGGTCGAACCAAACCATATGAGATGACCCTTTGCAACTAGCCACGCAAGGACATAAGGTGCTCGACATGGAATATAGACGCCTCGGAAGTTCAGGAATGTATGTCTCAGAGATTTCTTATGGAAATTGGGTTACTCACGGTTCCCAAGTTGAATCTGAGGCCGCTGCAAAATGTGTGAAGGCTGCACTAGATTGTGGAATCACGACATTTGATACCGCCGATGTCTATGCCGGCACCAAGGCCGAAGTTATTCTAGGAAGAGCGCTCAAAGGCGTGCGCCGCGAATCCTACGAGTTACTTACTAAGGTCTACTGGCCCACTGGTCCTGGAAAAAATGATCGTGGACTATCTCGTAAGCACATTATGGAATCCTGTAATGCATCACTTAAGCGCTTGAAAACCGATTACATCGACCTTTATCAGGCGCATCGTTTTGATGTGGAGACACCACTAGAAGAGACCTTAAGTGCATTCGATGATCTCATTCGTCAGGGCAAAGTTCATTACATCGGTTTCTCAGAGTGGACCGCTCCGCAAATAGCGCAGGCGCTAGCAATTCAAGATGCCCGCGGATATAACCGGTTCGTCTCCAGTCAGCCCCAATATTCAGCGCTATGGCGCGTTATTGAAGCTGAAGTAGTTCCGCTTTCAAAGAAAGAAGGCATTGGTCAGATTGTCTGGTCACCGATGGCGCAAGGAGTTCTCACCGGTAAGTACCTACCGGGTGTGAAGCCACCAGCTGGTTCTCGCGCAACCGATAAGAAGAGCGGGGCGGGCTTTATCTCAGCCTTTATGAAAGACGAAATTCTGGTTGCTGTGCAAAACCTCAAGCCAATCGCAGTCGATCATGATTTAACCACTTCGCAGTTAGCTCTGGCCTGGGTGCTGCAAAATGAAAATGTCTCTTCTGCAATTATGGGCGCTACCAAACCTGCTCAGGTGAAAGAGAACGTCAAAGCAGCTGGAGTGAAGCTAGCTAAAGATGTTATGGCAGCTATCGATAAAATCCTGGGGGATTTGCCGGAACGTAGCGCCGATATGGATAAGACGCCACGACCACGCGCCTAAAGAAAAAGCTTAGAAAGAGTCTCCGCGCTTGATTGCCGGCTTTGGTGTGCGCATCCTGCGCATCTGAGTGGATCGAAGCCAGCCATACATTCCAATGCCCTTTAGATCTGAGCCTGGGAACTTCTCGGCGACGACCTTTTTCAAGGTGCGACTTAGGAAGAATCCATCAACTACTGATGTCAAGAGCACGGCATACATAATGAAGATACTGCCAAGTTGGAAAACCCTAGAAGGAATCAAAGTTAGAACTAGAACTACGAAGATGATTGGTAGGAAGTACTCGCCAACCGAGCGACGTGCATCAACGTAGTTACGAACAAATTTCCTGACCGGTCCCTTATCGCGAGAAGGAAGTGCGCTCTCATCACCGCGAAGGTAGGCGGCGCGTTGTGCCACGCGCGCTGCGCGAGCTGCTTCTTTAGCGCGAGCCTTCTCTGCTTTAGTCGAAGCCGGTGCAAGTGATGAAACCTTGCGAGCAGCCTCTGCCTCTTTGCGCTTAGGAGTTGGGCGACCTTTTTTATCGTCTGTTGATTCAGTCATGGGCGCAACTATAGAGCGAGCATCTGTTCTAGAGCCAACTTTGCATACTTTGCTACGCGTGGATCGACCTTAATCTCATTGACGACGTGGCCGGCGATGATGGACTCCATCGACCAGACCAGGTGCGGCAGGTCGATTCGATTCATAGTCGAGCAGTAGCAGACCGTCTTATCCAGGAAGACAACTTCCTTATCGGGATTATTGGCAGCTAACCTGGAGACCAAGTTCAGTTCGGTGCCAACAGCCCACTTACTGCCTGGTGCTGATTGCGAAACTATCTGAATGATCTTCTCGGTACTTCCAACCACATCTGCCGCCGAGACCACCTCGTATTGACACTCTGGATGAACGATTACTTGCACGCCGGGAATGCGTGCGCGAACCTCATCAATAGATTCGAGCGTAAAGCGACCATGCACTGAACAGTGCCCGCGCCACAGAATCATCTTCGCCCCTCGGATTTCATCTTCAGTAAGGCCGCCCATGGGTTTCCATGGGTTCCAGAGCACGCAATCTTCCAGTGATAAGCCGAGAGATAGCACTGCAGTGTTGCGACCTAAATGTTGATCGGGCATAAACAAGACTTTCTCTGATTTAGAAAAAGCCCACTCAAGTGATTTCTGCGCATTCGATGAGGTGCAAATCGTTCCACCGTGTTCGCCGGTGAAACTTTTGATTGCAGCAGATGAATTCATATATGTCACCGGCGTCGTGCGCGATGCCACACCTAAACTCTCAAGATCTGTCCAGCATTGAGCAACTTGATTAGCGGTAGCCATATCGGCCATTGAGCAACCAGCGGCTAAGTCAGGAAGTATCACTCGTTGCTTGTCGCTGGTGAGAATGTCGGCACTTTCTGCCATGAAATGAACGCCACAGAAGAATATAAATTCGGCAGAACTTTGTGCTGCCGCAGCTTGTGCCAGTTTGAAAGAATCACCGGTGATATCGGCAAACCGAATTACCTCATCACGTTGGTAATGATGACCAAGGATGAGAGCGCGATCACCTAAAGTGGTTCGGGCAGCTATCGCTCTAGCAACCAGAGTGGGATCACTTGCCGCCGGTAACTCACCCGAGCAGGAGACGCCCCGTTCAGAGGCGAGGTCTTTGCCCTGGCCTAAGACCAGCAGTTCTGAGAGTGAGATAGACACGGGAGCATTGTCATCTCTTTCGGTTAGCCAGGGCAACCCGGCGCGAGTATTCTTAGCCACATGACTACTGAAATGACTTCAACTCCTGTCGAGCTTACAACTGGCATCACACTCACCGATGTCGCAGCCGCAAAGGTTTCAGCCCTTTTGGCTCAAGAAGGTCGCGATGACCTCTACCTTCGTGTGGCAGTTCAACCAGGTGGATGCTCCGGTCTTAAGTACCAGCTCTACTTCGATGATCGCGCACAAGATGGCGATATCGCTCGCGAATTCGGTAGCGTCAAAGTTGTCGTAGACAAGATGAGTGATCCATATTTGATGGGCGCCTCAATTGATTTTGTGGACACAATCGAAAAGCAGGGCTTCACAATTGATAATCCAAATGCGCAAGGTTCATGCGCATGCGGCGATTCATTTAACTAGTCTCGCCTTTTACTCCGCAACTTAAGGATAGATTGCGCCCATGAAAATCGGCGTTGCAGGCTCTGTTGGCCTAGATCACCTGATGACCTTTCCGGGCAAATTCACAGACTCACTCGTCGCCGGCTCGCTTGAAAAAGTTTCGCTCTCCTTCCTAGTCGATGGTCTAGATGTCCGGCGCGGGGGATGTGCGGCCAATATTGCTTTTGGACTTGGTGTTCTAGGACTTAACCCAATCTTGATTGCCGCAGTTGGTAAAGATTTCGCTGATTACGATGCTTGGCTTACGCGTCACGGTGTTGACACTTCACACGCTCTTATCTCCACCGAGCAACACACCGCTCACTTCACCGTGACGACAGATACCGAGTTAAACCAGATTGCATCTTTTTTTCCTGGGGCAATGTCAGAGGCGCGCAATATTGAGTTAAAGCCAATCATCGACAAGGTAGGAAAACTCGACATCTTGGTTGTGTCACCTGATGATCCCGAGGCGATGTTGCGCCACACAGAGGTGGCACTTGCTATGGGAATCGCAGTTGCAGCCGACCCTTCCCAGCAGATGGCGCGCATGAGCGGTGAAGAGATCAAGAAACTCATTGATGGAGCTACCTATCTCTTTATGAATGAATACGAGTTGGCACTTGCGATTCAAAAGACCGGTTGGAGTGATCACGAAATTCTGCAACGGGTGAAATATCGCATTGTCACCTTAGGTTCGGAAGGTGCTCGGGTGGAAAGTGTTGATGGAACTTTCATCAAAGTGGGATGCGCCAAAGAGAAAGCAAAGGTAGATCCAACAGGTGTGGGTGATTCATTTAGATCCGGCTTCGTGGCCGGACTTGCCTGGGGGCTTTCCCATGAGCGGTGCGCCCAGCTTGGTTCAATGATCGCTACCTACGTTATTGAAACGACCGGCACTCAGGAGTATCGATTTACCAGCGCTGAATTTCTCACTCGCTTCACGCAGGCATACGGTGATCAGGCAGCAAGTGAAATCGCCAGCCACCTTCCTGCTTAAGAAGTAACTTCGATAAGCGCTTTCGCTAAGCCCGCAATATCATCGCGGGTCATCCCAGATTTTAGAGTAATAAGTAAATGTCCATCGGTTGGATAACCCATTGCAGCAAGCACGTGACTCGGCTGTAAATCTGCGGGGGAGCAGGCAGAACCTGAATCCACATCTATTGCGCGGGCAGATAATTCGCGAACTAAATGCTCGCCGTTAAAGCCTTCAACGATGATGGAGAAAACGCTAGATATAGAAGGTGCTTGTGGGGCAACCACGCGCACACCAGGGATTGCAGATAGCGCAGCAAGTGCGAACTCCCGGAGCGCTGGCTCTTCAATAGTGAAGTTCTCCAGCGCAACGGATGCGGCTATCAACAAGGGTAATGAAAATGTTCCGGGTGATTTAATTGGTGCGATATGTGGCAGCGGATATGAATATTGGCTTCTGTTTTTAATCGCAAGTATTGCTAAACCACCGGGGCCATACCAGGAGCGGGCATCAAATAGGGCGGTATCCCAACGATCCGGCAGGTCAATCCTTGAGCCAGCTGATGTGGCGTCGATGGCAACAAATTTCGAAAGACCAGCAAGTGCCTCGGAATCTTGCACGACTCCAGTCTCCCCGTTGGCCAATTGCAATGAGAGAACGCAATTCTTTGGAATCTGGGCAGAGCTGATTGCTCCCTGATCATCGACCTGGAGTTCTGCTATAGGCCCGCGATGAGATCTGGCTAACGCCCTGATTTTCCCTTTGTCGGTGGCCGAGTATGCAAAGGTGAGGTCATCTCGCAGTAGGCCTGCAATCGCCAAGTAGTGACCCAGAGCGGGTTCGCCAAGTACTTCAATGGAATCTGTTGCCACCTTCAGATGGGCAGCTATGTTTTCCAGGGCCTGATTATGCAAAATAGCTGCGCGAGCCGATGACTGCGAAAGTTTCTTGGGATCAGCCCAACCCTGGTCGAAGGCAGCCAGGAGTGCGCTGCGAACTACCTCTGAGAGAGGCGACTCTGAAGAGAAATTTCCTGTGACACGAACCACCGGATGAACGCTACTGCCTCGAATGGATGCATGCACTTCGCGCCACTATCCTTAAGCCATGTCCTCCGACGCACCACGCAATTGGCGCCCTCTCCGAGTAGCGGCAGCGGTTCTTCCGGCTCTCTTCCTACTCAGCGGCTGCTCATATGATCTTAAAAATGTTTCAGGTATGGGCTTTCCAAAGGATGTCTCGAGCGTCAATGACATCTCGCTCTCGCTCTGGCAAGGCTCATGGATTGCAGCCGGTGTTGTTGGAGTCTTCACTCTCGTCTTGATTCTGTGGCCAGCGGTATTTCATAGAGCAAACGCAAGTAAGGGCGAATTTCCTAAGCAGACCCAATACAACGTTCCGGTTGAAATTCTTTACACCGTTATTCCTTTCATCATCGTTGCCGTTCTTTTCTACTTCACCGTCATTAAAGAAAATAAGATTGTTGATAAGACAACACCTGTTAAGCATGAGATTTCAGTCAATGGTTTCCAGTGGTCGTGGCAATTTGAGTACCCAGCAGCTGGCGATGATGCGGTTGTCACAGGAACACCAGCAGCGCCACCAACTCTCTATCTTCCAAAAGGTGAGAGCGTGCGCTTGACTCTCAATTCCAGTGATGTGGTCCACGGATTCTGGATTCCAGCATTCATGATTCAGATGCAGAATTTGCCGGGAGAGACCAACCACTTGCAATTTACCGCCAACAAGATCGGTGAGTTCCCTGGCCGATGCAATATCTTGTGCGGTCGAAATCATTCACAGATGCTCTTTAAAGTGAAGGTAGTAACGCCAGAGAATTATCAGAAGTATCTTGACTCACTGAAGGCGAGCGCAGCATGACCACCTATGCAGAACGTCCAACTATTGCCGCACCTCGCCAAGGAGTTCAAAAGACATCGCTAGGGTCTCAGTTTGTTAAGACAATTACCTCAACAGATCACAAGCGCATCGGCTATCTCTACCTAGCCACATCCTTCTTCTGGTTCCTCTTTGCGGGTGTTTTGGCGCTCTTGATACGTGTCGAGCTTGCTCGTCCAGGAATGCAGTTCATCAGCGTTGAGCAGTACAACCAGATCTTTACCATGCACGGAACAATCATGTTGTTGATGTTTGCAACACCGCTCTTTGTTGGTTTCGCCAACGTGATTATGCCGCTGCAAATTGGAGCGGCTGACGTTGCCTTTCCACGTCTTAATATGCTTTCCTACTGGCTCTTCCTCTTTGGTTCAATTCAAGCAGTTGCCGGTTTCTTAACTCCCGGGGGAGCAGCATCATTTGGTTGGACTGCCTACGCACCACTTGCAAACTCAACTTACTCTCCAGGAATTGGTGGAGACCTATGGGTCATGGGACTAGCTATCTCAGGTCTTGGCACAATTCTTGGCGGCGTTAACTTCATTACAACAATCTTCACCATGCGTGCTCCTGGAATGACTATGTTCCGCATGTCTATCTTCTCGTGGAACGTTCTACTTACTTCAATTCTTGTTCTTCTAGCATTTCCGCCATTAGCTGCCGCACTCTTCGGACTTGAATCCGATCGACTCTATGGAACACATATCTTTGACCCGGCAAATGGCGGAGCCATGTTATGGCAGCACTTGTTCTGGTTCTTTGGCCATCCTGAGGTTTATATCTTGGCGCTGCCGTTCTTCGGAATAGCTACCGAAATCCTGCCGGTCTTTAGCCGTAAACCAATCTTTGGTTACAAGGGTTTGATTGCAGCAACTATCGCTATCTCAGCGCTCTCGGTTGCAGTGTGGGCACACCACATGTTTGCAAGTGGAAAAGTTCTCTTGCCATTCTTCTCCTTTATGACATTCCTGATCGGTGTTCCAACGGGGGTGAAATTCTTCAACTGGATCGGAACCATGTGGCGAGGCCATGTCACCTTTGAAACACCAATGCTCTGGGTTATGGGATTCCTTGTGACATTCCTCTTCGGTGGAATTACCGGAATCATCTTGGCCTCACCGCCACTTGATTTCGCAGTATCTGCCTCTTACTTCGTTGTTGCGCACTTCCACTATGTGCTCTTTGGAACTGTGGTCTTTGCCATGTTTGCTGGCTTCTACTTCTGGTGGCCAAAGATGACTGGGCGCATGCTCAATGAACGCCTGGGCAAGATTCACTTCTGGACCCTCTTCTTCGGTTTCCACCTAACCTTCCTGATTCAGCACTGGTTGGGCATTAAGGGATTCCCTCGTCGTTACGCCGACTATTTAGCAACCGATGGGTTTACCGAGATGAATATGATTTCAACTGTGGGTTCATTCCTGCTGGCCCTTTCCATGATTCCGTTCTTCGTCAACGTCTGGATTACTCGTAATTCACCAAAGGTGGAAGTCGATGATCCTTGGGGATATGGATCTTCCCTGGAATGGGCAACATCATGTCCACCACCACGCCATAACTTCACATCAATGCCACGTATTCGTTCTGAGCGACCAGCGTTTGATCTGCACCACCCTCACATTAAGACAGAAGGTCACTAAGCATGAAGGCTAATTGGCAGCTCTTTACCGGACTCGCAATCTTCTATGTGATCATGTCGGTTATTTATTACTACGTTGGTGGTGAAGCGGTTGGTATCACTGGCATGATTCTGGCTGCGTGTTTAGCTGGCATGGTCGGCTTCTACATCTGGTTTACCCAGAAGCGAATCGGTTTTGATATCCCGTCAGATAATGTTGATGGAGAGATTGCAGATGATGCGGGTGAACTTGGTTTTTATAGCCCACACTCATGGTGGCCACTGCCGGTTGCCTTAAGTGCAACTGCCATGAGTCTCGGTTTGATTATCGGTTGGTGGCTCACCCTCATCGCCCTGGGTGCCTTGATTATTAGTATCATCGGCATGGTGACTGAGTACGAAAAGCCACTGTCTAGTAGCAATCACTAAGAATTACTAGCGAAGCTGCTGCCAGGACGATGTGCGAAAGCTGGTAGCACTCGCGCCCTGGATCTTCGTCGTGATCTGGAGCTCAGGCTTTCCGGTATCGAAGTATGCATTTTCATCAGGAGATCCGCTCTATTTTCTCGCAATCAGATTACTTCTAGCCGCACTTATTCTTCTGTTATTGGCACTTATCTTCCGAGCACCATTAAAGCTTTCCCGGATAGATTTTCTGGCCTCCCTTGCCATCGGCATCACCCTTCACGGTATGTATTTAGCGGGAGTTTGGTATGCCATCAGCTTGGGAGCACCTGCGGGGCTATCTTCAGTAATTACCAGCATGCAGCCAGTGTTGGTCTCCCTAATCGCCATTCGATTGTTAAGTGAACCTTTAACTCGAAAACAAGTGATCGGGCTAGTACTGGGATTCATCGGTGTCTTTCTTGTCGTCTTACCTAAGCTCTCAGGCACATCGCACTTTACGGGCACATCACTCGGGCTCTTGGTCTTAGCTCTCGTAGGAAGCACCGTTGCCACCTTGATGCAGAAGAAGATAGGTCACTCGATTCCGCTTCTGATCGGCACCACCTATCAATTCGCAATCTCTGGCGTGGTTCTGTTGATTCTCTCTGTTGCGCTAGGTAAAACTGAATTCCATCTCACCCAGACCGGGTTCTTTGCGATGCTCTGGGCTGTACTTGTTACATCGATTGCGGCAGTGCTCTTGCTCTTTTGGCTGCTCAATAAAGGATCTGCAGCGAAGGTCTCATCCTTGTTCTATCTCGTGCCACCGATTGCAGTATTAGAGACGTATGTTCTCTTTGGTGAAAAGATCAACGCCCAGGGGTTCATAGGAATTGCTATGACCACACTGGGCGTTGCGCTAGTTCTACAGAACTAATTTCTTAGCTATTAGTGGTGACCCTCTAGTTCCTGGCGTTCGGTCTGGGTTGCCTTAGGAACTGCAGTTGCCATGGAGCGTGAGATGCGATTACGAATCTTATTCTTGATTGCCCCTGGTCTGCGAACTCCGCCACCGTCGTGTTCAGGAAGTTCCAGTGGTGCTAGTTGTTCGTGCGAAGTAAGCAGCCATGCCTTTTCAGCCGAGATTGGCTCATGAATTTCAGTGAATTCACCGTTAGGCATACGTACTAGGCGGCCAGTTTCGCGGCCGTGAAGAACGAGATCACGGTCTGCGCGTTGTAGTGAGAGACAAAGGCGCTTGGTAATTACGTAAGCAAGTGGTGGAAGCACAATGACACCGATGCGAGAGAACCACATCATCTGATTAATGGTGAGATCAAATGTGGTGGCAATGATGTCGTTACCACCGTTTAGAAGTGTGACAAGGGTAAATGTCAGAGCCATCGCGCCGATCGCGGTACGTGTTGGAGCATTACGTGGACGATCAAGCAGATGATGCTCGCGCTTATCTCCGTTAGCCCAACTCTCAATAAATGGATAGAGCGCAAGAGCGGTGAACATGATGCCAGGCAAAATAAGTCCGGGAATCAAAATGTTCCACGAGATTGTGTAACCGAATGTGACTGTCTCAATTGGGGGAGCCATACGGACAAGGCCATCTAACCAACCCATATACCAATCGGGTTGGGAACCGGCAGAGATCTGTCCTGGTGTGTAGGGACCGTATAACCAGATGGGGTTAATCGATGCGACGGCGCCAAGGAATGCGGTAACACCAAAGACGATAAAGAAGAATCCGCCAGCTTTAGCCATATAGACCGGCATTAACGGATAACCAACAACGTTCTTCTCTGCGCGACCCGGACCAGGAAATTGGGTGTGCTTCTGATACCAGACAAGCATTAAGTGCACGGTGATAAGTGCCAGGAAAATTCCAGGCAGTAAGAGCACGTGCACGGTATAGATACGCGGGATGAAAGCGACACCAGGAAATGCTCCACCAAATGCGAAGAAAGCAAGGTAGGAACCGACTACCGGCAGCGCTTGAATAATTGCTTCTGCGATGCGGATACCAGTACCTGAAAGAAGGTCATCGGGAAGTGAGTAACCCAAGAAACCTTCTACGATTCCAAGAGTTAGCAGACCAACTCCGATAATCCAGTTAAATTCACGAGGCTTACGGAAAGCTCCAGTGAAGTAGACGCGCATTAAGTGCACGACAATTCCCACCATGAATATGAGCGCCGCCCAGTGGTGAATCTGGCGCATGAGTAATCCGCCACGAACTTCAAATGAAATATCGAGAGTAGATGCGTAGGCGGCTGACATCTCTAAGCCTTGTAAAGGTTCGTATGAACCCTCATAGACGACTTCGCGCATTGATGGGTCGAACCAGAATGTAAGGAAAGTTCCTGAAAGAAGAAGAATGACGAAAGAGTAGAGACAGATTTCACCGAGCAAGAATGACCAGTGGTCGGGGAAGACCTTGGTGAGGTTCTTCTTCATCCATTTCGCCGCACCTGTGCGGTCGTCCACATATCCTGCGACGTTACCGGCGATTCTTTCGCGTGCTGTCATTTTGAGCGCTCCCAGAAACTAGGTCCTACCGGTTCATTAAATGGTGCTTGTGCCACGAGGTAACCCTCAGCGTCAATTGTAATTGGCAACTGTGGAAGTGGGCGAGCCGAAGGACCGAAGATGACCTTGGCTGCGCGAGTCACATCGAATGTTGATTGATGACATGGGCAGAGCAGATGCTTGGTCTGCTGCTCATAGAGGGCAACGGCGCAGCCCATATGAGAACAGATCTTTGAGAAGGCGATGATTCCTTCATAAGTCCAAGAAAGTCGTTCGGCGTCGAGATTAAATTCCTCCGGGCGAAGACGAATAAGAAGAACGGCATCTTTTCCAATGTCATTTAAAGATCGGTGTTCGCCAGGTGCTATCGCTGGAAGTGTTTGGGCAACGGCGCCAACTTCCAGATCTTGCGGACGTAGCGGGCGATCACCTGGATCAGTAACCAAGCGGGTGCCCTTCTTCCATGATGTTGTCTTAAGTTGGTTTCCAGGTAATGGACCGAGGTCACCTAGCAGGAGCACTGGAGAGATAGCAGATAAACCAAGTGCGGCGCCTAGTGTGCGCTTAATCAGTGGTCGACGACCAAGACCGGCGGCAGCGGCGCCAGCTTTAACAGTCTTAACAAAGTCTTCTCGATCTTCATCTTCAGATTTAAATTCATGGCGCTGGGCAATTACTTCTTCATCAGGCATCAGGGTCTTGGCCCAGTGAATTAGCCCTGCACCAATGCAGAAGAGCGCTATCGCCATTCCCATTCCAAGACCAAGTTGGTGGGCATTGGTATTTCCTAGAACTGGAATGAAGAAAAATATATCCTCATCAACGAATAGGTATGAGTAAACCAGGAGAACAGTTCCGAGTGCGGAGAGAATAAAGAGCGTTGCTACCTGACGCTCTGCGCGAGCAGCCGCTTTAGGGTCAGTATCTGCGCGGCGATGAACATGTGCTGGCAGACCCGGATCTTTGATGAGTTCTATCTCGTTAGACATCTACCTATCTCGCCTTCGCTGCTAACCAGACTGCAACACCAATAAGCAGTCCGATTCCGAGTGTCCAAACAAGTAAACCTTCAGTAACCGGACCTACGCGACCGAGTGCTGCTCCACCTAACTGAGGTTCTGCTTCGGCTGCCTTGATCCACTTAATCATGGAGAGTTTTTCTTCCGGTGTAATTGTCTTATCGCTAAACACTGGCATTGATTGCGGGCCAGTAATCATGGCCTCATAAATATGTCGAGGCGTAACTCCCATAAGAGTGGGCGCATATTTACCTTGAGTTAAAGCTCCACCTTGTCCTGCGAAGTTGTGACACATGGCGCAGTTAGTTCTAAATAGTTCGCCGCCTTCAGCAGTGGAACCATCGCGTTCGTAGTTCAACATTTCCTCGGTCGGAATTTCTGGTCCGGGAGCAAGGGATGCGACATACATGGCAAGGGCGTAGACCTCCTCGGCGTTATATACCGGGGTCTTTCGCATCGCTTGCACGCTCATATCTCCCATCGGCATGCGACCTGTTGCAACCTGGAAATCAACAGATGCAGCGCCCACTCCAATTAGAGATGGAGCAATCTCACCGCCTTCAGCGTTGAGTCCGTGGCATGAGGAACAACCTTTAAGAAATATCTCACGACCTTCATCGATAGCAGCAGAACGCGCAGCGATTGTGGTCGTCTGCTCGGCATCGACGGCGCTTGCAACCTGGAAGGTTGTGCCGATTGTGAAGAGCGCAAAGATCAGCAGGATAGGTCCTGTTGCACGATGTCTACGTAGCCGAGAAAGACGCTTCACAGTATTCCTTTCAATTCATTCTTAATCATTTGATGAGGTAAATGGCAGAGAAGAGAGCGATCCAAACAACGTCTACGAAGTGCCAGTAGTAGGAAACTACAATCGCAGTAGTTGCTTGTCCTTGGGTAAAGCGACGTGCCTTAGCAACGCGAACCATGACGATAAGGAAGGCGATAAGCCCACCTGTTACGTGAAGACCGTGAAAGCCAGTTGCCAGATAAAAAACTGAACCATAAGCATTTGATGAGAGCGTGAGTCCTTCCAGGACTAAGTGTGCATATTCATAAATCTGACCTGCAACGAAGAAGCCGCCCATAAGAAATGTGAGTGCGAACCATTCACGCATTCCCCATGCGCGGAATTTAAATATTGATCCAGTGCGACGGGCTTGGAAGCGCTCTGCGGCAAAGACACCGAACTGACAGGTGACAGAGGAGAGCACCAATACTGTGGTGTTAAATGCGGCAAAAGGAATATTGAGAACTTCGGTAGATTCCAACCAGATAGTTGGGCCTTGCACAGCACGCGTGGTGAAATACATTGCAAAGAGTGCGGCGAAGAACATGAGTTCACTTGATAGCCAGACAATCGTTCCGACCGCCACCAAGTTGGGGCGGGTTATCTTGTGGTGCGAACTCACGCTGGTGCTAGTCATGGGCGCCATTATTCCCGAAAAGGTGTCATCCCACCTAGTTAAGAGCTCGCCCAAAGGCCCGTTTTGCCCTTCGGAATGGGTGAAAAGGGTCACCAAAAAATGAGAGTCGACATCTGGATTATCCAGAATAGACTTCCCTCATGTCCGACTCTCAAGGTAGTAAAGAGCGCAAATACTCCATCGTTTTGTATTCCGATGATTCATCTGTCAGAGCCTCCATTATTGGCGCCCTGGGAAATCGAGTAGCACCAGAGATGGCCGAGCATGTGATTCACGAATTCGCCACTGGGGCAGCGCTTCGACTCTTTGTCGATGGCAAGAAGCCAGGAGCTGATAAGCCCATTGATCTCTTTATTCTCGATGGTGAATCAGTACCAGAGGGCGGCCTAGGAATAGCGCGTCAACTCAAAGACGAGGTTTTCAATTGTCCGCCAGTGTTGGTTATTACTGGTCGCAAGGCTGATGCCTGGCTAGCGGCCTGGTCTAGAGCAGAGGCAAATGTCCTTCATCCGATTGATCCATTCACGCTCTCGCACACAGTGGCAGATCTACTTCGCACCCGCACAACCGCACTTTCTACGCTCTAGATAATACGGAGAGCCAATTCGCCATGACCTCATCTCATGATGGTGGAAGTTGGAAGACAAATATAGAAACCCTCACATCTGGTCTTGATTTAACGCCAGAACAGATGAGATTTGTGATGCGAGAAATCTTCAGTGGGAACGCTGATGTGGAATCAATCAAAAGCTTTCTATTGGCACTTAAAGCTAAGGGTGAAACCGCTGCAGAAGTCGGAGCACTTGTAGCAGAGATGTATGCACACGCTGCGCCCATCAATATCTCAGAACGCGCAGTGGACACCGTGGGCACTGGCGGAGATGGTGCCCACACCATAAATATTTCAACCACCGCGGCAATCATTGCGGCGGCAGCTGGAGCTCGAGTGGTTAAACATGGCAATCGCGCCGTCTCTTCTAAATCCGGTGCCTCTGATTTCCTGGAAGCGTTGGGTGTAACTCCTGGCCTTGATGGAAAAGGAGTGGAGCGCACGGTGCGAGAGCTAGGCATTGGTTTCTGCTTTGCTCCGATCTTTCACCCGGCTATGAAATTTGCAGCACCGGCGCGAAAAGAACTGGGCGTTCCAACTGTTTTTAATATCTTGGGGCCGCTAGCAAATCCGGCTAAACCAAAGGCAGCGGCCGTTGGTGTTGCCAATGAGCGGATGCATCTAGTGATGGCGCAGGTACTGGCTGATAAAGGTTGCGATGGTTTTGTCTTTCGGGGCGATGATGGGCTTGATGAAATCACGCTAGCCACAACGACAACAATTTTATCCATTGGAAAAGATGTGATTGCAAGTGATCGAATTGATGCAAAAGATTTTGGTTTAGCTAACGCGCCGCTGGCTGACATTGTTGGGGGAGATGCGGCTGAAAATGCCAGCATCAGCCTTGCAATTTTCGCCGGCCAGCATGGGGCGCCACGAGATGCGGTCTTACTTAACGCTGCTGCTGCAATTGCTGCCTTCGAAGGCGACCTAGAGTCGGATGTTAAGAAGCGACTTACTGCTGGTCTTGCGCGTGCTACAACAGCGGTTGATTCTGGCGCAGCTAGTGAGTTACTAAAGAAATGGGCGGCGCTTACTTCCCAGATTTCGGCTTCTTAACTTTCTTACCGAAATTGTGCAGTTCTTCCAGGGTGTAGATATCAAAAGAGCCAAGGCGTTCAATTAATCCGTGCAAAACATCAACTGTCGCTCTGGCATCATCGAGTGCGCGATGGTTAGGAGTTGTCTGGGTGCCAAAGAATGCAGCGAGTGTTCCCAATTTACAATTCGGCACTTCATCACGAGTTAATACCTTGCGCGCAATGATCGCGGTATCAAGTACTGCAAATGCTGGCCAGGGGTAGTCATGCACTTTCGAGTAGTGCTTGAGGAAAGATAGATCAAAGGGTGCGTTCTGAGCCACGAGTACCGTCTCTTGGTGAGAGCCAAGGAACTCAAAGAGTGCGGGTAGCACCGTTGAAATAGCCGGAGATTGCTCAACCATGGAGTTGTTGATCCCGGTGAGTTCTTGGATGTAGTCAGGAATGGGATGGCCTGGATTTATGAAAGTTTGAAATTCACCAA
>JBILAM010000041.1:0-8872 GCA_044354225.1 Candidatus Planktophila sp.
GGATAACCAGAAGAAGGGCATCTGGCAGCGCCGAACAAAGCCAGCACTCGCTGATTCACATGTAGGAATTGTTGGCTATGGCCATATCGGTAAGCGCATCGCATCCCTGCTAGAAATGTTTGAAACTAAGGTCACTGCCTTTACCCGAAGTGGAAGCGATGGCTCAATAAAAATTGCAGAATTTGATGATTACCTGCCAAAACTCGATGTCATTGTTTTGATTTTGCCGCTCACTGCTGAATCAAAGAACTTTATGAACGCCGCTCGAATCAAGAAAATGAAAGACGGCGCCACCTTGGTTAACGTCGCCCGCGGGGCCATCGTCGACACCGACGCACTCGTTGCCGAACTTCACACCGGGCGAATCACTGCAGGTTTAGATGTGACAGATCCAGAACCACTTCCGGCCGGACATCCACTCTGGTCTGCCCCCAACGTAATCATCTCCCCCCATGTGGGCGGCGATAGTGGCGCTTTCCAACCAAGAGCACGCAAATTGGTGCAGGAGCAGTTAGCCCGAATGGCAAAAAATGAACCGCTGGTAAATCAAATTACAGGTGCGAATTAAACCTTCTCGTTTGAGCCGGCCTTCATAGCAACGAATACCTGTAGCGCTGCAAGTCCGATGATGAAGTAGAGCGCGCGATCCCAGTTACCGGTGATATCAAAGAGTCGTCCCAGCACAATGGGAGAAATTGTCGCCATCACATAGCCAACTGATTGCATCATGATGGAAAGTGACTTGGTCTTTGCCGCATCTGCTGCCCGGAAGACAACCAGGAATAAAGCGATAGAGAAGGTCACATAAACCCCGATATTTCCCAGGATTACCCATACCCACAAGCTCATTCCGGTATCAACTGAAATTGCGAAGTATGAGATTGCCAGGAAGATTGAGAAAACAATTAACACCAGGCGGAAATCTTTCCGCTTCGATGCAAAATGAGGAACTGCCAGGCTAAGCAGAGATCCCACCAACGTTGCTACCGCAACCAGAATTCCCGCGTTGACCAAGGTGAAGCCCTTAGTTAACAAGATAGTTGGTAACCAGGTGGCTGATGCGTAGTGAATCATGTTGAGCAAGCCAAACAAGAGGGTGATTGACCAGGCAGAACTGCTCTTAAATAGTGGATTTGCCCAGAAACTTTCTTTGCTTTCAACTACATCAGAGACGGAAGAGCTAGGAATCTTGATCCACCACCACAGCGCAGTCAGGGCGCCGATAATGAACCAAGGCAGCATGGCTAGCCGCCAGGTGTATGAAGATGCCTCTGCAAGAGGAGCGGTGATTGCAAGTGAGATTGCCGCACAAGATCCCATGACAGATGCATAGATTCCGGTAAGCAGGCCAGCATTTGAGGTGCCATTTTCTTTCACCCAGACCGGCAACATGTAGTTAAGCACGGCAACCGAGATACCTAACGTGATTGAGAAAATCAAGATGGAGGCAATATCAAAAGTAGTACGCAAGAAAAGTGAGAGCGTGAGAAGTGTGATGGCGTAGGAGATAACGCGATTGGTATTTCCTAGGCGGCTAATACTGCGCATTAAAATTGCGGAAAGTGAGAAGCAGAGCAGCGGTGTGGCAGCCAAGATAGATTCGGTAAAGACGCTGATTCCGTACTCTTCTTTAAGGATGGGTAGCAATGGGCCAATTAAAATTAGGCCCGCTCTCATATTTGATGAGATTGCAAATATCGGCAAGCCCTGCTTCAAAGTGTTTTTCATGGCGCCAAAGTAGCAGGCAGCACCATTAATAAGAGGAAATTAGGAGTGTTTTATTTGCCTTTTGCCATGCGGAAGAAGTAGTTGATGATGAAGGCAACCACATAGCCGATGGCGCTATTTACAATGATTGTTGTTGGATAGATGCTCGGCCAAAAGAGGGTGAAGCCAAGTGCGATAATGGCTCCTAGCCAACCGAATTTAGCTGCCGCACGATGTCTAGAGATAACTTTTTTCGCCATGGCAAAATGATAATCGAAAATCGCGGGTAAAGGTAGGCGACTTATCCCTAACCCTGCTGTGAAATCCGAAGGGTATAGGAACCGCTCTTAGAAAATATACTGACCGACGCTTCTGAATCCAGAATGCGGATCAGAGTTTCCGAGTGGGCATTGACCCATGGCCCCGGGTAATCCCAACTCCTGAGTTCAGGCCAGGGATCTGGCTGCACTCTGGAACGAAAGAGCTCCACGACATCGTCTTCAAACTCTTCGGCAAGAAACTCGGCGATGACTCTCACATCGTGAGAAATAATCTCTGCGCTAACGACGTCACTGATGGGTAGCGAGGCAGTTTTACGGGTGTGATTAACCTTCCGCCGCATTTCACTCAAGGCATCGGCGCTCAACTGACAGCTGACCAATCCCTCCATCGCCTTCTCCCCCATTCGCAAATTCTGAGTGGACTCTACAACAGCGACCAATTTCTGGCATGTCAGGACCTTGGGTCCCACGTTTTGAAAAGCATGTATCATCCCTCCATGCCTGCAACGCCGCTGGTTTATCCCTTCACCTTCGGAGATCGCTCTATGGCCGATCTCCTTGGTGGCAAAGGTGCCAATTTATCTGAGATGACACGAATGGGTCTTCCGGTTCCACCGGGATTTACCATCACCACCCAAGCTTGCCGAGAATTTCTGGCATCGGGAATCATTCCAGCTTCTCTCACTGGCGAAATTGAGAGTGCGCTACGCGAACTCGAGCAGATGCTTGATAAGAAATTTGGCGATCCGAAGAATCCACTCTTAGTTTCAGTCCGTTCTGGTGCAAAGTTTTCCATGCCAGGCATGATGGAGACAGTTCTCAATGTCGGCATGACACCAGAAGTTGCTGAAGCACTTGCAAAAGAAACTGGCGATGCCAAGTTTGCCTGGGATTCCTACCGCCGCTTCATCGACATGTTCGGACGCATTGTCTGCGACATTCCACCGGCTGATTTCAAGAAAATTGAAGCTCGAATTCTTGAATCAAATTCCGTAAATAGCATTCAAGAATTGACTGTAGATGGCCTAAAAGCGCTGGCACAGGCTCTCATTAGAGAGATTGAAGCTCAGACCGGCAAGGATTTCCCAACCGATCCTCGTCAACATCTAATTAGTTCGGTGGAAGCAGTCTTTCACTCTTGGAATTCAGAGCGTGCTCAGATTTATCGCCAACGTGAACGCATTCCATCTGATTTAGGTACTGCCGTAAATATTCAATCCATGGTCTTTGGAAATCTCAGTGACGACTCTGGAACTGGCGTTGCCTTTACTAGAAACCCGGCCACCGGTGAAAACGGTAGCTACGGCGATTATCTAGATCGCGCCCAAGGTGAAGATGTGGTTGCTGGTATCCGCAACACCATGACTTTAGTTGAGATGAACGATCGCGAACCAAAGGCTTTTGAAGAGCTAGAGCGAGTGATGTCACTTCTTGAAAATCACTATCGAGATCTATGCGATATTGAATTTACGGTCGAGCGCGGAAAACTCTGGATTCTCCAGACTCGCGTCGGAAAGCGCACCGCCGAAGCAGCCTTCCGAGTTGCCCTACAACTTGTCGATGAAGGCAAGATTTCTATGGATGAAGCCCTCTCTAGAATCTCTGGTGAGCAACTAGGTCACCTCATGTTCCCGCAATTTGATTTGGCCGGACAAGTGACAGAAATTGCCCGCGGCATCCCAGCCTCAGCAGGTGCGGCCGTCGGTGAAGTTGTCTTTGACTCCAGACGAGCATTTGATTTAGCACGCGCCGGCCATAAGGTAATTCTGGTACGACGTGAGACCAGCCCTGATGATTTAGTGGGAATGGTTGCCTCTGAAGGAATTCTTACTAGCCGCGGTGGAAAGACTTCTCACGCGGCTGTGGTGGCTCGTGGAATGGGTAAGACAGCCATCTGTGGAACAGAGAGCATCTCAGTTGATGAACGTGCCAACTTATTCACCGTCGGCGCACTGACCGTCTATGAAGGTGAAGTTATCTCTATCGATGGCACAAGTGGAATTGTTTACTTAGGCGCACTGCCTACTATCGCATCCCCTGTTACTGCCTACCTGGAAGGCAAGCTTGATGCTAATTCGGCGCAGGCAACTCCGGTTGTAAAAGCCGTGGACCGTATTTTGCAGCATGCAGATGCTTCACGAGTACTTCGCGTAAGAACTAATGCTGATACCCCAGAAGATGCTGTACGCGCCCGCATTCTTGGCGCCGAAGGTGTGGGGTTATGTCGCACAGAACATATGTTCCTAGGGCCACGTCGTGCCTATGTCGAAAGCCTTATTTTGGCTGAGAATGAAGAGGCGCAACGTGGAATTATCGCTGAAATGGAACCACTACAACGTGGAGATTTCGTCGGCATCATGATGGCGATGTCTGGACTTCCAGTGACCATCCGCCTGCTTGATCCACCACTGCATGAGTTCTTACCAAATATCGCAGAGCTCAGTGCTGAGATGGCGCGTGCGGAAGCACTCGGGGAAGAAATTTCACCTCGTCAGCAAGCAGTCTTTGCCGCCGTGAAGCGTCTGCATGAATCTAATCCAATGCTTGGTCTTCGTGGTGTTCGCCTTGGAATTCTAATTCCAGAACTATTTAAGATGCAGGTGCGCGCACTTGTGCATGCTTGCCTTGAAGTTCGAAAGCTGGGCCATAATCCAATGCCAGAGATTATGGTTCCACTCGTTGCCACCCAGCGAGAGCTGCTCTATCTGCGCAAAACTTTAGAAGAAGAAATTGCACATACTCTTACCGGCACCGGACAACACTTTGATATTCCGATTGGCAGCATGATTGAGACACCACGCGCTGCGATGACAGCTGGCAAAATTGCTGACTATGCCGACTTCTTCTCATTTGGAACAAATGATCTAACCCAGATGACATGGGCCTTTAGCCGCGATGATGTTGAATCCAGCTTCTTGCCGCGCTACCTAGACCTTGAGTTAGTGCCCTTTAATCCATTTGAATCACTTGATCAAGATGGTGTGGGGCTCTTGGTGCGTATTGCAACTGAGCAAGCACGTGCCCACACCTCAGACTTTAAAATTGGTGTCTGCGGTGAACACGGTGGAGATCCACGCAGTATCCACTTCTTCCACTCTTTAAACCTTGATTACGTCTCCTGCTCACCATTTAGAGTGCCGATAGCGCGCTTAGAGTCAGGTCGAGCAGTGGTACTGGCTAATATGGCTGGCCCAGCAAGTTCTAGTACCTAAAATCTAAGTGACGGTAAAGTCGTAAGTGGATTGATAAGAATGAGGATTGAGCGGAACCAAATCTAGGAAATCCATTGACAGTTTCTGCCTTCAATTACTACCATCCATGATGAGGCTTTGCCAGCGCAAGTTAATACTCTCAACTTTTGTCGCCGCACTATGCATTTCTAGCCTGCCAAGTTCGCAAGCAAAAGAATCTGATGGCCAAAATTTTGTAGTTCTATTCCATCGTGGTTTTGTCGACTGGTTCTGGAAGGTTCCACCATCTGTGGATGTCACGAACTATAAGATCGTGATTACTGGAGGTGGTTCAGATTCAACCTTTACTACCACTGATAGCTACTTCGTCCCAGCCGATCATGGATTAACTAATCCAAATAATGACAAGCAAATCTGTATAAATGCCAACCTGTCAGATGGATGGGGATTTGGTGCATGTGCGGTATTAGCAGCCGGCAAACCCTCGGGCCAAGTAATCAATTTTGACGGTGGACCGGCTCCCATCTATAAAATCAATGGGGTATTCCAAGATTCAATTCACGGCCCATACGAAAAGATGCGCTCTGAACCCAAGGGAATTAACAACAAGAGTTTTGCCGCGGCTGACTCGGTCTTTCTCAGCACGAATGTCTACTTCTTAGAGCCTCCATACACTTCGAAAGTCATCAGCTGTGACCTAAATAAAAAATGCGTTGATAACTCAAAAGTAGTTAGCGACTATTGGGCGACCAATAACTCCCCGAATTACACCACTGCAACAGTTTCTACACCCGATACCTGCCAGGTGATTCGCTCGAAAATCAATGAGAATGGCGAAATGGCCACAGAGATTAGACCATTGAGAGATAACGTTGATTGCTCGGTTATCGCCACCTCACGCGTTCCATTTCTCGCTCAACCAGATACGACTGCAACTTTTACAGTCCATTTCCAAAAACTGCCGCCTTCGCTCTTGGTTCAACTCCCGAATGGAGAAGTGAATCCAACCGTTGGCACTATTACATACTTGCAGGCGCAAGAGATTCCACAATGGAATTGGCTGAAAGAGCGGAAATATTCTTGGGCAGGGAATAGTCAAGACTTCCTAACATTCTCCAAGGAATTTCGGTCTTTGACCCCAAAAACCTGCTCAATTAAACTCCCCGATCCTGACATCCTGGAGCTACGTGGAATCACTTCTGGAAAGTGTCAGATAGAATTAGCCTTGCCACAACAGATGTACGGTTCATCAATTGTTTCTGACGCGAATAAGCGCACATTAAATTTCATCATTTCTAAACCAAAGTTCAGCAAGGACATTGTCACTAAATACCCCTGCATGGTCGCAGACCCTGCTGCCTCGCTCTACACAGTTTTTAATCTAATCAACAAGAGTGCCGCGCCCACAAATTGCCAAAATAAGAATGATTTTATTTGGACTCTCAAAGATTAAGCGCGGCAGGCAGCCCAGTCAATCAAGGCTCCAGGAATCAGTTATCTGATGGGTTCCGAGTTGGCTATAAAATTATAGAGCGCTAATAAATCACATTCTTAGTGAACTCTTTGCCTATGTAAGCACTGTGTTTTTTTGTAGCGGGGATATATTCACGATAAGTATGTATTCCCTTACTGACCGGAATTATCGATGCGTCAACGATGAATTTCTTAGCGTTAATCCTCTTGAGCTTGAATTTTTGAATGGTTTTCCATTTCCCACCAATTTTCTCTTGTATTTCTAAATCACCATAAGGGGCGGTCCAATAGCTATTGGAGACTAAACAGGGTTCTTTGATATAACAAACACCCTTGGATCGCACGTGTCTTACGCCTGAGCCATCTTTCCAGACTTTCAAGTCAAAGATATTGGCGCCCCCAGCTGAAACCCCAAGATAATACTTCTGCTTGGAATCAATCGTAATCTCGGGACTTTTTTCAGGAAATACACATCCCTCGCCAATCATGAGATCTGACTTCCCCTCGCAAATGTGCCTCACTCCCAAGTTATGAATCAGCTCATGAGCTATCGCCGCTGAAGCATCATTCAATTTTCGGGTTTGTGCCAGGTAACCGAATTCAGGATCCCAACAACCTCCACCTACTGTGGTGAACGCAGTATCACCAGGCGTCTCTCCAAACCCACAATAATCTTTTCCGAGTTTTGCATCAATAATAAACATTAAATTTTTTCCTTGGAGAGCTACACCATTTTGTCTATTAAATTCCGCCCGTAGTTTTTCAAGGACACCGCTGTCTCGTGAAGTTGACCCACCTTCGGAAGAACCTATGTCTAGCTTGTTAGCTGAATATTTAGTGTTCATTGTAGAAACATCGTACGTTCCTTGATAGGTATCAAAGATGAATTCCTTGCCTATTTTTCGTTTCAGCCAAGCATTCGCTAAATTGAGCCAATTATTTATATCACCACTTTGATAATAGTCGTGAGGCGTAACACCCTTTACTTTGACATAAACCACATGAATTTGAAAGCCTGATATCTCATCGGGACGATCCTTCTGCACATCGGCAAGAATCTTCGATGTGGGCAGGATGTTAATTATTTGAGTGACATCTGGATTTGGAGTTTCCAATATCTCATTATTCTGCGAGATCGTAAACTCACATTCTCCTGCACTTAGTAGTTTGAGGACTTTTGCGCTCTCATCGAATGCACATACCGTTGGATTTTTTGAGGTGAGTGTCTGGGGAATTTCATATGCCATAGGTGAGAAAAAATAGCTCGGAATAGATCCCACGCTCAGTGGAAGATCTTCTGCAATCTCTAATTTCGTTACTGAAAGTTTCTCATATGTGACCAGTTTGCGAGCCCACTGAGTTTGGCCGGAAGTGCCACAATTATTTAAGGCATAGGCAGAAAATGTCACCAATTCATTTTCTGATGACATCTGAGGTACAAACTTAACCACTGAAGCTTGCGAGGCTATGGGTGCCTGGATCCACTCAGCAAAAGGATCAAACGAATTTTTTCCAACTTTCTTAATCGCATAGGTATAGCCGATTGAAGTGGGAAGATCGCCGGTGCTTGATGGCGTAGCGGTGAATGTCGGTCCCCCGGTTGTTTCCCAAATTGTTTTGACAATTGGCGCACTAGGAGGGCTGGTGCACGCCCAAGCGCTCTGAATACCTAGCGTTACGGGAAATATCGAAGAAAACAGGGCCGTCAAGATAATTCTTACTGCTAGCTTTCGCATCCCCATAGATAAAGATTAACTAATCAATTTCGCATTGCATAGCAATCTCGGGGAGCACTTCTCCCGATTTTTGACTCTTAATCACCGGCTAGGAACTTGCAGCTGATCCAAGAGTTAGAGTGCAAGACCCCGTAGGGCAATCTGTGGGGTCTTGCATTTAAGTTGATACTTCTTGGTTAGGTTAGTCTGAAGCCCAATCAGAATACGTCTTTGGACAAGTAAGTCGCGGGGATAAGATAGATTCTTGAATACGCTCTTTGTAGTTATTTCTCGCACAGTTATGAGGGAAGCGTAAAATTTTTCCATTTGCCGGTGTGATGGGCGAGAGTTTTTCTACCTTTATAGTAATGAGTTTATTGATTGGTGGATATTGGGCCACTCCTGCATTTGAATATTGGATCACGCATTGACCAACTCTTAGCCCTTTGATAGAAAATTCCCCCAGAAATTCAGCTCGAGAAACTGAGCAGATAGTAGGCGTTGA
>JBILAM010000014.1:0-27858 GCA_044354225.1 Candidatus Planktophila sp.
ACCCATCTGTCTATGTTCGCTTTCCAATTACCTCGGGTGAGCTCTCTGATCTGAAAGCATCGCTACTTGTCTGGACAACAACGCCTTGGACGCTGGTATCAAATACCGCAATTGCGGTAAACCCGGATGTTGATTACGTTGTAGTTAAAGCAACCGTCGATGATGTCAGTGAAGTGCTGGTTGTTGCTGAGCCACTGCTCTCGGTCGTTGTTGGGGAACACGAGATACTCAAGACAATTAAGGGCGCCCAATTAGAGCGCACCACATATTCCCGTCCTTTTACCTATGTAGATATTCCAGATTCTCACTTTGTCGTCCTGGCAACCTATGTCACAACTCAAGATGGCACGGGTCTGGTGCACCAATCCCCCGCCTTTGGCGCCGATGACTTATTAGTTTGTCGTTCCTACGGATTACCGGTAGTGAATCCCATTGC
This sequence comes from Candidatus Planktophila sp., assembly GCA_044354225.1. GTDB lineage: Bacteria > Actinomycetota > Actinomycetes > Nanopelagicales > Nanopelagicaceae > Planktophila. The sequence goes on from JBILAM010000014.1 coordinate 437, forward strand.
ACCAGATGGAACTTTCTTACCTGATGTAGCAGTAGTGGGAGGAATGTTCTTTAAGGATGCCGATAAACCTTTGGTGAAAGAACTCAAGGCAAGTGGGGCGCTCTATAAGCACCAACCGTATGAACATGAGTACCCACATTGTTGGCGCTGCCACACAGCGCTGATTTATTACGCACAGCCCTCTTGGTATATCCGCACCACTTCGATTAAAGATGAATTGATTCGCGAAAATGCCAAGACTGATTGGCATCCAGAGACTATTAAGACTGGACGCTATGGTGATTGGCTCAATAACAATATCGACTGGGCGCTTTCACGTAATCGCTATTGGGGAACTCCGCTACCAATCTGGCGCTGTGAAAATAAGCATGAAGTCTGCGTGGATTCCTTAAAAGAGTTAGGCGAGCTTGCCGGCCAAGAGTTGAGCAACTTAGATCCACACCGCCCTTTCGTAGATGACATTACATTTGCATGCGGTGAATGTGCATCGGTAATGAACCGTGTTCCCGAAGTAATCGACTGCTGGTATGACTCAGGTGCGATGCCTTTTGCGCAGTGGGGGTATCCGCATAAGCCCGGCTCGGTCGAGAAATTCAAAGCTGCCTACCCAGCAGATTTTATCTGCGAGGCAATTGATCAAACTCGTGGCTGGTTCTATACCTTGATGACTATTGGAACCCTGGTCTTTGATCAAAGTTCATATAAGAGCGTTCTCTGTCTTGGCCATATTCTTGATAAAGATGGTCGCAAGATGAGTAAGCATGTTGGAAATGTGCTGGAGCCAATTTCGCTGATGGATCAACATGGCGCAGATGCGGTCCGTTGGTACATGTTGGCAGCCGGTTCACCATGGTCTGCCCGCCGCGTGGGACACGATGCAATTTCTGATGTCGTCAGAAAGACCCTACTTACATATTGGAACACAATCTCATTCCACGCTCTCTATGCCGAGGCATCAAATTTTGAACTTTCCCAGAGCCCCGCTCTGAAAGATCGATCACTGATGGATCGTTGGATTATCAGCGAACTCAACGCCTTGGTTGCCGAAGTTGACTCTGCATATAACGATTTTGATTCACAGGCCGCCGGTAAAGTTCTAGCGCGTTTTATCGATGATCTATCCAATTGGTATGTTCGCAGATCACGTCGACGTTTCTGGGATGGCGATGTGGCAGCACTTGCCACTCTGCATGAATGTTTGGTGACCTTGACCCAACTCTTGGCGCCGATGGTTCCCTTCATTACTGAACATGCGTGGCAGGAGCTAGTGCGAGTTGCCGATACTGGCGCGGCTGATTCTGTGCACCTGACAGATTTCCCGGTCTCTGATGCAAAACTTATCGACCGCGCACTCAATGCTCATGTGGCAATGACTCGTCGCGTTGTGGAGCTAGGTCGCTCAGCACGCGCTGAATCAGGAATCAAAATTCGCCAGCCCCTACAGCGCGCTTTAATCTCTGCCCAAGGCTGGGCTCAGCTACCTGCCGATATGAAAGAGCAAATCTCTGATGAACTCAATGTCCTAGACCTTGAAGATATCGCCGATGCTGATGGGGATCTGGTGGATATTTCTGTAAAGGCAAACTTCAAATCATTGGGTGCCAAATATGGGAAGGCAGTTCAGGATGTAGCCAAACTTATTGGCGCAACCGATGCCACCGCACTTGTGAAGAAATTAAGAAGTGAAGGATCAGCAGAAGTTGGTTCCTTCACCCTCGATCTAGATGATTTAGTCATTACTGAAGTACCAAAGAGCGGGTGGATGGTCGCTAGCCACGATGGCGAGAGCGTTGCCTTAGACCTTGCTTTGAGCCCGGAACTGATTGCCGCCGGACATGTGCGCGAAGTTATTCGCCTCATTCAAGAGCGTAGAAAGAGTGATGGATTTGATATCTCAGATCGTATTCACGTGAAGTGGAACGCACCTGCTGAAATGGTTGCCACAATTAATTCTCACATCGCACATATCTCAGATGAAGTTCTCGCACTTTCAATGACTGAAGATTCCACTATTTCAACTATTGAGAGTGAACTCGGTGTGAACGTGGAGCTGAGTAAAGCTTGATAGCCGAAAAGGAAACTAGAGAACTATCAGAATAACTCGTTGAAGCAAGCTGAGTGCAATCAAGATCACGATGAAAGAAAGGTCAAGTGCTACGCCACCCACTCGTAGCGGAGGCACGAAGCGCTGGACAAATTTCATAGGTGGATCTGTAACCGAATAAATTACTTCAAATATTGATGAAAGAAATGGCGAAGGGCGCCAGTCACGCTTAAACATTCTGACGTAATCAATGATGATTCTGGCAAAGAGTGCGAACTTAAATAGACTGATTACTTGCAGCAGTAATGAGGTAATCATCTCTAAATCCCTCAGCTCTGGTTAAAGAAGCTTGCTTGCGCAGCGGTCTTATCTTCGTTGCTCACATTTACATTTGCTGGTGAGAGCAAGAAAACTTTAAGGCTAATTCGTTCAATGCGACCATGTAGACCAAATACAAGTCCACTTGAGAAATCTACCAGGCGCTTGCGTTCACTCTCTTCCATGTCATCAAGGTTGATGATGACCGGATTACCTTCACGGTAGTACTCGCCAACTTTCCGAGCCTCTGAATAAGAACGTGGTTGCAAAGTAACAATGTTGTAGTGAGCAGCTGACTCTTCCATCATGGCCGGCTGACTCGCTGCATTGGAAACGCTATGGGAACCAAGAACGGTGACGCCAGTGCGTTCGCGCTGTGTACGTGGAGCGGCAGGACGTGATGGAGCTTCTGCAATTGCGGTCTCTTGGTCGGTATCGACGAGGCCAAGGAAGCCCATCATTTTATTGAGTGCTGACATGTGAATAGGTTACCCGTGGGGCGGGCGCATCCCGAGGATTTGGCCGCCCACACGAATATGTGTCGCACCGCAATCGATGGCTACTTCAAAGTCGCCGGACATTCCAGCCGATAGCGATTTTGCGGAAGGAAATTCACCTTGAAAATCGCGATGGATTTTCGCAACCTCAGTAAATCCGGTCCGTGCTTCTATACCCAGTGGCAGTACACACATGACACCGACCAGATTCAAATTCGGCAAAGTTTGCAGATGTGCGCCAAGGGCGGGCAGCTCTGAAGCACTTACTCCCCCGCGTGCAGGGTCGCCATCGAGTGAGAGCTGCAGAAAGATATCGATCACTTTGCCTGTCACCGAATTTAGCTTCGTGGCATGAGATGCGTTATCAAGTGAATGAATTACATCTGCCCACTGCGCGATATCGCGCAACTTGCGGCTTTGAATTTCGCCCTGAAAATGCCATCGCCCCTCTACCTGAGCAGCTTTTTCCAGCCCTTCTTCGTTTCGATTCTCGCCAAAATTTCTCACACCTAACTCATACAAAATCTGAACATCACTTACTGGATATGTTTTTGTCACAGCAATCAGAGTGATATCAGGACGGGTAATTTTTCCCTGAACACCCAATAGATTCTGGGCAATCTCATCGCGACGATTCATAGCCAGACCAACCCAGCCTGGCGCCCAGTAACTCCATCGCGCCGATATGAATAGAGATCACTTGTCTCTACTGTGCACCCACCCACAATTTCAGCTTCAATGTTCTGCGCCTTTAGAACTTGGACAAGTGCCTTTGGTAGATCAAGTGCTCGGTTGCCGCGCGCACTTTTAGATGCTGCAGCAGGGTGGAGCGTAGTAACTTCGGCGAAAATTTCTTCTGAAACTTCATAACACACGCCACAGATTGCAGGTCCCATTACTGCTCGGATATCACTGGCTCCCATTTCGCGCATCACTTCTAGCGCGCGCAGGGTAACTTCGTTCACAAGTCCCTTTCTTCCAACGTGCACTGCCGCCACTGATTGCGAGGAGATAAGCAAGAGTGGAATGCAATCTGCCACTTGTACTGCCAAAGTAATTCCTGGGATTCCAGTTACCAGGGCATCGGCTGTGGGATCCACATCGCTGACATCTTCAACGACCGCTACTCGATCACCGTGTACTTGTGTCATAAAAGCCACTGGACCAAACTCTTCTAAAAGCTGTGCCCGATTTTGCGCTACCTGCTCTGGGTTATCCCCCACATGGAAACCTAGATTTGCAGATGCAAAAGCACCGGTGCTTGCGCCTCCGGTGCGATTGGTAAAGCGGTAATTCATAGAGCCCATTTCATGGCGATGAGCCTCTGACCTACTTCATAAAATCTGGTACATCAATCTCATCTTCAGCAACTAGTTCTTCAAAGGTCACGCGCTTACGTGGACTAGATGAGTCGAGATCAAGGGCTACTGATAGCGGATCATTGGAAGGAATGGGATCAGCTACTCCACTTAAAGTCGATGCATTGATAACCGGCATCTGAACCTTTGTTGGTTCTCCGCCAGCGAAACCGGCTGCAATAACGGTAATACGTACTTCATCACCGAGAGCATCATCAATTGTTGTACCGAAGATTATGCGTGCCTCTGGATGCGCCGCGTTCTGTACCAATTCACATGCCTCGTTAATTTCAAAGAGACCGAGATCGGAGCCACCTGCAACAGAGAGAAGAACGCCCATCGCTCCATCAATTGAAGCTTCAAGAAGTGGGCTCGAAATTGCTAACTCAGCGGCGCGCGTTGCACGATTTTCACCGCGCGCAGAACCGATGCCCATCAGGGCAGATCCGGCATCAGTCATCACTGTCTTCACATCTGCAAAGTCGAGGTTAATCAGACCTGGCTGTGTGATGATTTCGGTAATTCCTTGAACACCGGAAAGAAGAACTTGATCGGCACTCTTAAATGCATCTACTGCTGTAATTGAACGATCAGAGATTGCAAGGAGTCGATCATTTGGAATAACAATAAGAGTATCTACTTGTTCGCGAAGTAGCTCGATTCCTTCATCTGCTTGACGCGAACGAATCTTTCCTTCGAATGAGAATGGTTTTGTGACAACACCGATTGTGAGTGCTCCGAGATCGCGCGCAATCTTTGCAACGATGGGTGCGCCACCAGTTCCGGTGCCACCACCTTCACCGGCGGTAACAAAGACCATATCGGCGCCACGAAGAATTTCTTCAATCTCTTCGGTGTGATCGATTGCTGCTTGCCGACCTTTTTCTGGAGCAGCTCCTGCTCCCAAACCTTTTGTTGATGTGCGACCGATATCTAATTTCACATCGGCATCACTCATTAATAAATGTTGTGCATCTGTATTAATTGCAATGAACTCAACGCCTTTTAAACCGACATCAATCATCCGGTTAATTGCATTTACTCCACCGCCACCGATACCGACAACTTTGATGACAGCTAAGTAATTCTGTGGTGCAGCCACGTGAGTCCCCCTTGCGAACTGTAAACCTCGACTTGAGACTTACATTTCTTCTCTTTATCTTTGCGCTGAAGGTATGGCGTTAGGTAGTAGTAATCAAAGACCGCCACGAACTATTTTCTCAACTACACATTGATACATTCTTAAGTGAAATCAATGCAAAACATTTAGCACTGCTAGCTATTTAACAATAGGTGCGTGGGCAGCCGAGAGATCTACTCTACGAAGATTCTTATTCTCGGGAAGTTTCAGAAGAGCGTTAAATACTTGAACTTTCAAGGCACTTTTCTCATTAGCGCCCCACTTCACCGTCAGCTCTCTGCCCCGATAAGCAAGAAGCAAGGAGAAGTTGGATTCATTACGAGCAGATAGGGAAATTATCTTGCTACGAAATGTCGCTGGAAGGGAGCGAAAGAGGGCAATCGCCTCGACTCCTAGGGCCGGAGTTGAGGCCGATACATAGGGCAAATCTCCTCCCTTAAATCCGGGGAGTAGAAAAATTGCCCCAGTGGAATCGATGGTTTTGCCAGCAAAGTAAGCACTCGGTTTTCGAGGTTCGATAGTGATTCCCACATCGCCACTGATCCAGTTCCGTGAGACCGCAACGTCCTTAATCCATGTCAGCGCACTCAAGCGTTGGGCAACTGCTCGTGGTTCGATCCGCGCCATCTTCTCGCCAACCAGGACACCCGATGTTGTAAGAACTAACTTCTTTGACTCAATTGTGGGCGCACCAGAAATCACAATGCTTTTGGCGGTAAATATTGAAGACCAGGCAAATAGGTAGATGAGACCAACAAAAATAAGTAGGAGGGCTCCAGAGATAACGGTGAGTCGATTAATTTTAGGCAAAGCGCTTGTGCAGCCCTTCGGCAATGATGGGGGCGAGTGAATTAACATCTCCAGCACCCAGGGTGATGATTACATCTCCAGGTTTAGCCAACTCGATCATGCGCTCTGCGGCAAGTGCAAAATTCGGAATGAAGTGTCCATGTTGCATCTTCTCAGCGATAAGTTCTGCCGAAATTCCAGGGATCGGTTTCTCACTCGCAGCATAGATTTCTAGCAGCGTCACATCATCGGCCTTATCTAGCGCGGTTGCGAATTCACTTAAGAATGCCTGGGTACGGGAATAGCGATGCGGTTGGAAGATGACTAGCACACGTCCATCACCTGCATATCTGCGCGCCGCATCTAAGGTCACAGATATTTCAGTGGGATGGTGGCCGTAATCATCAATTATCCGAATTCCATGTTCGGTGGCTTTGAGTTCAAAGCGGCGACCGGCGCCACGGAAACTATGAAGGCCTGCGAGCAGTTGGTGAATGGGCTCACCCAGACTGAGCCCCATCGCAATACAGGCAGCAGCGTTTAGAACATTGTGATGACCTGGCACCTGCAGTTCAAGTGTGCCCACGGTGCGACCATGCCAAATCACTCGAGCACTCGAGCCCATGGGTAGAAGTGCAATCTGATCAATGCGCAGGTCGGCGCCTTCATGTTCACCGTAAGAGACAGTGGTGAAAGGGTGCGATTGAACGCCTAGTTTCCTTGAGCCCTCATCGTCAGCGCAGTAGATGAGAAATCCGTCGGATGAAATTGTGGCGGCAAAGTTGGCGAATGCAGCCGTTACTTCTTGCGGGGTATGAAAGAAGTCAACGTGATCATGTTCAATATTGGTAATGATTGCCGATAGTGGTTTGTATTCAATAAATGAACCATCGGATTCATCGGCTTCGGCCACAAAATATTGACCCGTGCCTCGATGTGCATTGGCACCGGATGCCATCAGGGTGCCACCAATAGCAAAAGATGGATCTGTTCCGCATGCCTGCAAGGCCACAGTCAGCATCGAAGAGGTCGTCGTCTTACCGTGTGTGCCCGCAACTGCAATGCTCTTTGTTCCAACCATGAGTTGAGCTAGTGCTTGCGCTCGGGTAAGAATTGGGATGGATCTCTCCACTGCATGTGACATTTCCGGGTTGGAAGATGCGATAGCTGTGGAATAGATAACCACATCAGCACCGGCAACATTTTCAGCCGCATGATGTGAATACACAGTGGCGCCCAAAGCAGCAAGTGCGCTAAGCACAGTGGAATCTTTTGAATCTGAGCCACTGACCGTAATTCCATCAGAGAGGGCAATCCGCGCCAGCCCACTCATGCCAGAACCACCGATTCCAATGAAGTGAATCTTCTTGCCGTATAGGGAGTGCATTTATTTTCCTCCCGAGAGTACAAATTCCATGAGTGCTGCAATCTTTGCAGTTGCTTGCATATCTTTATCTGATCCACTCACCTGTTGCTGAGCACTCTTTTCCAGAAGTCGGTCGATATTTGCCCGAAGCCAGGTAGCGGTGAACTCTCTTTGGTCACATATTTCTGCCCGAGCACTGCTCACTAACTCTGCGGCATTGAGTCTCTGTTCACCGTTACCCACGGGAAGTGGAATAAAGAGCGCATATTTTCCTAAGGTATTGACCTCGGCACATGTCACAGCGCCACTTCGAGAAATAATGAGATCTGCTGCTAAATACGCAGTTGCCATATCGGAAATGTATGGGTGAACCTGGTAATTCTCATCCGATGAGACGAGCTCAGCTGAGCCGCCAGCCCCATGCAAAATTTGAATTCCTCGCACTGCCAACTCGCCTCTGGATTCCGCGATTACCTTATTGATTGCAACTGAACCTTGAGAGCCCCCAAATGCAAATATCAGAGGCTGCTGCGCGCTAAAGCCGAGTGCCGATTTAGCCTCTGCTCGCGCACTAACCCAGTTTTTTTCAGCGCGAAAAAATGCTTGCGCAATATTTTCTTTCAGAGGCAGACCCACAATAAGTGAATGCGCAAGCGACCCAGAAAAGACGGGGTAGGCAAGTGCAGTGTTCTTGGTAAAAATCCCGCCTAAGCGATTTGCGATACCTGGCTTGGCATTTGCTTCATGAATAACGATAGGAACTCTGCTTAGCGCGGCTGCAATATATGCCGGTGCTGAAACATAGCCACCGAATCCAACTAAGAGATCAACACCGCGCAGATGGTTCAGGCACTGCGCAATAGATTTAATCAGAGTAAAGGGTGCCAGAATCAATGATGGTGAAAGTGAACGAGCGATACGCACCTTGGTAATAAGCAAGAGGTTAAATCCTGCCTCTGGAATAATTCTTGTCTCAAGTCCACTTGCAGTTCCTAGAAAATCAATCCGGTCCTGGGGATGAGCTAATTTCCACTGACGAGCGGTTGCCAGGGCTGGTTCGATATGTCCTGCGGTGCCTCCCCCAGCAAAGAGAATTCGATTCACTTCTGGCGCTTCCTTACAATTTCTTGTCGAACTTCCGGATCGCGCAGAGCCGCACCGGCCACAAAGCCCAGAGCAGCAATTGTGGCAACGAGTGCCGAGCCACCATATGAAACTAATGGCAGCGTAACTCCCACGACCGGAAGCAGGCTCGTGGCAGAACCAATATTGAGAAATGATTGCACTGCAATCCAGACACCAATTCCGGCGCATGCATATCTGGTCATAGGATCTTGCGCACGTAAAGCGATTCTAAATATGGAGTAGACCAACGTTGCAATCAGTATGAGAACTCCTAGCGTTCCCACAAGTCCTAGCTCTTCACCAATTACGGAAAAGATAAAATCTGTGTGAGCCTCCGGAAGGTTTCCCCATTTCTGACGGCTGCCACCAAGGCCCACGCCAAAGAGTCCGCCGCTGGCAAGGCCGAGCAAACTATGGGCCGGCTGCCACCCGAGATCTTTGTAATCCTCTGGTGCAAATGGGTCGAGAAAGACTAAGAATCGCTGCATGCGGTAGGAAGATGTCACTACGAGTGCTGCAAATATCAGCGCACCTGCTGCGCAGAGTGTGCCAAAGACTCGCAGTTTAATTCCTGAGACAAAGAGTAAGCCAGCCAAAATCACAGCAATGACTGAAGCAGTTCCCAAGTCCCTGCCTAACATGACTAAGAAGAGAACGAAACAGAATGCAGGTGCAATCAGTTTAATTACGTGAGTGTCGAACTTGCCACTTATCTCTCGGCGAGCAAGTTGATGGCTGGCCCATAGAATCATGAAGAATTTTGCAAATTCACTTGGCTGGACATCAAAGTATTTGAAATCAATCCAGTTTGTATTTCCATTGACAGTCTTTCCGACTCCAGGAATCAAGAGAATCATCAGAATCGCGATTGAGATGATGAATCCAAGCTTGCCGACGAGATTCCATTGCTTGCTACTCATTTTCGCGAGAAAGGCAGCTAGCGGTAGTGCCAAGAGTAAGAATACGAATTGCCGTATCACGATAGCTAGCGCGGTTCCACGAGTATCAAGTGCGTGAATTGATGAGGCAGAGAAGACCATCACTAGCCCTAAGAAACTCAGGGCGCCGGCGCTGACCAATAACATATATAAATGATTGACAGGTTTTGCTAGAAAAGTCTCACGGGTCTTAGTTGCCATTTTCCACTACCTTCTTTACCGCATCACTAAATCTATCTCCACGATCGGCGTAAGAGAGAAATTGATCCATGGACGCGCAGGCAGGTGCAAGTAGAACCGTGTCTCCCGGCTGTGCTTTATCTCGGGCACGCGCGATAACCATTTCCATCAACTTGTTATCGGGTGCACCGATCTGAAAGTTTGCTGGAGCATCGACCATGACAATTTCAATCTGCGGAGCACGCGAACGCAGCTCTGATGCAATCAATTCACGGTCAGCGCCGATAAGAATGGCAACACGCACTCGACTCTTTACTCGCTCGATGAGTTCTCCCATCGCCGCACCCTTTGCCAACCCACCAGCAACCCAAACAACCGAGAGCGCGGACATGATTGACGCAGCCGCAGCATGGGGGTTCGTGGCCTTTGAATCATTAATCCAAGTGATGCGATCTTTTTCTAGAACAGTTTCAATGCGATGTCGTCCGGGCCTAAATGTTTTAATTGCCGCGCGAATCTGCTCGTGGCCGATACCAGCAGTTCTGGCAAGTGCTGATGCGGCAAGAGCATTTGATACGTTGTGCGGAACGGTGGGCAGTACTTCAGCGAGTTCGCAGAACATGGCAGCTTCTTGGGCATCTGCCACAAAGGCGCGATCGACAAGGAGTTCTTCCACGATACCGATTTCACCTGGCGCTGGCGTATCGAGTGAGAAAAACACCTTTCTTCCCTGCCAGTGTGCGGTATTGGTAACAACCCGCCCATCATCAGCGTTAAGAATTGCAGTATTGCTCTTTTCTAGAAGTGAAAACTTATCGGCGGCGTAGGCATCAAGACTTCCATGCCAATCGACGTGATCTTCGGCAATGTTAAGGATTGCAACTGAGACAAAATGAGCATCCTCAAGCCAATGAAGCTGGAAGGAAGAAAGTTCTAGAACAAGAAATTCATACTTTTCCGGGGATTCAACGGCCTCAATGACTGTCGTTCCCACATTTCCACAAGCAAGTGCGGAGACTCCCCCAGTGCGAATGATGTGTGCAGTGAGCTCCACCGTTGAAGTCTTTCCATTTGTTCCGGTCAGGCCAATCCATTTTTGAGCAGGGCTTTTCAGGCTCCAGGCAAGGTCAATCTCATTAATTATTGGAACTTCGTTTTTTCGGGCAGAGATCACTAGTGGATGATCTTCTCGCCAGCCTGGAGATAGAAGCAGTAAATCGAATTCACTAATTTCTAAATCAGCTAATGGAAGTAGATGAAATCCCTCTAACTCCACAACCTTCTCATCAGTGATGGTTACCTGCGCCCCGCGCTTTACAAGTGCACGCGCCGCAGCAATACCAGTTACGCCCGCCCCAGCCACCAGGATGCGTTTATCGGATAATTCGAGATATAAATTCTGGGCCATGGCTTCCTTGAAATTAACCGGCAACCCATTGGGTATAAAAGAGTCCAAGTCCGAGCGCCACGCTGAGTCCAGCGATAATCCAGAATCGCAGCACGATGGTGACTTCACCCCAACCCATCAATTCGAAATGGTGTTGCAAAGGAGCCATCTTAAACAAGCGCTTGCCACCAGTTGCTTTGAAGTAAATAACTTGCAGTGCAACCGAAAGCGTGATGATGACAAAGAGTCCACCCAGTGGAATCAATAGGAGTTCTACACGAAGTGAGGCAGCCATACCAGCCAACGCTCCACCGAGTGCTAGCGAGCCTGTGTCGCCCATAAATATCTTTGCCGGGGAAGCATTCCACCAGAGAAATCCGGTGCAGGCACCGGCAAATGCTGCCGCAAGAACTGCTAAGTCAAGTGGATCTCGAACGTTATAACAGTTTGGAGTAACTGCTACTGCGCAACTTTGTCCGAACTCCCATACGCCAATCAGTACAAAGGCAAGGAAAGTCATCACAGATGCACCAGTAGCAAGACCATCAAGGCCGTCGGTGAGATTAACTCCGTTACTTGTAGCGGTCACCATAAATGCAATCCAAACCACAACCAGAATTGGACCTAGCGAAATGCTGGTATCACGCAGGGTGGAGAGATTAAGAGAGATAGGAGTCAGACCATCCTTATCAGGAAAGTGTGTCCCGAGATATCCGAAAATCGATGCGAAAAATACTTGGCCAAAAATCTTCGCTTTACCTGATATTCCGGCCGAATTCTGTCTAGAGACTTTCATGTAGTCATCGAGAAAACCAACGAGTCCAAGTGCCACAACCAGGCCAAGAATGAGAACGGCAGAGACTGAGATGGTGCTTCCGAGCGCTAGGTGGGCAATCAAGTATGAAATGAGAGCGGAGAAGATAATGATGATGCCGCCCATAGTGGGGGTGCCACGTTTTGTGTGGTGTGTAGTCGGACCGTCATCTCTGATGATTTGCCCATATCCCCTTCGTGCAAGTGCTTTGATCAGTACCGGTGTACCAAATAGCGAGAAGAAGAGTGCGAGGGCTCCAGCAACCAAAATAAGTTTCACTCTGCAGCCATCCCTTCACTCCATTGCACCGAAATCATTTGTGCTAACTCTTCAAGCTTCTCTGAACGAGACGCCTTCACTAAGACCACATCACCTTCGTTGATGTTGCGCGCGATAGCACTCGCCTCATCTTTACTCGCACATAAATGGAATGTGGTGAGGGATCCATTTTCTGCTGAGCTCGCATACTCCGGTGCATTGACACAAACAAGATGGTCAATTCCAAGCTCAGAGGCAAGGGTGCCAATAGCGGCATGGTCGGATTGGGATGACTCGCCGAGTTCGTGCATCTTTCCCAAGAATGCCCACGACTCTCCCCCGCGCTCTTGCGCAAAGAGAGCCAGGGTGCCAAGAGCTGCAACCATGGACTCTGGACTGGCGTTATATGCATCATTAATCAGAAGCAGTTGTGGAAGTTCAATAATCTCCATCCGCCATTTGGCGCCAGACTCTGCAGTTGATAACCCACTGGCAATCTGATCAAGTGAGAGTCCAAGTTCGGTGGCAACAGCTGCAACAGCAAGTGCGTTGGCAACTTGATGCAAGCCAACGATGCGAAGTCCAACGGCAGTTCTGCCCTCAGGGGTAACTAAATCAAAATGGGCGCGACCTTCACGAAATTCAATATCCGTCGCACGGATATCACAGCTACTTGTCTCACCAAAGAATGAACTCTTTCCGCTATGGAGTGCGGCCATCTTTGGGGTGAAATCATCATATGTTCCAAGGATGGCAACAGCGCTGGGTGCTAGTGCAGAAATTAATTCGGACTTAGTTCGCGCAATCGCTTCCACTGATCCAAACTCACCTTTATGGGCTGAGCCAACTTTAAGTACCACTCCAATATTGGGCACAGCGATGGCAGCCAACCTGGCGATATCACCTGCATGTCGTGCACCCATCTCCACAACGCAGTAACGAGTCTGCTCTGTGCACTCTAACAATGAGATTGGCATTCCTAAGTCATTATTGAAATTTCCAGACGGGGCAACTGTCTGCGCAATGTTAGAAAGTACTGATGCAAGTAACTCTTTTGTTGTTGTTTTGCCTTGCGAACCAGTAATTCCAATGACTGTTAGGTTTGGCAATTGCACCCGAACATGGTGAGCCAATTTTCCGACTGCGACAATGACGTCGTCGACAATTATGTGAGGGCCAGGTACTGCCTTACTTGCTAACGTGAGCACCGCACCGTGAGTGCGTGCATCGTCGACAAAGTCATGACCGTCTACATGCTCGCCCTTGATTGCAAGAAAGATCGAACCTGAAATTGCTTGCCTAGAATTGATGACCGGTGCCTGAGTGACCGTGACATCATCACCATGGAGTGTGCCACCGACTATTTCTGCGATGTTCATCGCTTGCAGTGGAATCATTTTTTCGCCTCAATCGCCTTGGCCAATGTGAGTCGATCATCAAAGGGTGTAATGACGCCAGAGATTTCCTGACCCTTTTCGTGGCCTTTACCCAGAATCAAAACTGTATCCCCGGCTCCTGCTTGGCTTACCGCATAGGTAATTGCATCGAGACGATCTTCAATAACCTTTGATGGCTCCATTATTTCCAGCTTGGCTGTCATCTGCCGCAAGATCTCTGTTGCACTTTCACTACGTGGATTATCGCTGGTAAAGATTGCAATATCGCTACCGCCGTTAAGTGCTTTACCCATGAGGGGGCGCTTAGCGGCATCTCTATCTCCACCACAACCCAATACCGCAATTACTTTCCCAGTTGTAAATTCTCGCGCTGCGGCAAGTACATTCTCAACAGCGTCAGGTGAATGTGCATAATCAACGAGTGCGGTGAAATTCTGACCCAGCGAAATTGCTTCGAATCTGCCGGGCGCTCCAGTAAGAGAAGGAATCAGTGCCGCGATTTCAACCGGGTCAATGCCAGATTCATGGGCCATGGCAACTGCCATCAGCAAATTATCTAAGTTATACCCACCGAGTAAGGAAGTCTTACTTTCAATAAGGATTCCGCCGTTACCTCTGATACTGATCTCCGCACCTGATGAAATAGGGTGAATCTGAGTGAAGTGCCACTGGGCAACAGGGTTGCTGCGCGAAAGTGTGGCAACTGGAATTTGACACTCGGTAGCAAGTCTGGCGCTATACTCATTATCAATATTGATAAAACCAAAATCGGCATACTCATAGCTAAATAGTGCTGCCTTAGCCTTGAAATAAGATTCCATATCCTTGTGAAAATCAAGATGGTCTTGCGAGAGGTTGGTAAAGCCAACGATTGCAAAATGGGAAGCCTTCACACGATTCATTGATAGCGCGTGGCTTGAAACCTCCATCACTAGATGTCGCATATGTCGCTCGCGCATTACAGCGGCCAGAGATTGCAATTCCGGCGCTTCCGGAGTGGTTCGAGTGCTCGTGAGCACCTCAGATCCAATTCTGGTTTCGATGGTGCCAATTAGCCCCGTATCGCGCCCGGCACCTTCAAAGATTTGATAGAGCAGGGTAGAAACCGTGGTCTTGCCGTTTGTGCCGGTGATGCCAATTGCACCTAAGTCGCGAGTGGGATCTTTATATAGAGATGAAGAAATGATGGCACCAGCAGTGCGAACATCTTTGACTATCAGTGTTGGTAACGCATTTGTTAATCTAGCTCCGGTGGAATCGGTAACAACAGCGACTGCTCCCCGAGCAACTGCTGCTGTGATAAAGCTTGCACCATGCACCTTCGCCCCAGGAATAGCCAAAAAGATATCGCCGGGCTCAACATCGGAATCACGATGTGCGACTCCTGTGATTTGGATATCTGCAGATGAATTACTAATCGCCGCACTATTTTCTGCGCTTACAAGTTGCGCCACCTCAACTAGATTGAGGGAGAAATCTGCAAGCGGGCGAATCATTGGTTTTTCGTCGCAATCTGCGTGAGGCGGGCTCGTGCCAGCTCTGATTTAGTAAGTGCCACGGGAAGAACTTTTGTTCCAGTTGGTGCAACATTCTCTGATTGCAACACGAAAGTCATTACCTTCTTAAATACTGGCCCACCTAGTGATCCGCCATAGTGGCCATTTTTTGGCTCCTGCAAAGTAACGCTGATGACATAACGCGGTGCATCAGCTGGTGCGAAACCGATAAATGATGCGGTGTAGCCGCTATAGCGACCGGTATTTTGGTCGTACCGGTTTGCTGTTCCTGTCTTACCTGCTACGCGATATCCAGGAATTGCCGCACTCGGCGCCGTTCCTTGAGAGGAGACAACGCTCTCCATCATGATTCGTAGTTTTACTGCCGTGTCTTCACTAATCACCCGCGTTGAAGTTCTATTTGCAGCTGGTGTGAAGTGTCCTGATGCATCACTTGTTCCGGCAATAACTGTGGGGGAAACTCGAACTCCATTATTTGCAATGGTGGCAAAGACACTTGTCGCCTGCATTGCTGTGAGTGAATACCCTTGACCAAAGGCAACCGTGGGGGCTGTTGTTCTAGACCAATCCGAGACAGGACGTAAGATGCCAGCTGATTCTCCTGGAAGTCCGGAACCTGTCTTTGAACCAATTCCAAACTTTCTTAAGTAGTTATACAAGGTATCGTGGCTGAGAGTTTCGCCCACCTGAATAGTTCCAGTATTGCTAGAGACGGCGAGAATTCCCGATGTAGTCAGGTGTTGAATTGGATGCCTATCATGGTCATGAAATGCCTCCCCACCGCGTCTAATCATGTATGGAACGGTGAAGACTGTTGTTGGAGAAACTGTTCTTTCTTCTAGCGCCGCAGCCATTGTCATTACTTTGCCGGTAGAACCAGGCTCATACACATCTTGCACTGATGGATTTCTCATCAGTGAGAGTTCAACATTTTTTGTGTTATTTGGGTTAAAGGTTGGCGCAGTTGCATGTGCAACGATTTCACCAGTCTTTGGGTCCATCACGATGACTGTTCCACTCGATGCCGCTGAATCCTTTACCGCTTTCGCAATTGCCTCCGCTGCCACCCACTGAACATCACGATCAATTGTCAGACGAATATTGGTCCCTGATTTAGCCGCGACCAGTTCGCGCTGAGAACCGGGGATTTCTGCTCCGTATCCAGGTGCGTAGGAGTAACGACCATCGACACCAGTAACAACTGAGTTCTGCCCTGACTCAAGACCTGATGCACCAATACCATCGGCGCGCACAAAACCAATCAATGATGAGACTAGGGATCCGGATGGATACTCGCGGATGAAAACGCGCTCTGGAAAGAAACCGATTATTCGATTTTCGAGTTCCTTATTCTCCAGCGTTTTGTTGTAGTTATAGAGCTCTTCTGTGAGTCGATCCCAGAGCGCTGGGCGAGCATTCTTAAGAACAATTGAGTACTTTCGA
The DNA here is from genome assembly GCA_044354225.1 of Candidatus Planktophila sp. GTDB lineage: Bacteria > Actinomycetota > Actinomycetes > Nanopelagicales > Nanopelagicaceae > Planktophila. Next base: position 17,009 of record JBILAM010000014.1, read on the forward strand.
GTTCCGGTAATGCTGTTTTGAATATCTGCTGCCGGTAAATTCAAAATCGGTGCCACAAAAGCTGCCACCCGGGCCGGGTCTGAAATCTGAGTTTGGTCTACAACTATATTGATTGCAGAGACGCTTCGAGCAAAACCAATTCCATTGACATCGGTGATTTCACCACGAGGAGCCGGTATGACTCTCGTTGACTGCATCTCATTCGCTGCTTTGGCTTGATAAGCATTTGCTTGAATCACTTGCACGCGAACGAGCTGGCAGGCAAAGAGAATTAGCACGCCAAAGATGACAGTGACAAGGATTGCAATACGAGAGTGCGCTAGGCGCAGATTACCCATTGGTTACTCCCGTCGCAGGAGTGAGATCGAGAAATACCGGTGTCTCTGATGGGCGCATGCCAAGCAGGGTTGCAGCGGCGGCAAGATTTTCTGGCGCCGCATATGAATCGATGGAGCGATTGATGGCATCTCGCTGATCTGCCAACTGCTTAGCTTCATATTTTAAATTGGAGAGTGTGAAGGCATCTTGAGCCAGCAAGGTATTGATTCCAAGTAGTGCCAGAAATCCGAGCAAGCTAACAATTGTTAGGAACTTGGCGAAGTATTTCTGGGTTGCGCGAGCTCCACTGCTGACATCTGGAAATAGCCCCAGAATTACTTCTGCAGTTCGCTCCCCTACTGGTTTGCGATTCTTAGCTGGTGTGCGCGAAGGCAATAGCGCGCGGGCAGTGGCAAGTGACATTAGGCAGCCACCCGTTCTATTGCGCGAAGGCGAACTGAAGCAGAGCGTGGATTGCTCGCTAGCTCTTCCTCCGACGGTGTCTGACTTGAGCGAAAGACAAGTGAAAACTTGGCAGCATATTCCGGAAGTTCGATTGGAAGATTGCGCGGGCTCTTAGATGTAGATGCTTCGGCAAATATCTCTTTAACGATGCGATCTTCCAGTGATTGAAAAGACATCACAACTAGACGTCCGCCCACCATTAATAAATCAAGGGCATCGGGTAGGGCGCGCGAAATTGCTCCGAGTTCATCATTTGCCTCTATACGTAAAGCTTGAAAAGTACGCTTTGCCGGATTTCCACCGGTACGTCTGGTGGCGGCCGGAATACTCTCTTTTACTAAAGTGGCAAGTTCAGTTGTGGAATTCAGCGGCGCCTTAGCGCGGGCTTTGACAATGTTTTCAACGATGCGGGTTGCAAACTTCTCTTCACCGTAAGCACGAAGTATGTGAACTAGTTTGCCTGGCTCATATGTATTCACAATTTCAGATGCGGTAATCCCTTGGCTGCGATCCATGCGCATATCAAGGGGTGCATCTTGTGAGTAGGAAAAACCACGTTCTGATTCATCAAGCTGAATCGAGGAAACTCCTAAATCAAAGAGGGCTCCATTGATGTGGTTATAGCCAAAGCTCTCTGCTACCGAGGAAATTTGATCAAAGACACAATGCGCTGTCTTTACGCGCCCCGCATATGGGGCAAGTCTTTCCTTAGCTCGGCCCAGCGCAATTTCATCGCGGTCAATGCCAATAACTGTGAGGTTTTCAAATCTTTGAAGGAGCGCTTCGGTATGTCCACCTAAACCAAGAGTTCCATCGATAACAACTGGGTTCTCTGATTTTTCAATTGCAGGGGCAAGAAGATCAACGCAACGATCGCGCATCACAGATATATGTTGCATCTTCTCCCCCGTTTCTATCTCTTGACTTGCTTGCCAAGCGCTCAGTTCTGGTCACCGCCGGCCGACGGATCTATTGCGATAGCGACGCCGGGGAAGGGACGTCGCTGCCGGCCCAACTGGTATGGAGAGGTCGGCGGTGGCCACAAATGAGCGCTCTATTTAGTTTTTTACTTCTTATTCAGTTATAAATGTTTTTTGCTGATGTTTTAAAAAAGTCCCGGAAAAACTTCTTCAGAAACATCAGCAAAACTCTTTTCGCGGTCGGCGAGGTATTCATTCCAGGCAGCGCTATCCCAAATTTCAACGCGGGTATTTGCACCAATTACTACGCACTCTTTTTCCAGGCCGGCATAGGTGCGAAGTCCTTGTGGGATAGTCACGCGACCTTGGCGATCAGGAATTTCATCGTGGGCGCCGGCAAACATCACGCGTTGGTAATCGCGAGCGCTCTTTGCAGTCACAGGTGCTTGCCGCAACGTCTCGGTAATCGTTGCGAATTCAGTTGCTGGAAAAACGTAGAGGCAGCGCTCTTGTCCCTTAGTAATAACAAGACCGGAAGAGAGCTCTTCCCGGAATTTGGCGGGAAGGATTAGGCGACCTTTTTCATCAAGGCGCGGTTCGTGTGTACCGAGAAACATCTCTATCGAACCCCTTCCCCAAGTGGCGTAAGCGTGAAAATCCCGCTTAATTCCCCACTTTACACCACTTTCCCCCTTTTATCACCACTTTCTGCCATTATTTTCCCTCCCCCTCCCCTTTGCGGGTGGGCTGAAAATGGGCGTAAAAAAGCCCCGACCGTAGGGCCAGGGCTGGTGAGGTGCGAAGCTTACTTAGAGATCTCGTTGTTCCCAACGCTCATCTAGCCGCTTGGATAGGGATTTCCGGGAGGTTTTAGCACGTGGCGCACCCTTTGCCACCGCGCCAAGAGAGCGGATCAGGGTAAGGACTCCGGTCAGGGAGATAAGAAAGCCAACTACTCCCACAGGTGTGGTCTTGGAGATCAGGGCCGCAAATATGACGCCAATGCCGAGGACAACTAGGGCAAGTGCGAGCAAGAGGCGGGGCTTGGTTGCGGTCATTGTGGAGCCAGCCATCTTTGACTCTAGCCCTGGATCATCGGTAGCCAGGGCAGCTTCCATCTCGGCCAGTAAGCGGCGCTCGCGATCAGATAAAGACATATACACACTGTAGAACACTTCTTTTTCTTGCGCTACTTACGCCTCACTTTCCTCAGAATCTCCCGTAATCAGCCGCCCTGGGCGCACGCTGCCCCTGCCAAAACGGGCTTTCGCCTTATCGATAGCGGTATCGGCATCACGCCAACCGCGCTCACGGGCTCCGAGTTCAAGCTGCACCGGTGCTTCATCGAGCAAATTACTCAGCGAGACCCCAACTAGGCGAATACGTGCACCTTCATTGTTAAGGGCTAAATATAACTTCTTCACAATTTCATAGGTCTCGTGAGTGCCATCGATTCCAATAGGTAAAGTCTTGGCCCGGCTTAGTGTTGTGAAATCTGCAAACTTAATCTTCATCGTCACTGTCTTGGCAAATAATCCTCGTTCTCGCAGGCGCGCCGTTGCCTTCTCTGCCATGCGCAAGAACTCCGCCAATATCTCTTCCGGGCTATCAATATCGCGCGCAAATGTTTCTTCATTGCCAATACTTTTCTCTGGTTCATCTGGAATCACATTTCGATAATCGCGCCCCCATGCAAGTTCATAGAGTGATTCACCTGTGGCATCTCCAAGGGCGCGCACGAGAGTGGACCGCGGAGTATTGGCAATATCAGCAACTGTATGTAGTCCAAGTCGATCTAGTGATTCAGCTGTCTTAGGGCCCACTCCCCATAGTGCGCGCACAGGAAGTGGATGTAAGAACTCCAAGATTCGATCTGATTTGATCTCCAGCATGCCATTAGGTTTGCAGTGTTGAGATGCCAGCTTTGCAATAAATTTAGATTGCGCAATTCCCACCGAACAGGTAATTCCTTCCTCTTGTTCTACCTGCGCGCGGATCTTGGCGGCAATCTCGCGGCCATCACCAAATAGTTTCTGCGCACCTGTGACATCAAGAAATGCTTCATCGAGTGAGATGGGTTCGACTAGGGGTGTGAAGGAGTTAAATATCGCCATCACTCGCTCTGAAATTTCGGCATAGCGATGATGTTCTGGAGCGATAAAGATGGCATGGGGCGCCATGCGCTTTGCTCGTCCCACCGGCATAGCAGCGCGAATACCAAATTTACGCGCTTCATAATTTGCCGAAAGAACTACGCCTCGCACACCGGCGCCAACGACAAGGGCCTTACCTTTATATTGCGGGTTATCGAGCTCTGCCACTGATGCATAAAAAGCATCCATATCTACATGCAAGATTGTTGCTTGCACCAGCTCGTCACTCATATCGCCACACTATCTCTTTGCGCACGCCATTTTTCGTAGGCCAGGCTTAAGTCCCACACTGCTGTTGCCCGTATTGATATGCCGCGTGCACCTGTGCGCCGAGTTTGCCCGCGCACCAAAAGCAGCGATGTCGAATACAAGGTAGATGCATGATCGACTTGTGCATCAGGAAAGAAGGTGGAATCACTGCAGCCATAGCCATCATCTAAGGTAAGAAAAATAACGCGGCGCCCAGAGCGCACTGGTGGAGTTTGCAAAGCAACTTTCACGCCAGCCACAAGTACCGAGGACTTCGAACGTAGTGAAAGTAAATCTGATGATTTCACCGCCCCAATTGCATTAAGAAATGGCGCATAGAAGCTGAGCATATGTTCGGTGACATCCATACCTAGATGCTTTATCTCATTGCGCACTTTCTCAGCCGAGTTCATAGGTGCAAGGCCACTGCTCTCAAGTGCGGGTGGTGCGAAACCAAAGGTGAGTTGCGAGCCCGGAAGGTGGGCCACAGGTGATTTCTGTAGATCAGTAAAGTGCATCAATAGATCGCGTTGATTGCTATGAATCGAATCAAAAGCCCCGGTAAGAATAAGGTTTTCAATTACTGGCGTTGAGGCACCAGATCTGCGATAGAAATCAGCTAAATCGATATAGGGCTGGCCGCCAATGATGGATGCAATCTCTTTTGCAGAAATTCCAGCAACGGTGGCGAAAGCGATACGGATTGCATCACCATCGAGTGTGCGCTCCACGTGATAATCAGCAGCTGATTTATTGATATCAAGGGGTGCGATACCCACACCCAGTTGGCGCACTTCATCGAGCATGAGCCGTTTGGGATACATACCGGGGTCGTGCGTTAAAACCCCAGCCATAAATGCAGCTGGGTGATGGGTCTTAAGCCAAGCAGATTGATATGTGGGCAGGGCGAAAGCGGCAGCATGTGCTTTACAGAAACCAAAGGATGCAAAGGCGCGCAATACTTCCCAGATTTCAGTGACAACCTGCAACTCATATCCGCGCTGGGTTGCAGCAGGAAAAAACCAGTCGCAGACTTCTTGCTGACCGCCCCTATCTCCCAGCGCTCTACGTTTCTCATCAGCGGCCGCAAGTGAGATACCAGTCATGACCGAGATTATTGAAATGACTTGTTCGTGAAATACAACAACGCCTTCAGTTTCAGAGAGTATGGGAAGCAAGTCAGGATGGATGATGCGTGCCGGAGTAAAGCCATGTCTGGCCTCAAGAAATGGCCGGATCATGTCACTCTTGACCGGCCCTGGCCGAAAGAGTGAGATATCAATAATCAGATCACTAAATGTACGCGGCTCTAACTTGCCGACAAGTTCGCGTTGCCCAGGGCTCTCTACTTGAAAGATACCGAGTGTGCGCGTTGATTGAATCAGGTGATAGGTGTCGGCATCATCAAGTGCCACGGCATCGATATCAACTTGCGCACCTTCGACTCGCTTTATCTCATGCACAGCATGTGCAATAGCCGATTGCATCCGCACACCCAAGATATCGAGCTTGAGTAAACCAATATCTTCCACATCATCTTTATCAAATTCGACCATCGGAAAACCACCAGCGTTGAGTTGTATGGGTGCCCGGTCAAGAAAAGCTGCATCGGATAAGACCATTGCACATGGATGCATTGCAAGATGTCGTGGCAGACCATCAAGGCGGGCAGCTAGAGCAATCGTTGCCCGAGTTAAAGGCGCTGATGTATTCATATTCTTTAACTCAGGTAGAGAGTTAAGCGCCGCATCGATATTGCCAGCCCGAATATGCGGCATCGACTTTGCTAATAAATCAATCTCCATCGCTGGCATGCCCAGCGCCGCCCCGGCATCGCGAATTGCATGACGGGCGCGATAGGTATCAACCATGGCAACTGTGGCGCAACGAGAAAGAGCACCTGGCTTGCTCCAATCCTGGGCGCCATAACGTTTAAAGACCATCTCATAAATTTCAAGGCGTCTTGCAGATTCAACATCGATATCGATATCAGGAAGTGCCCGGCGCAGCGGTGAACAAAAACGCTCCATGAGTAGCCCATGTTGCATGGGATCAACGCCAGAAATTCCAAGTAGATGACAGATCAATGAGCCAGCGCCACTGCCACGCGCTGCCACCCGAATATCAGCAGCCCGCGCCATATCGGTGATATCGGCAACGGTAAGAAAGTAGGACTCATATCCCAGCGTTGCAACTGTTGCCAGTTCATCATCAAGACGAGCCCGCGCCTTTGCGATGGTGGCGCCATCGTTATAGCGCCAATTAATTCCGGCTTCAGAGCGAGTACGTAAAAGTGTGCGCATTGCAGCAGGTGAATCGGCGCCCACAACATGGGCTTCTGGTAGATGAATAGCACCTAAGCCAATATCGCGATGCGGTGATAAGACTGCGCGCTCAGCCCACTGCCGCGTTGTCTTGAGCAGTAAACGTGGTGTGCGCTCCCCTGCGGCTCGTGCGATTTCAGCAGCGAGTGCAATCATTTCATCGCTGCTCTTTAAATAGGCTTCCGCATTGCGCCGTTCAACGTTGCGTGGATGCAGTGGCACTAATTGGCGAGCGCAATCTAAGACATCGGCAACTGGTCCATCGGCGCGATCACGCATCCGCACAGCGTTTGTAATCACTGCATCAATATCGTTGTCGCGAGCAAAGATCAGACTCCGCGCTGCGTGCACGGTAGAGCGCGGGCCATTACCGGCCACTAAGTGTGAGACACATTCGATGGCATGGTCGGCAAAGAGGTCGCGGGTCTGATTGAAGATATCAAGGGCGCTATCAAAGCGATGGGCGACAATCGCCTGCGATACCGGTGATTCAGGGCCGTGAAGTAGATGCAGATGAGATGTGTACTGGCTAAATTTTTCCAGGAGCTCAAGTGTGAGTACCGGCTTTCGGCTATCGGTATTCATATGTATGCCAGTCATCAAGCGGACCAAGCTGGACCATCCGTTATCGCTATGTGCCAAGATTGTCAGGCGCGGTAATACACCCGCTGTATCGCCAAGATAGATTGGCAGGTTGATTCCAATAATCGGTGCGATGCCATGAGCTACACACGCTTTAGTAAAACGAATTGCGCCAGCTAAGCCATCGCGATCTGTCAGTGCCAAAGCCGGCATCTCGAATTCAGATGCGCGAGCAACAAGATCGCGTGGTTGAGTAGTGCCATATTTAAATGAATAGGCACTTGCTGTGCGCAGATGGATAAAACTCATACTTGATAGCTCATAGCTAGATAGCTCTAATAATCCATTGACCCGTTGTCTCATCGCGTTCGAGTTGGAAGGTTGTCAGCGCACCAATCGGCGCCGCCTCTACCGTCCAGAGCGCGCGAGCTTGATCATCGGGGCGGAACTTTCCATCGCTAATGCGATTCCACCATCCACCTGCCTCACACCATCTAGATAAAACTGCATGGATACGAAAGCGCTTACCTTTAAAGGTGAATTCGATAGGTGTGAGTCCGCCATCGGATAGGACCTCGTGCGGCCTTACTACTTCTGCTGCCATTTTTTGCTACTTCCCCCAGTGCCTGTGGATATTCGAACAGATGTTCGAAAAGTAGTCCAGAGCTCTGACAAGGGCAAGTGGCCCATGGGGGCACGCTCAAAAAAAGGGGCGGATCAAGGGTGGCGTGGCGAAATATAGTTGAAATTTCAACTACTCTTAGTAGGTAACAACCAACCACTTCTTAGGAGAAACAATTGGACGCAATTCTAGTAATCGGGCGAATCCTCTTCGCATTTATCTTTGTGACATCAGGTATCGCTCACTTTGCAAAGCTTGAAGCAATGACAGGTTATGCACAATACAAGAAGCTTCCAGCTGCAAAGCTCGGAGTCCTTATCTCAGGTCTCTTCTTCCTGCTCGGCGGCATCTATATCGCAGCGGGATTCTGGGTAGACCTAGGCGCGCTCTTGCTCGCAATCACGCTCATCCTTGCCGCTGTAATCTTCCATAACTTCTGGAAAGAGACTGACCCAACAGCGAAGCAGAACGAAATGATCGCCTTTAACAAGGACATCGCACTTGCCGGTGCTGCGCTAATCCTCTTCGCTCTTATCGCATGGGGAACGCTGACAGAATTCGGACCAAGTCTCGGAAATCTTGCATTCTTCAACTTCTAGTTAGCCAGTAATTCACGAAAGCCCCTGCGAGAAATCGTGGGGGCTTTCGCATTCTCATGAAAAGATGTGGCCATGGAAATTCTCGGAGCATTGATTGCAGGCTCGGCCATTGGTGCAGTTCTTGGTTTTGTCGGTGCAGGTGGAGCGATGCTCTCCGTGCCAATCCTGATCTATGGTTTTGGCTTTGATGCAAAGCAGGCAACTACCGCAGCTCTCGCTGTCGTCTTACTTGCCGCAGCATCCGGAGTAATTCCGAAAGCACGGAAGAAGCAGGTGCTCTATCGCGATGCCTTGGTTATCTGGGCTATCGGATTAATTACCAACCTGGGCTTCTCTTCCATTGTAGATCAATTACCCGATTCCTTTATTACCACCGGATTTGCGGCCGTGCTAGTCCTTGCTGGTGCCTCCATGTTGCGCCCGCCAAAATTAGAAGAGTTCAAGCGCATGCCGTTATCAGTTTTAATTTTGATGTCACTGCTGATTGGTTCCATCACTGGACTTTTCGGCATCGGCGGCGGGTTCTTAGCGATTCCGGTTCTGGTCCTCTTCTTTGGCACACCTCAAAATGTTGCAGCCGGAACTTCTCTTCTGATCATCTGCATCAACTCACTCACCGCATTCTTAGCTCGCCCTGATCAGTGGAACGATGTGCAATGGCATATCCCAATCTTTATCGGGGCCGCTGCGATTGTGGTGGCACAAGTTGCTTCACATTTCGCACAGTACACAAATCCAGTGATCTTACGAAAAGGCTTTGCTTACCTGCTCTTTGCCCTGGCAACCTTTACCGTAGTTCAGACATGGCTTTAACTACTGGTTGAGTTCGCGCACCTTGATGTACTTCGATTGATGCCCGGCCACGAAAAAAAGTAAAACTGGAAATGCAAAGGCGACCGGAAGTGATGTTGCTTCTGCAATACCGCCCATCAAGGTAGGGCCGGCAAAGTAGGCAGCGATTGCAATAAGGCCGATTCGCGCTAGCCCCACAGATGGTGCAACTCCGGGAATAGATGCAGCTGCCAAGTTAAATGCTGGAAAGAATGGTCCGATTCCAATACCGGCTGCTGCAAAACCAATACAAACAATTACCAAGCCCCATGTTTGATGCGAGGCCGAGAGCGGAATGCCTATTGCAAGACATGCACCCCAGACAGATCCCCCGATATATCCACCGTACTTCACGGTGTTGACATAGCCCCATCGCGCAAAAGATTTATCGCCCAGTAAACGACTTGCAATCATTGCCAGTGAGAAAGTTGTTGCCGCTGCCGCATTAAGCCCTTTACCAATACCCATATGGTCTTGCAGAAGTATTCCGCTCCACTCGTAGGACCCGCCTTCGGGAATCAGCGCGGACATCAAACCAATGCCCAGCGCCCATAAGATCAATGACTGTTTTCCGAAGAGCGGAATCTTTGATTCAGTGACTTCATCTGGCTCACCAAGATGCCCATCCAGATCTGCTGGCAGTAAGAATTGGTTGGAAACCAAAAAAGCAATAAAGGTAAATCCTGAAATTATCCACAAGTTTGTTTGAGGTGAGACAAGGTTTGCGATCAGCCCTCCAATCAGCGTTGCACCAAATGCACCTACCGACCAGAGACCGTGAAAGGTAGACATCCAGCGACCATTGGTATGTTTTTCAACTGCAACAGCTTGCGCATTAATTGCGATATCCATAAATGCCACGCTAAAGCCGGTGATAAACATTCCGACCAAGAGAATTGCAACGCTATCTGCAGCACCCATGATGGCAACACCAATGGGAAGCAAGACACCGGAAATTTGAATCACTAACTTCGATGAGTGCATATGGACTAGCCGTCCAGAAATTTGCGCACCTGGAATTGCCCCTAGGGTGCTTCCAAGTAGAACGAGACCAAATTGGCCATCGCTTAGCCCCAATGAATCCTTGATCTCTGGAATACGTGGAACCCAAGCAAGACCTGCGAAACCAAGTAAGAAGAATGCGGCCCACAGAGAGTTACGTGCGCGAATTCCACGCTGGTAAATACTTAGTGAGGCCGGAGACATTTGGTGAAGATATCTCATAAAGTTCGCATATGGATGGAATTCTGGAAAAGGCTGCCGTTAAACGTTTCAAAGAGGCAGCAGATTCGCTGGGCGTTAAGGGTGAGATAAATATTCTCGCCGACACCGCTCGCACTGCAATCGATGCCGCAAATGGCCTCAGAATCGAAGTTGGACAGATTGCTTCATCGCTTATCTTCAGACTCCCATCAGGTAATCCGCTCTTGATTATTACTAGCGGTCGTCATCGTGTCGATACAGCACTCGTTGCTAAAAACCTTGGTATTGCCGAACTCGGCAGAGCAGATGCCAACTATGTAAAAGAAGTCTCCGGTTACTCCGTCGGCGGCGTGAGCCCATTGGGGTGGATTTCAAAGCCAGAAATCATCCTTATTGATGAAGCGCTAAGCGATTACGACGTTGTTTGGGCTGCTGCTGGACATCCTCATGCGGTGTATCCAACAACGTATGTCGAATTGATTCAATGCACTGGTGCGCAACCAATGATTGTTGGAGACTAGTTAAATGAGGAACAAGACTTTTGTAACCGCAGTTTTTGCTTCTTTTGCCTGGAACCTATATCT
>JBILAM010000042.1:0-8771 GCA_044354225.1 Candidatus Planktophila sp.
TATGTTTAAGAATTCAACCGAAATTTTTGCATACATCAAGAAGGAAGATGTGAAGCTTGTAGATGTTCGCTTCACCGACCTTCCTGGTATCCAGCATCACTTCAACGTTCCAGTTGAATCATTTGATGAAGCAGTCTTTACCGATGGACTGATGTTCGATGGCTCATCTATTCGTGGTTTCCAATCAATCCATGAATCAGATATGAAACTGCTCCCGGTACCAGAATCAGCATTTATTGACCCATTCCGTCTTGAAAAAACTCTCGTCATTATCTTCTCGGTTCACAACCCTTCTGATGACACTCCTTACTCACGCGACCCACGAGGTGTCGTTAAGAAGGCTGTCGACTATTTGAAGTCAACCGGTATTGCAGATCAGGCGTTCTTTGCACCTGAGGCTGAGTTCTACGTCTTTGATGCAGTTCGATTTAAGACTGGCATCAACGAGGCTTACCACCACATCGATTCATATGAAGGATCTTGGAATACTGGAATCATTGCAGATCCAGACGGAACACCTAACCGTGGATATCGCACCCGCGTTAAGGGCGGTTACTTCCCGGTCTCTCCAACAGATCAATTTGCAGATCTACGAGATGAAATGGTGATGGAACTCGGTCGCGCAGGCCTTCTAGTCGAGCGTTCACACCACGAAGTGGGTACTGCCGGACAGATGGAAATTAACTACCGCTTCACCGACATTCTCTCTGCTGGCGATGAATTGATGAAGTTCAAATACATCATTCGTAACGTTGCCTGGGAAGGTGGCAAGACCGCCACATTCATGCCAAAGCCACTCTTTGGAGATAACGGTTCTGGTATGCACGTTCACCAGTCACTGTGGAAGAACGGCAAGCCACTCTTCTTCGAAGCTGGCACATATGGCGATCTTTCAGATATGGCGCGTTGGTATATCGGCGGACTTCTAAAGCACGCTCCATCACTACTTGCCTTCACAAACCCAACTGTGAACTCATATCGTCGCCTGGTTCCAGGTTATGAAGCGCCAGTAAATCTTGTTTACTCAGCTCGTAACCGTTCTGCCTGTATCCGTATTCCAATTACCGGCTCATCACCAAAGGCTAAGCGCGTTGAATTCCGTTGCCCGGATCCATCATCTAATCCATATCTCGCATTCGCTGCGATGCTCATGGCCGGTATTGATGGAATCGTGAATAAAATTGAACCACCTGCTCCAGTTGATAAGGATCTCTACGAACTAGAAGGTGAAGAAGCAGCCAGCATCCCTCAGGTTCCAGGTTCACTCGATGCCGTTCTTAACAGCCTAGAGAAGGATCACGAATTCCTCACCAAGGGTGGAGTCTTCACAGAGGACCTCATCTCAACTTGGATTGAATGGAAGCGTAAGAATGAAGTTGATTACGTGCGCTTGCGTCCACATCCAGCTGAATTCGAGCTTTACTACGACATCTAAGAGATAGCGTTAGGAAAACCCCGTCAGCGATGGCGGGGTTTTCTATTTCCAACATCACATCATTTCCGGTGGCAGCTCTGGTCAATGCATAGAATAATTGCGGCATGTCCCCCAAGATTCAGGCAGCAACAGTCGTTGAGCAGCGCCAGATGCGCCAGCGTCAGCTAATTGATGCCGCACTTTCTATTGCAGTGGAATCTGGGGCGGCAAATATCACTGTTGCAGCTGTTGCCAAGAGGGCTGGGCTCGCTCGTTCATCGATGTATGAGTATTTCTCCTCATCGGCTGATCTCATCGCCGATTTAGTTATCGAAGAATTAGCGCTCTACCAAAAGCGTCTGGCCCAGGCAGTGAAAGGGACTGAAGATCCATACCAACATATAGAGCTCTGGATAGCAGAAGCACTGCAGTATGTAGTCGATGGCCGGCACATGCTGATTAAAAGCCTGAATGCGGCAGCAATTCCTGAGTTCCGCAGAGATGAAATCTCTCAAGGCCATAGGAATTTGATGACAACAATTTCTGCCCCACTTCAAGAAATTGGACTTACCGATATCCGCGGCGCAATGAGCTATCTCCAAAACACCATCGAAGCGGCCTCGGTCAGAATTGAATCTGGGAGTGATTCAGAATTAGAAATTCGCAGCGCGCAAATCTATGCGATTGCGGGCCTTCGAGCGCTGGCGCTAGTAACTAGCCAAAATGTTCAAAAACGCTGACCTTTCTTTTCATTGTTTTCACTGAACTTGAAGATTGCAGTCGAAAGTAAAGCACTGATAACCGAAGCTACTATGACTGCAAGAACGGCAATATCTTGAGTTTGCGAATCCTTGAAGGCCAAATTTGCGATAAAAATCGCAACCGTGAATCCGATTCCAGCAGCACTTCCTGTCGCAAGTAAAGAAGAGTTCGATACCCCGCTGGGCAACTCGGCAATTTTCAGTTTCTTAGCTCCGATAGCAGCCAATAACACACCGATTGGTTTTCCGATTACAAGACCGAAAAAGATTCCCCAGGCAATCGAGGATTGCGACGCACCCTTAATCGAATCCAGTGAGATTGTTACCCCAGTATTTGCAAAGGCAAAAAGTGGTACAACAAAGAAAGTGCTGATTGGGTGAAATTTGTGCAAGAGCCATTCAATCACCGAAGCGGATCCATCCTCTGAATCTTCGATATCCGAATCTGCTTTTGGAATATTCGGAGTCATGAGTCCTAGAATTACTCCAGCCAATGTCGGGTGAACACCAGTCTTATAGAGTGAAAACCAGAGTGTGAAGGCAAATATCGCATAAACAAAAATGGAAGTGACCTTCAACTTCTGAAGCAGAGCAATAAAACCAATACTTAAAGCACCAGCAGCTAGCCACGAAAAGCTGATTCCGGTTGAATACACAAAAGCGATAATCAGAATTGCACCAATATCATCGATCACGGCAAGGGCAAGGAGAAAAGATCTCAAGGATGCGGCCACACTTGAACCAATCATTGTGAGCAAACCAACAGCAAGTGCAATATCCGTGGCTACCGGAACTCCCCAACCACCAGGTGCGACACCACCCGCGATAGCTAGATAAATAAGAGCTGGGATAGCCATCCCACCAATAGCTGCAACCAATGGCAGCATCGCTTTCTTTATTGATGCTAAGTGTCCAGAGGTCAGTTCACGCTTAATTTCCAAGCCAACGACGAAGAAGAAAAGGCCCATGAGAAGATAGTTGATTACCTTAAGAATCGATAGATCAATGAGATACCAACCCGCACCTACTGAGATCTGAAAATCTAGAGACGAAAAGTAGGTTTCCGAGAGAGGCGAATTAGCAATAAGTAGTCCACATGCTGATGCCAGCAAGATCAGAAGCCCGCCTGTTGATTCTCGCTTCAAAAAATCACGAAGTGGAGAAATGCGAGAGGTCATGAAGGAACTTTAGCCGAGCACCTTGTCTTGCGCCCGGATGTTACGGCCGGATAACAGGATGTGGCCGGTGAATCCAATAAACAAAGCTATAACTACGCCCACATTCGAATACGCCCAGGGTCCCTCTTTGCCGCCAATCAAAGGGAGTAAGTAGCCTTGCCAAGAGAGCCACCCGGCAAAGGTATTGGTGACAAAACCCCATCCGACAAATGTTCCTACCACCATGATTGAGATTGATTTCTTATTCCAAGACCCATACCGACCGTCAAGGCGATACATATCTCCTTCGTCATAATTCTTACGTAGGAGAACGTCAGTAACAAAAATTGCCGACCACGTTGCAATAGGTACTCCCAAAGTTATGAGGAAGCCTTGCAGGGGATAAAAGAAATCATCTGCAATCCACACAAAGTAGATAACTCCTAGCAGCATTAGGAATGCATCGAATGACGCCGCTATATGGCGTTTAACCGGCAAACCAATTGAGATCAAAGTAAGTCCCGATGAATAAAGGTCAAGGATCGCTCCCCCCACTAATCCGAGGATTACAACCAGGGCGAAGATGACTAGGAACCAGGTAGGGAGAATTGTTGTGAGTGCGCCAATAGGGTCGATTGCAATTGCTTCTGATAGTTCCTGGCTACTGCCTGAAAGAGCTGCTCCGTAGGTAACAAGAATGATTGGAACTATTGATGCGCCAAAAACGGTCCAGCTAACCACAGCAATACTTGACGTGGATCTCGGTAAATACCGGGAATAATCTGCAGCAGCATTTACCCAACCTAGGCCGATACCGGTTACTCCAAAAATTGTTGCCCCGATGAATGCTTGCGCATTACCCGGCTGCATAGAACTAATCGCACTCCAATCAACTTTTGAGAACGTGAGCGCGATATAGACGCTAGTCATAATGAGAGTAGTAACTGTTATGAATTTCTGAATCTTCATAATCGTAGAAAAACCGAGTACTCCGGCAGAGATGGTAAGACCAATGGCTATAAGAAATCCAATAAGCATTGCTAGATCACGATCTAGGTTTCCAAGTCGAATGAAAACTGTTCCTGTAGCAAGAGTTGCCAGCGAAACAAGAACTATCTCCCAGCCAACAAATACTAAATATGAAAGCGCTCCCGGAATCAGGCTTCCCTTCACACCAAAGGCTGCTCTGGATAGCACCATCGTGGGCGCATTTGATTTCTTGCCAGCTAGTGAACTCACTCCAACAAGTAGAAAGGAGAGCACTGTTCCGAGAAATGCGGCAATTGTTGCCTGCCAGAAAGAGATGCCAAAGCCTAAGAAGAAGGAGCCGTACGAGAGAGCAAGGAGCGAAACGTTCGCTCCGCACCAAGGCCAGAAGAGTGAGGAAGCTTTACCACCACGCTCGCTCTCATCAATAACGTTGGTGCCATTTAGCTCTAAGTTCATAGCCGCGAGTTTAGATTACCTCGCAAATATTTGCTCAGTCTAAGAAGAAATCGAGCAGGAAATCTTTCGTTCCCGGAACTACCGAATACTTCTCAAGATCGGTGATTCCTTCCGAGGCAAGAACTTGATCATCGACAAAGAAGTTGCCTGTGCACTCCTTTGAGTTGCGATTTAAGATGATGTAGGCGGTATCAGAAAGTATTTGTGGAGTACGGCAGGCAGCGGTATCTACTCCCGGAATCATTTGCAGGGCTGCGGTATCGATTGCGGTGCGCGGCCAGAGCGCGTTAACGGCAATTCCATCTCGCTTAAACTCTTCGGCCATACCAAGGACACACATACTCATTCCATATTTTGCCATCGTGTATGCAACATGGTTCTTAAACCACTTAGCTTTCATGGAAAGTGGAGGCGACAAGGTAAGAATGTGTGGGTTTCGCCCAGCTTCGGCTGATTCACGCAGGTGCGGTAGCGCGGCCTGGGATGCAAGGAAGGTGCCTCGCACGTTGACATCAAACATCAGGTCAAAGCGCTTTGCCGGAGTATCTTCAGTGCGAGTCAGATTAATAGCACTGGCATTGTTGATCAGAATATCTATCCCACCAAATTCTTTGGCAGCTTGAGCAACTGCATCTGCAATCTGATTCTCATCGCGTAGGTCGCATTGAATAGGTAGAGCTGTACCGCCAGCGGCGCGTATCTCCTCGGCCGCAGAATGAATTGTTCCAGGCAGCTTTGGATTTGGTTCAGAAGTCTTCGCGGCAATCGCAACATGGGCACCATCTGCGGCAGCCCGTAGTGCGATGGCTAGGCCAATGCCGCGTGAGCCTCCTGTAATGAAGATTCTTTTTCCTTGTAGTGACATCGCGCGCTCCCCTATTTACTCTTCTTTGACATGAATTTCATAAATGCTTCTGCAGCTTCTTCAGATTGCAACGCCAGTGCAAAGATTTGGAACTCTGCTTTCATGACCGCGGCAACTGCGTCATGCTTGCCGGCCTTCATGAGGGCCTTGGTATTAATGATTGCCTGCGGTGGTTGCTGCCCTATTCGCTCCGCAATCTCCATCGCCTCTTTTTCTGGATCTGCCGTAATAGTTTCAACAAGCCCCATCTCTTTAGCTTCATCTGCCGAAAATGAATCACCCGTCAGGAAGATCCGAGCTGCTCTTTGGTAACCCACGAGTTCGGGAAATAACTTTGAAGAGCCTGCTTCCGGGACTAAACCTAGTGAGGTAAATGGCATGGAAAAATTGGTATTAGGCGCAGCTATGACGATGTCACAGTGCAAGAGCATTGTCGTTCCTACACCAATAGCATTTCCTTTCACAGCCGCTATCAGCGGTTTTGGAAATTCAAGGAGTGAAGCTAAAAAGCGTGCGACATCCGATGATTCCTCCGTTGGAGGGTTAGCCATGAAGTCTTTGATGTCATTTCCAGCGGTGAAATGCTCACCTTCGCTAGTAATAACGACCGCACGCACACCAAAATCTCCAGCAGACTCATTGAGCGCAGATGTTAACCCGGCATACATATCGCGGGTTATCGCGTTCATTTTCTCGGGGCGATTGAAACGAATTACCTGAGTTTGGCCTACGCGAGTGCTCGTGATTTCCGTCATTTACGAATCTTAAAGCGTCAAAGCTGATAAAGAAAGGATTATAATGAGGGGTGTAGCAACGGAGAGGTCGCTTCAATGGTTAGAGATATCACAATTACCACACGAGAGTTATCCCCTTTTGAGATTCTGGTCCTTGGTCTTCTCTGTGAAGGAATGACCAATGCATCTATCGCCCGTGAAAGTAAGCACACAGAAAAGGTAATTGAAAACACAATCAGCCGATCGGCTAAGGCTTTCGGAATTTCATCTGATCCAGATACGAATATTCGAGTCCTCTTGGCTCTCGCATTTCGTGCGCACTTTGGTGATGCCGCATTCGACAAACTTGGTCTACCCTGCTCGCACTTTGAAATTAACGAAGATGGGCAATCAGTCTGTACCCGAGAGATTCATTAGGGCTAGCACTCACGAATTTCCTTGCAGTGCCAGCACTAGCTTTTTGACTACAATTATCTTCTGGTTGGTATGTACTCCTTGTAGCGCCGCAGAATTAGGTGGCTCTATAAAGGAGAGCAAGATGAAGCGTAAGAATTTTGACAAGATTGTCACAGCGGTAGGTTTCGGACTCACAGTCTTCCTATTTGTTGCAGCAGGGCTTTTAAACTGGGGCGCATCATTTGCCTCAGATTCAGTACGTAGCCAATTAGAAAATCAGAACATCTCATTCCCCGCAGCAGATGCAATGCCGACTCCAACTAAGGACGCACTTGCCAAGTGGGCCGAGATGCCCGTAACAAACGGTGAAATGGCGCGCGACTACTCAGATCTATATATCTGGGAACATATGAAGGCATCTTCAATTGCTGCAGTTGGAAAGCCAGCCACATATTCTGAAGTATCGGGAATGTATATGGGGCTTGTCAGAGGCGGGAGTACCGACTCAGCAGAGATTGCTAAGTTAGCCGACTTGCGTCAGACACTTTTCATGGGAAACACGCTGCGTGGAATGCTTCTTGAAGCATATGCATTTGGAACTATGGGAGTGATCGCATCCTACGGAGCCATCGCTGCACTAGTTGGAGCAATCGTGATGCTCCTGCTATCTCTTGCAGGGCTCATGCATATTCGTCGCACCCCGGATGGTGTGACGATTTAACCCTCACATCTCTCAACTCTCCTTGACGGATTGAGGGAAATGAAAAAACCCCGGGCTCTTAATTACTAAGAGTCCGGGGTTTTTCGTTTAAATCAATTAGCGAACGAGAACCGCCGAAATGAATTCTTCGACCGCTGTGTGAGCCTGTTCATCTGTGTATTGAATTGGTGGAGTCTTCATGAAATATGAAGATGGAGCAAGGAGAGCTCCCCCGACCTTGCGATCAAGACCTAGTTTTGCGCAGCGCAGCGCATCAATAATCACACCTGCTGAGTTTGGAGAGTCCCATACCTCAAGCTTGTATTCGAGGTTCAAAGGAACATCGCCAAATGCGCGACCCTCTAAACGGACATAAGCCCATTTGCGGTCGTCAAGCCATGGAATGTAATCAGAAGGTCCGATGTGAACATTCTTAGCACCCATGTCATGGTCTAGCTGAGAAGTAACTGAGTTGGTCTTTGAAATCTTCTTAGATTCAAGGCGATCGCGTTCCAGCATATTTTTAAAGTCCATATTTCCACCCACATTAAGCTGGTAGGTGCGATCTAGGTGAACACCGCGATCTTGAAATAGCTTAGCCATGATGCGGTGTGTGATTGTCGCTCCCACCTGGCTCTTGATGTCATCGCCAACAATCGGAAGGCCGGCATCTTCAAACTTCTTAGCCCATACCGGATCGGATGCGATAAATACCGGTAGCGCATTAACAAATGCACAGCCAGCATCGATGGCACATTGGGCATAGAACTTTGCAGCCTCTTCCGAGCCCACAGGAAGGTAGCAAATTAGAACATCGACAGCTTCCTCTTTGAGGGTAGCTACAACATCAACTGGGGCTGCAGTGGATTCAGCGATAGTCTCTTTGTAATACTTTCCGAGTCCATCGAGCGTTACGCCACGGGCAACAGAGACACCGGTCTTGGCAACGTCAGAGAATTTAATGGTGTTATTTTCACTCGCCCAGATTGCATCGGCAAGATCTAAGCCAACCTTTTTGGCATCAACGTCGAAAGCTGCTACGAACTTAACATTGTTGATGTGATAGTTGCCGATTACTGCATGCATAAGGCCAGGAATTTCCTGATCTATCGCAGCGTCCTTGTAATAGGTAACACCTTGCACTAGCGAATTGGCACAGTTTCCAACTCCCACAATCGCTACGCGAATGTCTCCAGTTCCAGTCTTTATATTCACTTTACTTTCCCCTCGCTCTTGATCATTGCTTCTAACCATGAAATCTCTCGCTCGAGTGACTCGAGTGAAAAGCGTCGCCACTC
>JBILAM010000096.1:0-2613 GCA_044354225.1 Candidatus Planktophila sp.
CAGAGTTTCAAGCGGTACTAGTCGACACACCTGGCGTGCATAAACCAAAGACTTTACTTGGCCATCGCCTTAATGCGGTGGTCCATGAAAGTATGGATTCAGTCGATATTGTGATGATGTGTTTACCGGCTGATGAGACATCTGGGGCTGGCGATGAATTTATCGCTGCTGAAATTGCTAAGCACCCACGAGCAAAGAAGTTTGCACTCGTGACTAAAACTGATCTTGTCTCAAAGAAAAATATTGCCACACGCTTACTTGGCATCTCAGAACTTGCCAAAGGATTCACCTGGGATGAAATTGTGCCCATCTCTGCTGCGATTCACGAACAGATAGATTTGCTGGAAGAGTTAATCGGCAAGAACCTTCCTTCCGGACCTGCTTTCTATCCCGAGGATATGAAGAGTGATCAAGAAATTGGCCAACTCATCTGTGAGCTCATCCGTGAGGCGGCGATGCGCGATGCTCGAGAAGAGCTGCCGCATTCGATTATGGTCACTATTGATGAGATGTCAGAGCGGGAAGAGAAGGGCAGTCGCCCATTTTTCGATATCCACGCAACTATTCACGTTGAACGTGATTCACAGACTGGAATCATCTTGGGCCATCAAGGTGAGCGGCTAAAAGATATTGGAATGCGGGCTCGAAAAGATATCGAGCGCGAACTTGGTGCCAGAATATTTCTCGGACTCCACGTGAAAGTATCGAAGGAGTGGCAGCGCGATCCTAAGTTATTGGAAAGACTTGGTTTTATTGAGGGCTAAGAGCGCCAGTTGCAAGTGCGATCAGCAGCGCGCAACCTAGTACTACCCGATAAATCACAAATGGTGTGAAGTTCTTTGTTGCAATAAATTTCATTAACCAAGCAATGACGCTATAGCCGACGATGAATGCGACAACTGTGGCAGCTAATATCTCGGGCATGGAATAGACCGAGACAGTTGAATCTCCCATAGCGGCCTTTAACTCATAGAACCCACTTCCAAATACTGCCGGTATCGCAAGTAAGAAGGAGTAACGCAGAGCAGCCTCTCTTTTATATCCGAGGAATCTACCTAGGGCAATCGTGGCACCGGAGCGCGAGACACCGGGAATTAGTGCCAGTGATTGCGCCAGGCCGTAGGCGATGCCATCTTTGGCATTTAAGACATCTAATGATTTCTCCCGTTTTCCGATGTGATCTGCGTAGCCAAGAATCAGTCCAAAGAGAATCAATGTTGTTGCAACAATCCAGAGTGATCTGAAGTTATTGGTGATGTAATCCTGACCGAGATAGCCAAGAACTCCGATCGGAATAGAGCCAATAATGATGAGGTTTCCAAGTCGAGCTTCAGGTGAGCCATCGCGTTTGAACCAAGCACGAATGATGTTAAGGATATCTTTTCTAAAGTAGAGCAGGACTGCCAGCTCTGTGCCAATTTGAGTAACTGCCGTAAATGCTGCTCCCGGATCACTGGCATTGGGTAAGAATTCACCAACGATTCGGATATGAGCACTAGAAGAAACTGGAATGAACTCAGTCAGACCCTGTACTAAACCAAGGAAGAGAGCTTCAAACATTGTCACATTATGGCGCGAATTACTTAGTTACTGGCTTTCGGCTCGCGAAATAAGAACCTATCAATACCAAAGGCAGCCCTAGCGCCATTCCGATTGTCAGTGGTTCACCGAGGATAAGGACGCCAAGAACTACTGCGAATGCGGTATTGAGATAGGTGACAAGTGATCCGCGAGCAACGCCAATAATTGAGGCCAATGCGAAGAAGGCAACGAATGCCGCTCCTGTAGAGAGTACTCCCAGGCCGATTATTGAATTGATTGCAGCAGTTGAAATCTCGTGTGTTGGCCACTGAACAATGGTGAAGGGAAGATAGAAGAGCGCCGAAATGGCCATGGCAACGCCATTGATTGCTATTCCAGAAACTCCAGGGAGCGCCCGTTGCACCATCATGACCGCATAGGAATATCCCACTGCAGCTACTAGCACCATAAAAATTGAGAGAGCATCAGAGCCTCCCTTAATACTTTCAATACCAACAACTGCAACTAATCCGATGAAGCCGAGTACCAACCCTGCTAATCGGGTGCGATGCCAGACTGTTTTATCTCCTTGCATAGATGCAAAGATTGTGGCCCAGATTGGAACTGAGGCAATGAGTAGTCCAGCAAGTCCAGATGAAATCTTCTGTTCCGCGGTGCCGATCAGAATCCAGGGCCCGATCATCTCTAAGAGCGCATAGGGCGCAACATATTTGATTCCCCGGATAGCTGGCATGAGTTGCTTCTGTTTTATTGCGATAGGAATCAAGATTGCTGCGCCAATGGCGGTGCGTAGACAGACGACTATTGCTGGCGTAAATCCATTGTCAGGATCTACGGCGACCTTGATAAAGAGATAAGGGATGCCCCAAAGAAAGCCAACCAAAATAAAGAGGAACCAACCGCGTCTAGACACTACTTAAATCAACTTTCTGATTTCAGCGGCAGCAAAATCGATTGCTTCTTTAGCTGTTGGTGTGACGCCCATACTTGAATAGAAGCCATGGATCATTCCTGCAAATTCACGGTATGCAACCGTGACGCCAGCTTTTCTTAGGGCTTCTGCATACTTCT
>JBILAM010000097.1:0-2600 GCA_044354225.1 Candidatus Planktophila sp.
CAAACCCACGACGTGATGCGATTGCTAGCCCTATGGCTAGTTCAGAAGTTGAAACATCGTGCACCCCTGTTCCATTACAAAGGATTACTCCTTGCGGAATGTGAGGCAAAATATCTTCATATCCCGCTTGGTTGTAGTGCACCACCTTGAGGTTTTTCATCCTGGGAATAATTTCAATGGTCTTTAGGCCGCCCATGTAGCTCGGAACATAGAACTCAATCTCATCAAATTGCGATGCAGCTGGCACAAACCCATCAGTTGCTAGGTGTGTCATGCCTGCGGGAAGAGTGAGATCACTCCATTGAGTCCAGATATTCATCTGCGCATTCTTCCCATCTGATTTATTGGCAATTTACCTTGTGAATTCGCAGAATTATAACCAGGTATGTATCTGACGTGGATGATAAAACCGCTGGGCAGATAGAGTGCGGCTATGAGCGACTTGTCTGAGCAGGTGCGAAAAGCACTCGATGCTGCAGTCGAAGCTATTGGCGGATCAACCCGTGAGGGCCAGATAGAGATGGCTGAAGCAGTTGCTAACGCGCTCACCGATAGACACCACCTTATGGTTCAAGCCGGCACGGGCACAGGTAAATCACTTGCCTACATAGTTCCGGCACTTGTTCATGGCCGAAAAGTATTGGTAGCAACCGCAACGCTGGCGCTACAACGACAGTTGGTGGAGCGAGATTTGCCGGCAGTTGTGCCAGCGTTGGAAAAAGTATTAGGCCGCGAGATCACCTACGGGATTTATAAAGGTGTGGGAAACTACGTCTGCCTGCAGAAGATGAATGCCGATGACACTGACCCAGATGGTGAGTTAGTACTTGAATCTTCTTATCTAGAAAAAGATGCCAAGCGCTTGATTGCTTGGGCTAAGACGCCGGGAGTTTCGGGTGATCGTGATGATGCACCGGAGGTAGATCGCAGAGTCTGGGCGGCTAATTCATTATCGGGCCGGGAATGCGTGGGCGCCGATGTCTGTGCCTGGGGCGCACAATGTTTTGCAGCTAAAGCTAAAGCAAAGGCGCAAG
Source organism: Candidatus Planktophila sp. (assembly GCA_044354225.1). Classification (GTDB taxonomy): domain Bacteria; phylum Actinomycetota; class Actinomycetes; order Nanopelagicales; family Nanopelagicaceae; genus Planktophila. The sequence continues at coordinate 1,035 of JBILAM010000097.1, forward strand.
AGGCAGATGTTGTTGTTACCAACCACACCTTGCTAGCCATTGAGATTGTCGATTCGCATCCGATTTTGCCGGAGCGCGATGCTGTTATTTTGGATGAGGCTCATGAGTTTATGGATCGCACCACCCAAGCAGTAACGGAAGAACTTACTTCGGGGCGCGTGCAAAGAGCTGCAGCTATGGCTCGCAAATACTCACCAGGCAAACCAAGTGATGCCCTGACGAAAGCTGCCGATAGTTTCCATGATGCGATGGCTGATTACGGTGAAAGTGTGAAGAGTGATTTCGCAGCCCAAGGTCGACTAGAAGATATTCCAAGTAGGTTAGAAGCACCCATTCGAAAGTTAAAAGAGAGTGCCACGGCATTTGTGCAATTACTGACCGCCGATGATGAAATCATCGATCCTGATAGCAATGCTGAACGGGCTCGAGTGAAGGGTGCGGTGCAAGAAATTGCAACGACAGCAGGCAAGTTACTGAAGATGGGTGATGAGCATGTGCTCTGGTATGAGCCAACATTTTCCACCCTGCATTTAGCACCGCTTTCGGTCTCACACGTCTTGCGCAGTAATTTACTTACCAAGACTCCAGTCATTGCCACCTCTGCCACCTTAACTGTGGGAAATAACTTCGATGCGATGGCGCGCAGTATTGGTTTCGTTGTGGGCACAGATTCAGATGCTGAGACCGACAGTGATGATATTGATCCGGCAAATGTGCAGATGCTAGATGTTGGTTCTCCTTTTGATTTTGCTAACCAGGGAGTTCTCTATCTTCCGAAACATTTACCAGAGCCAGGCCGTGATGGCCCCAGCAAGGAAGTACTTGATGAACTCGGTGAGCTAATCGACGCCGCAGGTGGTCGCACCCTTGCTCTCTTTAGTTCCTGGCGCGGGGTTGAGGCCGCCGATGCTCACTTGCGTGAAGTCCTAATTGACCTACCCATTTCAATCATCACTCAGAAACGTGGTGATGCGGTGGGTCCGCTAGTAGAGCGCTTTGCTAAAGATGAAACTTCTATCTTGCTGGGCACTATGTCTTTATGGCAGGGCGTGGATGTTCCTGGAAATTCTTGCATTTTAGTTGCGATCGATCGCATTCCATTTCCACGCCCCGATGAACCGGTGATGTCTGCCAGATCTTCACTTGCCGATGCCTCTGGCGGCAGTGGATTTATGCAGGTATCAGTGCCTCGCGCAGCGCTGCTATTGGCACAAGGCACAGGACGCTTGATTCGTAGTATTGATGACCGAGGCGTTGTGGCAATCCTTGATTCAAGAATTGTCACAAAGCGCTACGGCAGCGTGTTGCTGAACTCGATGCCGCCACTATGGCGAACAAGTGATGGGGCGGTAGTGCGCGAATCACTTCGCAGACTTGCCTCAACTGTGGGTGAGTAAGTTACTTAATCGCAATCTTTACTGAGCCTTGGAGTATCTGCCACATGCCAGCTTTTTCTGCGGCATGAAAATCAAGTACGCACGTTCCTGGCTTACTTGCCTTTAGTACGTTGGCCTTGATTGAACATGACTTAGATGCACTCTTATACATAATCACCTCACCAAAGTT
>JBILAM010000098.1:0-2570 GCA_044354225.1 Candidatus Planktophila sp.
GTGCCTTCGATTTCGATCGCACCATCTTTACTTGCCAAGGATCAATACCTTCTTCTCTTTTTCCATGTGAACGAACAGGGTCGAACCACGCTCAAAACCGAGTGGAATTGAATGTGGCGCGAAGGGTCATTCTAGGTCAGCCCCCCTTATAAAGGGAAATCGCCTAAATCAGGGCTATTGAGCCCGGCCGACACGCGGGAGAAAGGTGGCGGCTAGTAGGACTGCAAGCCCGATGAAGACTGCACTTGCTCCGGCAGAGGCAGCAACTAAGCCTGCGCCAGCGGGAACAAGAAATTGGCCCAAACGATTTCCGGTAAGGCGAGTGGAGACTGCAAGCGCACGCTCCTCTGGAACGGTGAGCTGAGAAACGAGCGTCATCGTTAAGGGCTGTCCTATACCGAGTGAAAATCCTGCGATAAATACGATTGCCCCCAAAACCAAAGGATTTGGTGCAAAGGCCATTGCAATACACGCAATGACAGAGATGACATTGCTTGCATGAATGAGCACATATGCGCTGTATCGCTTACTCAGGGATCCTAAGAAGAAACGTGATGCCATTGATGTTGCCGCTCGTATGGAGATGATGACTCCGATTGAAAATGCAGAGAATTGTTTCTCACTTCCATAGAGCGGCAGAAAGACAACCAGCACATCAGCGGCTGATGAAACTGCCAATGAGGTAAAGATTGCCGCAAATATTCCAGGCTTCTTAAGTAGCTTTCCGGCAGCTCGCACTGTGCCAGCTTCATGGTGGCGCGCTGCAACGGTTGCGCTCTGATTTCTCCATGAAAACACCGGGAACATTGCCAAAGCTGAGAGACCGAGAGCTAGTGCAAAAGCTGATGCTGTGGATTTAGGAATAACTCCAGTTGACCCAGCCACCATCGTGGCAAGGATTGGTCCAATCATGTGTCCAAGCGATGCGCTAAATGTATACCGCCCAAAGTGCTCTTCATATTTTTCCGGTGGGCTCTTGAGGGCAACCATAGTTTGACCACCAACCATGCATGCTAAATGCGAGAGTCCAGAGAGAGCTGCACCGATTGCCAGTAAGGCAATTGAGTTCGCATATAAAAGTAGTGCCGCCGAGACTCCGATGAAGAAGGTTCCAATGATTACAAATCGGCCTTCGCCAACTTGGCCAACATACTTTCCAAATGTAAGAGCAAGAAGAACTGGAAAAAGAGCATAGACAGCCGCGATGTAGCCAATTGTTACTGCGGATGCATCTAACTCGAGCGCCCGATATGTGATCATCGGGCGAATTACATAGATCGCTCCTTGAGTAATTGCAGAGCTGAGGAATAACTTCCGAGCCCAACCGCTATCAATCATCGACTATCTCGCCACAGCGCCCTTGCGGACTTTACGCATAATGCGAACAATAATTGGAGTGAAGAGCGCAACAATGAGTACAAGATAAAGAATTTTTGATAGAGGTGACGCCCACAGAGTGCTGTAATCCCCCGCGCTAATCTGAAGTGCACGACGGAATTGCAGTTCAAGATTCGGCCCGAGAATCAAACCTAGGATTAAAGGCGTGATTGGCATTCCAAATCTTCGGAATAAGAATCCAAGAATTCCAATTGCGATAGCGACTTGCACATCGAAAATCGAAGTGTTCAGGGCATAGGCACCCATCAGCGCAAATGTCACAATGCCAGCAAATAGATATGGGCGCGGGATTTTAAGCAATTGAACCCAGACTCGTACCAGTGGAAGATTTAGAATGAGCAGCAGTGCATTTCCGATAAAGAGCGATGCGATAAGTGTCCAAATCAACGCGCCATTCGTGAGGAATAAAGTTGGTCCAGGCTGAATTTGATACGTTTGGAAAGCAACAAGTATTACTGCAGCTGTTGCCGATGTTGGAAGACCAAGTGCAAGCAACGGCACCAGTGCTCCTGCAGCATTTGCGTTATTGGCAGCTTCAGGACCGGCAACACCCTCGATTGCGCCTTCACCAAACTCCTCTTTATGTTTCGAGAGCTTCTTTTCAATCGAATAACTTAAGAAAGTTGGCACTTCAGAACCGCCTGCTGGGACAACACCAAGTGGAAAGCCAAGGAAAGTTCCGCGGATCCATGGCTTCCATGATCGCTTCCAATCCTCACGGCTCATGAGCGCTTTACCTTTCATGGAAATTACATTCCATCCAAGGTCTTTATATCTGCTGGCGATATAGAGCGCTTCGCCAAGTGCAAAGATTGAAACAATAACTGGAACTGTTTCAATTCCCTCAAGAGCTGCATCACTACCGAATGTGAGGCGAGAGAGTCCTGATTGAAGATCGGCACCGACTAATCCCAACGCTAATCCAATGGAGAGGGCTATAAACCCACGAATCTGTGATGCTCCAAGTAGAGATGAGACAGTAGTAAATGCGACGAGCATCAGTGCTACGTAATCAGCCGAACCAACTTGAATGGCTAGGTCTGCAATGGTCGGTGCAGTAAAGGCGAGAATGGCTGTTGCGATTGTTCCAGCGATAAATGAGCCGATTGCTGCGGTAGCAAGTGCTGCACCAGCGCGGCCTCGGCGGGCCATCTTGTTTCCTTCGAGTGCGG
>JBILAM010000102.1:0-2561 GCA_044354225.1 Candidatus Planktophila sp.
TAAAAGATTTAATACCTAACGAACTAACACCAGAAATTACGGGCGCCACAATCATGGCTCAGACCGCTGCTTATTTCAGCCTTACCCTCGATGACCTTTGTGGTACATCACGTTCTCGAGTTTTGGTCAATGCTCGCCAGATTGCAATGTACTTATGTCGCGAACTCACAGATCTTTCTCTTCCAAAAATAGGCCAGACCTTCGGGGGGCGCGATCACACAACAGTGATGCATGCCGACCGCAAGATTCGCCAACTTATGGCAGAGCGTCGTTCGATCTACAACCAGGTCACAGAGTTGACCAACCGGATCAAACAACAAGCACGAAATTAGTAAAAGGTCCGATTTGGGGCTTTTCGCCTAAATAATCCTTTTTACCCCCAGTTGGGGAAAAGGTGTGGATAAGTGTGGGTATCTGCAGTATTTCTGTGGGTATCTTTTCAAAACAAAGGAGAAGGGGAGATCTTTATGAGAAGAGATGGAGTTGCATTTTTTTCTACCCACAGCTTTCCTCGGTTTTCCCACACCTTAAAAAGTTTAAATAACGCACTTGAGGTGGGCTTTTCCTTCTTGTCCACAGAAAAGCTATCTAGTTACTACTACTACTTATATATAGATAAAACCCGCTCTGTGGCGAACCCACAAACTATGAAAGACTTTCAAATAACAAATACAGGGAGAAGCTTGTGAAATTTACAGTCGAACAAAGCGCACTAGTCGATGGAGTCAATTGGGTTTCTAGAAGCCTTTCAACCCGTCCTATAAAAACAGAACTACTAGGAATTGTTATTGATGCCAGTGGTGACGATGTTCTTCTCTCAGCTTCAGATTTAGAGACTGCAAGTAAGTCACATTTCGCAGCAGAAATAAAAGAAAAAGGGAAAGTTTTAGTTCCTGGAAAACTACTTGCCGAGATTTGCCGATCTCTCCCAAATAAACCAATCACTTTTGCACTAGATGGATCCCGTGTGCTTGTAACAAGCGGCAGCGCAAAATTTACTTTGCCCACGCTTTCGATAACCGAATATCCAAACTTGCCAGAGTTGCCGGCGTCAACAGGCGTAGTCCCTAGTGACACATTTGCAACAGCTGTTGCGCAAGTTGCAATCGCTGCAGGGCGCGATGACTCACTTCCAACACTTACAGGCGTACATATTGAAATAAACGAAGAGAGCGTTACTTTGGCGGCAACCGACCGCTACCGTCTTGCTGTCCGCGAAATTCAATGGGAGCCAACAACACCAAATCTTTCTCTTACAGCGCTTATGCGCGCACGAACAATTGCAGATGCTGCGAAATCACTAACCCACTCAAAAAATGTTTCAATATCTTTTGCGCCAACAACGAGCAATGATCGACTTGCTGGTTTTGCAGGCGATGGAAAAACAATGACTTCGAGAATGCTCGATGGAACATTTCCTCCATACCGCCACTTGTTACCACAAGATGTAACAACAACAGCGGTAATTGAAGTTGCTCCGTTTTTAGATTCTGTACGCCGCGTAGCCCTTGTAACAGATAAAACTGTTCCACTCCGTTTGGAGTTTTCAGGAACATCACTATCCCTAGAAGCGGGCGCAGGCGAGGAAGCGCAAGCAACAGAGGAGATTTCAATTCTGCTCAACGGTGAAGATATTTCAATCGCTTTCAACCCTGTCTTCTTAGCAGATGGACTTCAAGCCATCGGCACACCTTTTGTGCAAATTTCATTTACTGGTCCTAACAAGCCAGCAATTTTAATGGGCAAAAAAGAACCAGCGGGTGCTGCGATTGAGAACTATCGCTACCTTCTCATGCCTATGCGTTACGCCTCCTAATATTTATAAGAGCTACACGTGCGCATAAATGAATTAGAGCTAACTAATTTTCGCTCATACCCGAAATTAAAGTTAGAGCTAAAAAAAGGCGTCAACACATTTATCGGAGATAACGGTTCTGGCAAAACAAATATTGCTGAGTCCCTTATTTATTTGGCTTTTCTCTCATCTCATCGCGTCTCAAGCAACCAACCTCTCATTACCCTCGGCGCCACCCAAGCAATTATTCGGGCGGAGATAGAAAAAGATGGGCGCACCCTCCAAGTTGATCTAGAGATCAACCTCAATAAAGCTAATCGTGCCCGTCTTAACCAAAACCCAACACGGAGTCAACGCGAGATATTAGGCGCTTGCCAAATTATTTATTTTTCACCCGAAGATTTAGATTTAGTGCGTGGAGATCCATCAACCCGGCGTGACTTTTTAGACCGCTTACTCATCACTCGCAGCCCTCGCCTAGCTGGAGTTATTGCCGATTATGAACGAGTTGTAAAACAACGCAACGCACTTCTAAAGACAAGATCTTCACAGAACGCTCTCATTCCTTGGAATGAACAACTTATAAAATTTGGCGCAGCGCTTACAGCAGAGCGCATCGCATTAGTTGAAGCACTCAACCCATTTGTTACAACAAACTATGCACAACTCAACGAAGTAAAAAAAGCCTCTATTACTTACAAATGCAGCACTGAAGGGGTATCGTCAAACTTAGAAAAAAACACAGCGGCACTTTCTGCGCGTTTAG
>JBILAM010000056.1:0-6022 GCA_044354225.1 Candidatus Planktophila sp.
AAGTAGAACATCAGATGAAGAGATGGTTTCAGCTAAGCCAACAACTTCGACACCGTACTTCTTTACCAGCTCTTGGCCGCGCTCTTGTCTGCGTACAACAATGGCAATTGCTGAGGGCTGCAATCCGGAACGAATAAGGGCTGCAATAAATGCTTCACCCATTGTTCCAGCACCGATGATGCCAATTCTGGAGATGCCTTTGTAATTAGCCATGGCGAAAGAGTACGCGTAGGCTCTGCGACTATGTCAGAGATAAAGCCAGGTTTCGCACGTGATTGGGTCGAATTTGCAGATCCAAATGATGAAGAAGAAATCTTTAAGTGCGACCTCACATGGTTGACCTCATTCTGGACCTGTATCTATGGCGATGGCTGCCAAGGTGTATTTAAGGATCGCCCGAATGATGGATGCTGCACCGAAGGCGCGATGTATTCAGATGAGGATGATGAAGAACGCGTACGTAAGGCCGCTGAATATCTGACTCCTGAAATGTGGCAATTCTATGAAGAAGCTCGCCCAAAGAAACCTGGCGGCAAACTTCGTATTACCGATTTAGATGAAGATAAAGAACGTAAGACTCGCACCGTCAATAATGCCTGCATATTTCTCAACCGCAAAGGCCATGAAGCACCAGGATTTACCGGATCTTTTGGTTGCGTCTTGCATCACCTAGCACAGAAGCGTGAAATTCACTTTGTAGATACAAAACCCGATGTCTGTTGGCAACTTCCACTGCGTCGTAGTTTTGAAACTCGCGAAGTTGGCGAACGTGAATACCAAATTACTGTCATTGGCGAATACGAACGTCTCGCATGGGGCGACGGTGGAGATGATTTCGATTGGTACTGCACGAGCAATACCGATGCTCACGTTGGTAGCGAACCTGTCTACATCTCCAACAAGGCCGAATTACAACAGCTCATGGGTAAAGATGCCTATGCAGTTCTTGCACAGCATTGCGATAAACGCGTTGCTGGCATCAAAGATGCTCAAGCTCGCTCGCTGCCGCTCTTCGTTATTCAACACCCAGCCACAATCGCAGCCGGTAAGTAGTCAGTTCTCTGGTCTAATCTAGGACTATGGCCAAAGTTGAGAAGGACCCATTTCGCTGTTTTGAATGCGGATGGAGTTCACAGAAGTGGGTTGGTCGCTGCGGGGAATGCCAGGCGTGGGGCACAGTTGAAGAACTCGCTGCGCCAAAGAAGCTCTCACTCGTTGCAGGTTCTGTAACAAATAAAGCAACGGCTATCGGTGATGTCGACCTATCTGCTGCGCACGCAAGACCAACCGGAGTATCAGAGTTAGATCGAGTACTCGGTGGCGGACTTGTGCCGGGTGCGGCCATATTGCTCGCTGGTGAACCCGGCGTTGGTAAATCAACTCTCCTGCTCTCAGTTGCCGCACAAAGTGCTGCAAAAGGAATTCCGGCACTCTATATTTCTGGTGAAGAATCCGCTTCCCAAGTTCGCCTGCGGGCAGAGCGCATCAAAGCAATTGATCCGCAATTATTTCTGGCGTCCGAAACAGATTTAGGTGCAGTAATTGCACATATCGATGCGGTCAAGCCCGAATTACTTATTATCGACTCAGTGCAAACTATCGGTTCCTCAACAGCCGATGGTTCACCTGGCGGGGTAACACAAGTTCGAGAGGTAGCAGGGGCGCTCATTCGCATCTGCAAAGATCGCGATATCACTCTGCTCTTAGTTGGCCACGTGACAAAAGATGGTTCCATAGCCGGTCCACGCTTGCTCGAACATATCGTCGATGTGGTTCTTCAATTCGAAGGCGAACGTCACTCACGACTTCGGCTTATTCGCGCAATTAAGAATCGTTTTGGTGCCAGCGATGAAGTTGGTTGTTTTGATTTAAGTGATACTGGAATTGAAAGCGTGCTAGACCCCACCGGGCTATTTACTTCTCGTCACACCGAACCAGTTCCTGGAACTTGTGTCACCGTTACCCTGGAAGGTCGTCGCCCACTTCTTGCCGAGATCCAAGCGCTAGTCAGCGCTGGGCGTGAGAATGATTTTGGAAATGCCCGCCGAGTAACAAGTGGTCTGGATGCGGCTCGCACCTCAATGACACTTGCTGTTCTTGAGTTGCGCGCACATGTTCGTGTAGGTGGACGTGATGTCTATGCGGCAACTGTTGGCGGAATGAAGATGTCCGAGCCCGCCGCAGATTTGGCTCTCGCACTTGCAGTTGCATCGGCTGCTAAAGGCTTGGCACTGCCTGCTGATCTTGTTGCTATTGGCGAAGTTGGATTGGCAGGTGAGATTCGTAAAGTAAGCGGTGTTTCTCGAAGGTTAGCTGAGGCCTATCGCCTAGGTTTCAAACGCGCCTTGGTACCAGCTGGCTCTGATGTGAAGATTGATGGAATGGAGATTTTCGAAGTCTCTCGCCTTGATCAAGCTCTGGCGCGCGTAAAAATCACTGGTGATTAATTTACGAAAAAGAAGTTGTTAAACACTTTCCCGCAATTAATCAGTTTTGTTAAGAAGTAGGTGCCTCTGCCAAATCCTCTGGACTATCTGGCATTAATACCTTAGGTGAACCCTTAAAGGTGAACTTCGCATCAGCATCAACGCCTTCAACGTCAACCACAATAATTTCACCGGCCTTGAGCTCTCCAAAGAGAATGCGCTCAGAGAGTGAATCTTCGATCTCTCGTTGAATCACTCGACGAAGTGGACGCGCACCTAGAAGTGGGTCATAACCACGCGCTGCAAGTAAGTCCTTTGCAGCCTGTGTGAGTTCGATGCCCATATCTTTAGCCTTTAAGCGCTCATCAAGGTTGGCAATCATGAGATCAACAATCTGAATGATCTGATCCTTAGTGAGCTGGTGGAAGACAATGACATCATCGATGCGGTTAAGGAACTCTGGGCGGAAATGGTTCTTGAGTTCGTCTTGAACCTTGCCCTTCATGCGATCGTAATTTGTCAGGTCATCATCGGCATTGGCAAAACCAAGTCCGAGTGACTTCGAAATATCACGTGTTCCAAGATTTGTAGTCATGATGATGACAGTGTTTTTAAAGTCAACCGAGCGACCTTGAGCATCAGTCAGGCGCCCATCTTCTAGGACCTGTAAGAGTGAGTTGAAGATATCTGGATGAGCCTTTTCGATTTCATCGAAGAGCACAACTGAGAATGGACGACGACGCACCTTCTCAGTGAGCTGACCACCCTCGTCATAACCAACATATCCTGGAGGTGAGCCAAAGAGACGTGATGCAGTGTGACGTTCTGAGTATTCAGACATATCAAGTTGAATCAGCGCTGTTTCATCACCGAATAAGAATGATGCAAGTGTGCGAGAAAGTTCTGTCTTACCAACACCTGATGGGCCAGCGAAGATAAATGATCCACCTGGACGCTTTGGATCTTTAAGACCAGCACGTGTGCGGCGGATTGCTTGCGAAAGCGCCTTGATTGCTTGATCTTGACCAATCACACGGCGATGAAGTTCATCCTCCATGCGAAGCAGGCGAGCAGTCTCTTCTTCAGTTAACTTAAAGACTGGAATACCGGTCGATGCAGATAGAACTTGAGCGATGAGCTCTTCATCAACTTCAGTAACCTTATCGAGGTCTGTAGCCTTCCAATTCTTTTCTGCTTCCTGCTTCTCTTGCAGAAGTGTCTTCTCGTTATCGCGGAAAGATGCGGCGCCTTCAAAATCTTGGGCATCGATAGCAGATTCCTTTGCCTTGCGAGCTTCGGCAATCTTGTCATCAAATTCACGAAGCTCAGCTGGAGCTGTCATGCGCTTAATGCGAAGACGTGATCCTGCCTCATCAATCAGGTCGATAGCTTTATCTGGAAGGAAGCGATCTGAAACATAACGATCTGCCATATTCGCAGCAGCAGCTAGCGCGCCATCAGTAATTGAGACGCGGTGATGTGTTTCATAACGATCGCGAAGACCCTTAAGAATTTCAATGGTGTGAGCAACTGATGGCTCTTTTACCTGAATAGGTTGGAAGCGGCGCTCTAGCGCTGCATCTTTTTCGATGTGCTTACGGTATTCATCAAGTGTGGTTGCACCGATTGTCTGGAGCTCTCCACGTGCCAGCATCGGCTTTAAAATACTGGCCGCATCGATGGCACCTTCTGCAGCACCTGCTCCGACCAGGGTATGAATTTCATCGATAAAAATAATAATGTCGCCACGTGTCTTAATTTCTTTGAGAACTTTCTTTAGGCGCTCTTCGAAATCACCACGGTAGCGAGAACCAGCAACGAGTGCACCAAGGTCTAGTGAGTAGAGCTGCTTATCTTTCAAAGTTTCCGGGACATCGTTTTTGGCAATTGCTTGCGCTAAGCCTTCAACGACTGCAGTCTTTCCGACTCCAGGTTCACCAATAAGAACTGGGTTATTTTTTGTGCGACGAGAGAGAATCTGCATCACACGTTCAATCTCTAATTCGCGACCGATAACAGGATCGAGTTTGCCTTCACGTGCAGCTGCGGTGAGATTACGGCCAAATTGATCAAGTACAAGTGAGGTAGAAGGTGTTCCTTCTGCCGGACCACCTTGCGCAACAGTCTCTTTACCTTGATAGCCGGAGAGAAGTTGGATTACTTGCTGGCGAACTCGGTTGAGATCTGCGCCAAGCTTTACGAGAACTTGTGCGGCAACGCCTTCACCTTCGCGAATGAGCCCAAGCAAAATATGTTCGGTACCAATGTAGTTGTGGCCAAGCTGAAGTGCTTCACGAAGTGAGAGTTCAAGAACTTTCTTTGCGCGAGGTGTAAATGGAATATGGCCACTTGGTGCTTGTTGACCTTGACCAATAATTTCTTCAACCTGTGCACGAACGCCTTCAAGAGAGATGCCGAGTGATTCCAGACCTTTAGCAGCAACGCCTTCACCTTCATGGATTAGGCCAAGGAGGATGTGCTCTGTGCCAATGTAATTGTGATTGAGCATGCGTGCTTCTTCTTGAGCTAGGACAACTACTCGTCGAGCTCGATCGGTAAAGCGCTCAAACATTGGCGGACTCCTTCTATTTCTAACTTTCGATGTGCTGCCCATAAGCCTATAACCCCGCCCGGGCAAGGCGCGAGGCAGAAAGCTACTTGCCTCATAGAACCCTAGATATGGGGTGAATATTCCCTCATTTAACTAGCGGTACTGGGTTTTAGAGAGTGCGGAGCATGCGGGTATTGCCCAGGGTATTTGGCTTGACCGATTCGAGATCCAAGAACTCGGCGACGCCAGCATCGTAGGAGCGAAGCAGTTGCTGATACACATCGTGGTCCACTGGAGTGCCTTGAATTTCTTCAAAACCATGGCGGCTGAAGAACTCAGTTTGAAATGTGAGACAGAAAATTCGCTGCACGCCAACGGTGCGAGCTCGCTCAATGATTGCTTCCATGATCAGATGTCCAACACCTTTTTTATGCCAATTCTTAGCTACCGCAACTGTTCGCACTTCTGCTAAATCTTCCCAGAGCACGTGCAGCGCTCCGCAACCAATAATGACGCCATCTTCTTCGGCGACGATAAATTCTTGTACACTTTCATAGAGAGTGACAGTTTCTTTTGCCAGCATTTGCCCAGGCGCCGCATATGAATCGACTAGTTCACGAATTGCCTTTACATCAGATGTCTTTGCCGAACGAATTATTGTCATTATTAATCAACTTCCGGTTTTACAAGCGGGAACAAAATCGTTTCGCGAATTCCAAGACCTGTGAGCGCCATGAGTAAACGGTCGACGCCCATTCCCATTCCACCCATTGGGGGCATGCCGAACTCCATGGCACGTAAGAAATCTTCATCTACTTGCATCGCTTCTAAATCACCTTTTGCTCCAAGCTGAGCCTGCTCCACTAAACGATTACGTTGAATCACTGGGTCAATAAGTTCGGAATACCCGGTTGCTAATTCAAATCCATCGACATAGAGATCCCATTTTTCAACCATGCCCGGAAGTTCACGGTGAGCACGCACCAAAGGTGACGTGTCTACTGGATAGCCCATCACAAAGGTTGGCTCAACTAATTTATCTTTT
>JBILAM010000015.1:0-25927 GCA_044354225.1 Candidatus Planktophila sp.
GCCACCAGGTATCGATCCTGGACCCTGGGCTTCAAAGGCCCATGTGCTAGCCACTACACAATGGCGGAACCTATATTCTCCCTTATATTCGGTAGTGCTCGCGACCACTAAACTCACTTCTTATGGAGCAACGCGATGAAGTCGACCGCCTCATTGCGGCGTGGAAGCGCGAACGCCCAGACTTGGACCTCACTCCCCTTTCAGTGTTAAGCCGCATCACCCGAATTTCGCGACACCTGGATATCGCCCGCAGAGATGCATTTGGGGAACTTGAGAATTGGGGCTTCGATGTTTTGGCTGCACTTCGTCGCGCCGGAACGCCCTATCAACTTTCACCAGGGCAACTCATGCAAGAAACGATGGTCACTAGTGGCACCATGACAAATCGTTTAGATCATTTAGAAGAATTACAACTCATCACCCGCCAACCAGATCCCAGCGATGGTCGAGGGTCTCTGGTGACTCTGACAAAATCTGGAATCCGCGCAGTTGATGCAGCGATGGAAGAGTTACTAAGTAGTGAACGTAAATTACTCAAAGAGTTAGCAAGTAAAGATCAGGTGCAACTTGCCGAATTACTCAGTGCCTTGGTCTCTAAATTAGATAGCGAAGTTGAATAAGTAAGCTACTAAATTACTTTGGCTCCATGGACTGGGCCATGTGCTCTAGTCACACTTCCAACAACACCACTTGCCGTAAGAGCCACAGCTAAATCTAACCCGGCATCTTCATCTGCAACCAAGAATGCAACGGTTGGCCCTGAACCAGAGACTATTGCTCCTAGTGCGCCGTAATCGCGACCTACTTCAAGAACCAGGCTCAGCGCTGGGCGCAATGAGCATGCTGCGTTCTGTAAATCATTTGTTAACGCACTTCCAACGCCAATTGCATCTGCTGCTAACAACGATTGCATCAGCACATCTGATACTTGTGGAGCTGCAATATCTAGCTCTGCCCGCATTCGATCGCACTCGGTATAGACAGCAGGAGTAGATAAGCCAACGCTAGAAAGTGCTAATACCCAGTGATAGGTGCCTCGAGAAAGTGCGGCGGTAAGTTGGTCACCGCGGCCTTGTCCGATAGCAGTTCCACCAGAGATCATAAATGGCACATCACTTCCGAGTTCTGAACCCATTGCGTGTAGCTCTTCCCGAGACATCTCTAATTGAAAGAGCGCATCCATTGCAATCAGAGTCGCTGCCGCATCTGCGCTGCCACCTGCCATTCCGCCAGCAACCGGAATAGATTTCTTCACCTCAATGTGTACATCGACGGCAAAATCAAACTTACTTCCCACTAATAGCGCAGCTTTGACGGCCAAATTTGAATGATCTTCTGGAACCCCGTGGGTGTGCTCACCTGTGACGCTGATTGTGACACCGCTTCCAGCAGGACTCTTTGAGACAGTGACGTCATCAAAGATTGATATTGCTTGAAAGACAGAGACAAGATTGTGAAAACCATCAGATTCGCGTGGTCCGACAGATAACTGCAGATTGACTTTAGCCGGGACTCGAACTGTTACAGAATTAGATGCCACGTTAAAACTCTACCCTTGTTTCGCAATTGCGCAGAAGGCGCTGATATCAAGTGCTTCACCACGCAGCGTCGGGTCAATACCGGCTGCGGTGAGGTGAGATTCTGCAGCTGCGGAGCCACCATAGAGAGAAGAAAGGGCAGAGCGCAGCATCTTGCGTCGTTGCGCAAATGCTAAATCAATGATGGTAAATACCTTTTTGCGAAGTTCTTCATCTCCCGGTGTTTGGCGACGAACAAAGGCAACTAACTTTGAGTCAACATTAGGTTGTGGCCAGAAGATAGAGCGCGATACCGAACCAGCACCAGTGACATCAGCCCACCAGGCCGCCTTCACGCTAGGAATTCCATATTCTTTTGAATTTGGTTTTGCCGCAAGTCGATCTGCAACCTCTGCCTGCACCATCACCACACCACTTCGCAGTGAAGGAAATATTTCAAGCAGGTGCAAGAAAACCGGTACCGAAACGTTATAAGGCAGGTTGGCAATCAGCACCGTGGGTGCAACTGGCAAGCTCTTTAACGTGAGCGCATCTTGATTAATAACGGTCAGCACATCTGCGCGATCAGAATGTTTAGCCGCAGTTGCCGGAAGTTGATCTGCTAAACGGGCATCTATCTCCACTGCAATCACTGATTGCGCTTCTTCCAACATCGCAAGTGTGAGCGAACCCAAACCTGGCCCAATTTCTAGCGCAATATCACTGGCCGTTAGCCCAGCAGTTCTTACAATCTTTCTACACACATTGCCATCGTGAACAAAGTTCTGGCCCAGCGACTTTGCAGGTTTAAGATCTAGCGCGGCTGCTAGCTCACGAATCTCGGAAGCACCAAGAAGACTCATGCAAAGCTACCAAATATGCGCTCTGCATTAATAGATAGCGCTGTGGCAAGTTGCGCCACATCTTCACCGCGTTCTGCCGCCATCGCCCGGACAATATTTGCAATCTGTGCCGGGGTATTTAGTGCTCCTCGGTGTGGGGCGGGCGCTAAGAATGGAGAATCAGTTTCCACAAGGAGTTGGTCGCTAGGCACTAGCTTCACCGCTTCTCGCAGCTCCGGCGCATTCTTAAATGTCATGGTGCCGGCAAATGAGAGGATATATCCGCGCTCAATACAGATTTTTGCCATTGCAACATCGCCTGAGAAACAATGAAAGACAGTCTTTTCCGGTGCTCCTACTTCTAGTAATACCGATAAGACATCCTCGTGCGAGTCGCGATCGTGGATAACCAGCGCCTTCTTGGTCTTCTTTGCTAATTCGATATGCCATTTAAAAGATTCTTGCTGGCGCTTTTGCAGCTCTGGTGGAGTGCGGAAATAATCTAACCCGGTCTCACCAATTGCGCGCACGCGTGGTTCTTGCGCAAGTTTTTCAATGATGGCCCAGTCATGTTCTAAATCTTTAACTACAGGTGCTTCATTCGGATGTAGTGCAACGGCAGCTAAAACTCTTCCTGGATAGTGATTGGCCAGATCAACGCACCACTGAGATTGTTCTGCTGAATATCCCACCTGAACAACGCGATCTACATTTACTGATTTAGCATCATCTAAAATCGTGCGCACAGCATCTGAATCAGCTGCATCATCAGTAACTATTTCAAGGTGTGCATGTGCATCAACGGTTGGAACTGGAAGTGGCTCTGGTAGTGGCGCTTGCTGGCGCTCAATATCTCGGTTGTGGCGATCTGCCATAAAAAATTACTCTTTAACTTCTAACCGTGGAAAGAGAACAGGTGTCTTGGTCACTGTCGCACCTTGTGGAAGTTGGCCCCATGTTGCAACCTGTGAGATCTCTTGCTTTCCGATTTCACCAAGTGCGGCTCGGGCACCCAATGATTCCCATAATATTTCAGTAGTTGCCGGCATTACTGGGTGTAACAAGACGGCAAGTGCGCGCAAGGATTCCGCGGTGTTATAAAGAATTGCTTCGATCTCTGCCTGATTAGCAGGATCTTTAGCAAGGATCCACGGCTCTTTCTCAGTGACAAAACCATTGACGCGCTTGCAGTAATCCATGATGGCGTTGATTCCGCCTTGGAAATCCAGTGCCACCATTGCTGCATCAGCCTGCTCCACTGTTTCTTTCAGAGCTTGCTCGAGCCCAGCATCGTGGGCAATTGCTGGCACGGTGCCACCGCAATACTTTTCAATCATCGCAGCAAGTCTTGATGCCAGGTTTCCAAAATCATTTGCAAGTTCTGATGTGTAACGGGCGCTCATATCTTCCCAAGAAAATGACCCATCGCTACCGAATGGAATTGCCCGAAGGAAGTAATAGCGAAATGCATCGACACCAAAATGGTCAGTGATATCTGAAGGCGCAATACCGGTGAGCTTTGACTTACTCATCTTCTCTCCGCCAACAAGTAACCAACCGTGAGCAAAGACCTTCTTAGGAATATCAATTCCAGCAGCCATCAGCATTGCTGGCCAAATCACGGCATGGAAACGCAAAATATCTTTTCCAACCAAGTGCACATCTGCCGGCCAAGTCGCAGCAAATTTCTTGCCACCTTCTGAATCAGGTGCGTCAGTAAGTCCTACCGCTGTTGCGTAGTTAAGGAGTGCGTCAAACCAGACATAGACAACTTGATCGGTATCCCACGGAACTGGAATTCCCCAGTCGAAGGTTGAGCGTGAGATTGAAAGATCAGAGACGCCACCTTCAAGAAATGCCACAACTTCATTGCGGGCACTTTCTGGCTGGCAGGCTTCCGGGTTTTTCTTGTAATGATCCAGTAACGGTTGAGTGAAATCAGAGAGTTTGAAGAACCAGTTATTTTCATTGACTAGCTCAATTGGCTTGCTATGAATAGGACAGAGTTTTTCACCGTCGGCATCGATGAGATCACCTGGCAGCTTAAATTCTTCGCAGCCAACGCAATAGGGCCCTTCATATTTTCCGGCATAGATATGTCCGGAATCCTTCAAAGATTGCAGAAACTTCTGCACACGCTCTGTATGGCGCGGCTCAGTGGTGCGAATAAAGTCATCGTTTGCAATATTTAGCGCTTGCCAATTCGGTTTCCAAGCATCGGCGACTAACTTATCGACCCAGGCTTGCGGGGCAACGTTATTTTGTTCGGCAGTGCGCATGACTTTCTGGCCGTGCTCATCTGTTCCAGTTAAGAACCAGACTGACTCACCGCGTTGACGATGCCAACGAGTAAGGACATCGCCGGCAACTGTTGTATATGCATGGCCAATATGTGGCGCATCATTTACATAGTAAATAGGCGTTGTCAGGTAGAAAGACTTCATCTGCTCATCTTATTCGCATCGACTACCGCTGCATAAACGATCTTCTTCGGAATTGAGAATTCTTCGGCAACCGTGGCGATTGCACCCTTGCGATCCATGCCGGCCGCTTCATATTCACGAACTCGGGCAACCGCGTCATCTGCTGTGCGGACTTCTGAACCTGCTGCAACTCCGGCAATCACAAGAGTAATTTCGCCCAGCACCTCACGACCCGATGCCCACGCAATAAGTTCAGAAAGTGGTCCTCTGATTGTTTCTTCATAGGTTTTTGTCATTTCCCGACAAATCGCAGCAGCTCTATCAGCACCCAATATTGCGGCGGCATCTACCAGTGATTCGTGCAAGCGATGCGGGGCTTCAAAGATCACCATGGTGCGTTCTTCAAAACGAAGGGATTCATAGAATGAAGTACGTGCACCATGAGCGCGCGGTGCGAAACCTTCAAAGGTGAAGCGATCTGTTGGTAGCCCAGAAAGTGCAATTGCCATGGTGGGCGCACTTGGCCCAGGGATGACAATCGTCGGTAGCTTTTCGGCGATGGCATCGCGCATGAGTCGAAATCCGGGATCACTAATTGTTGGCATTCCGGCATCAGTTACAACTAATACTTCTTTGCCTTCGCGCAATAGAGTAAGAATTTCTTGGGTGCGATCACTTTCATTGCCCTCAAAGAAGGAGATGATCCGGGCAGTAAATGTGACTCCAAGATCTGATGCCAAGCGATGAAATCGGCGTGAGTCTTCTGCCGCGATAATCTCGGCTGATTCAATTGCCATTTTCAGGCGCGCGCTTGCATCGAGGGGGTTTCCCAAAGGAGTTGCAGCAAGAACTAGTGCCATATGCGAATACTCCCATATTCTCTGCTCATGATTGCAGCGATTGCTCCCATAGTAATTGCGCTTATCTCACTCGCACTTCGAGTGGTGAATCTCGGTTCAATAAAGAGCTTCATATTTGATGAGGTCTACTACGTCGATGGTGCTCGTGATCTACTGAAATACGGGGTTGAAGTTTCTGGATCTGAGCCAGAATTTATTGTTCACCCTCCACTTGGCAAATGGATGATTGCCAGCGGAATTAAAGTCTTTGGTGACAATCCCTTTGGCTGGAGAATTGCCACTGCCGTAGTTGGTTCACTACTAATTCTCCTCATTGGCCTCATTGCACATAAGTTATTTAGAGATCCACTCCTAACCGGTCTTGCCAGCGCGCTTATGGCACTTGATGGTTTGGCACTTGTGCATTCACGGACTTCACTTCTCGATAATTTCCTAACATTCTTTATTCTTCTTGCCACATATTTCTTTATCACGAAACAATATTGGTGGACTGGTCTGGCACTTGGATTAGCACTTGCCACAAAATGGAGCGCGCTCTATTTCATCATTGTATTTGGGCTAATTGCTTTCTATCGAGCCTTCTCACATCACACTGGAAAGAACTTGGTCAAACCAACTGTGCAACGAGTTCTGCAGTTTGCGCTTAGTCCCGTTGCTGTCTATGTAACATCATGGACGGGTTGGTTTGCGAGTAATCGTGGCTGGGCTAGAGATCACTCAACAAATATTCTTAACTCATTTATTTATTACCACCAACAGATGTTGGGTTTTCATACTGGGCTCACTGAAAAACATACCTACGAAGCCAATCCATGGAGTTGGTTATTTATGGGTAGACCCACATCATTTTTCTATGAGTCACCCAAAGGATGTGGTACAAATTCATGTTCGCAGGAAATAATCGCACTCGGCACCCCACTCTTGTGGTGGCTCGGTATTGCCGCAATCTCACTCATCATCGGTCTCTGGGTACGTTCATTTTTTACCCGTCACTTCGACCCAGCAGTGACAATCATTATCACTGGATTAGTAGCTGGCTACCTGCCTTGGTTCTTCTTTCAAGAACGAACAGTCTTCACTTTTTACGCAATTATCTTCGAGCCTTTTGTAATTCTGGCACTCGTATTCGCAGTTCGCTCAATCCTGGCCACCTTTAAAGTAAGAGGTGAAGTGGTTGTCGCTGCCTTATTTATTCTGATTTTCCTTAACTTCGTCTACTTCTTACCCATTTATCTAGGTGAGGTAATTACCTACGATGCCTGGCAAGCCAGAATGTGGTTTCCTAGCTGGATTTAAGTAGGTTATTCGTTAGCAGCGCGGATATCGCGAAGCTTCTGTACCGCTTCATCGGCTAGTTGCTGATCAAAGATCTCATCACGTGAAGGAGCGGCTGCTGCCAAGGCTTCGCGTTCTAGTTGTTCTTGTTCATCTGTCCACTTGCCAGGTTCCGTCAGGTCAATAATTCGCTTTGGTGTTACAGCCTTCGGAGCATTTACATATGTCGGAACTGGAATCTCATTTGGCTGCCACTCAGAACGTGATTGCGCCGTTCCTTTAGGTAGGACGGTAACGCCAGTTAACTCGCGTTCAGCAAATGGAATCCAATGTTCTTTCGAAACATGAACTTCGGTTGTCTTATTTGTTAGTACCTCGGCAAGATTTGTGTGAGAAACACCTTCGGTTCGCTTATGTAGCTGATCAACGCGACGGCGCTGAATCTGTGCTCTACCCGTTTGACGTCGCACGTGCGCGATGTATAGAACTAAGCCTGTTGCTGGAACAGCAATTGCTACATATGTGAATGTTTGCATGATTGCACCTACCGTCGTGAGTATGAGGGTTGCCGAAATAATAAGGAAAACAATTCTGCGACGCATGAGTTGCTGTGCAACTCGTCCGGCGCGATCAACATCTGTATAAATTGCCCCGGTTCCAATTTGAGCACCTGGCGTATTGCTCGCTACGACTCGTAGCGCACTCTTATAACGTTCGACGCTTTTTCCAGAAAATTCATTTTTATTATGGACCCAACGGGGCAGAAAATAGGCAACCCACATCCCGATAATTGCCAAATAGATGATTCCCGAAGCCATGGTGGATAAAGGTTAGAGGTGCACCCCCATAACTCTGTGGATTTCGAGGGGGGGTTAACGAATTAATTCGTTGGTTTTAACAAAGCATTTGTGATCGCGCCAAGCTCCATCAATGTGCAGGAAAGCCTTCTTGAATCCTTCGAATTCATATCCTGCCTTCTCTGCAACTCTGCATGAGGCGTCATTTTCAGGTCGCACATTGATTTCGATGCGGTGTAATCCAAGTTGGGTGAAACCGAATTCAGAGATGAGTTCTACCGCTTGGGTGGTAAATCCTCGATTGGCAAAGTTCTTATCAATCCAATAACCGATGTGAGCCCCACGCATGGCGCCGTAGGTGACGCCCCCCATTGTTATCTGACCCACCAGATTCTCGTTGTGCCAGATGAGAAATGAGAAAGAACGACCTGCGCGGGCTTCACGTCTAAACAAAC
The DNA here is from genome assembly GCA_044354225.1 of Candidatus Planktophila sp. Taxonomy (GTDB): domain Bacteria; phylum Actinomycetota; class Actinomycetes; order Nanopelagicales; family Nanopelagicaceae; genus Planktophila. The sequence goes on from JBILAM010000015.1 coordinate 8,170, forward strand.
TGACCATTTGGAAAAAAGAAGGGCGCACACTGGAGTCTTCATAGGCCGGGCTTCCAGCAGGAATATTTGGCAAAGTAGCTTCCCAAGGATCTAGCCATTCGCGATTTTCAGCTCGTACCCGGTTCCACTGCGATTTATCTCGATATCGCATGGGGCGTAGTGTCACTTCGCTTCCGGAGAGCTTAGTTGGTTGCATTATCTGCTCTTAGATATAGCGGCGTTCAAGCACAACTACAGTTACAGAATCTCCCACCGAAAGTTTGGTTTCACTCTCACCGATTGCAATGAGTGAATTCGCATCTGACAAGGTTGCTTGCTCATCTTGCGAGCTAAGTGGTGTGACAGATTTTCCGTCTTCACTTAATACCGCTCGCACGTAGGAGCGAACTCCACTTTTAGAGGTGATTGCCTTTTCAAGTTTTGCCTTCAGCGATGGCCTGTGAATTGTTGCCGTTCCAAGCATGGTGCGAATCATTGGGCGCACTAAAAGTTCGAAAGAGATGTATGCCGCGATTGGATCTCCAGGCAGCGTAACTACCGGAGTCTTATCAGGGCCAATAGTGCCAAAGTTGTGTCGGCCACTTGATTCAATTGAGAGTTCCACCGTCTTGATCTCACCAATTTTTTCGAGAGTTCTGGTAATCAGATCAAAGGAATCATCGTGGCGTTCACCGCTAATAATGATGAGGTCTGCGCGTACTAGTTGGTCCTCAATGACATCTTGCAGCTGAGATTCATCATCTGGGATTGAATGAACGCGGTATGCAACTGCGCCAACTTCGCGCACTGCAGTTGTGAGCAGCCAAGAATTCGTTTCATATTCTTCATCTGCCTTAAGTGGAACTCCTGGCTCAACTAGATCAGGGCCAGCAGAGATAACAACAACTCGTGGGTGTGGTCGTGTGGGCAAGTGATCAAGGCCGATCGATGCGGCTAATCCGATTTGGGTGGAACGGATGCGGCTGCCGGCTTTCATCACCAAGCGCTCACCAGCATAAATATCTTCGGCAAGTGTTGCATCGTGGGCGTCGAGAAGTGGCATATCAAATGGCTCGAGGGGGCGGCAAAGTTCTAAGAGGGAAGCGAGAACTTCATCTACGCGAGCAGCTTCTGACATAATCACTAACCTTACTTGCACTGCACTAATTTCTAGGGGATTTCCATGGGTATCAGCGAAGAAAAGGCCAACCTTCGTACTCGATACCGTCGCGAGAGAACTGAACGTTATCTAGAACACTCTTTTGAACATCTCGCAGAAAGTGCCGAGTTTGCGAAGGCGAAAATCATTGCGAGCTACATCTCTTATGCAGATGAACCCGACACAACAGCCCTGAATCTTGCGCTGATTAAGCAAGGAAAAATTCTGCTGCTACCTCGAATAGCAGGTAAGAATCTTGAGTGGGTACGTTGGGATGGCGAGCAGAGTCAGATTTCAAAGGCTAAGAAAATTGCGGAACCGAAAGGCCCGGCCGTTACCGAACTTGGCGATGTCGAAGTGATTGTTGTGCCCGCTCTAAGAATTGATCGCAGTGGATATCGCCTTGGACAAGGTGGCGGATATTACGACAGAACACTTCCTCAATTTTCTGCCTTTTCAATCGGGCTTATCCATCCTGATGAAATTTCTAGCGAAGATCTACCGCGCGAGGGTTGGGATATCCCACTTCATGCAGCGGCAACCCCAGATTTAGTTATCCGCTTTCAGCGATAGTTAAGGAAGATTTCTAGCAATCACAATTCGCTGAATCTGATTTGTACCCTCATAAATCTGGGTGAGCTTGGCATCGCGCATCATGCGTTCGACCGGATAGTCAGAGACATATCCGTAGCCGCCAAGAATCTGCACTGCATCTGTCGTTACCTTCATAGCAATATCACTTGCATAGGTTTTACTTGATGCAGAGAAGAAACGTAAATCTTTATCACCACGCTCACTCTTTGCAGCAGCTGCGTAAGTGAGTTGCCGCGCAGATTCAATGGCGATAGCCATATCTGCCAAGATGAATTGCACGCCCTGAAAGTCAAAAATCTCTTTTCCAAATTGTTTTCTCTCATGTGAATACTTCTTTGCCACATCAAAAGCCCCTTGCGCTAAACCTAGAGCTTGGGCTGCGATGGTAATTCGAGTGTGATCTAAGGTGTCCATGGCTAGTGCAAAACCTTTACCCACATCACCAATACGACGATCATCGCCAACTTCTACATTATCGAAATAGACCTCGCGCGTTGGTGAACCGCGAAAACCCATCTTCTTCTCGGGTGCACCAAATGAGACACCAGGATCAGATTTTTCGATGACAAATGCTGTGATTCCCTTTGAGCCAAGTGCTGAATCACTTTGTGCGATGACTGTGTAGAACTCAGATTCTCCGGCGTTAGAAATCCACTTCTTACTTCCGTTGATAACCCAACCATCACCTTTGCGAACAGCCGTTGTCTTCAGCGCTGATGCATCAGATCCTGCTTCAGATTCTGAAAGACAGTATGAAAAACCTTTGCCTTGCGCCAGCGGGCGAAGCCAACGCTCTTTCTGTTCTTTATTTCCGCCAAGAATAAGAGGAAGTGATCCCAATTTATTGACTGCCGGGATAAGAGATGCCGAACCACATACTCGAGCGACCTCTTCAATAATGATGCAGATAGCAAGTGCATCTGCGCCATCGCCACCATTGTCAGTTGGAACGTGGGCGGCAAAGAGAGAAGATTTCACAAGCGCGTTATGTGCCTCTTGCGGATATCTGTGGTCTTCGTCTACAGCGCGCGCAAATGGTGCAATCTCTTTCTCAGCCAGAGCTCTCACGCTATCGCGAAGGTCGTTGTACTCAGCGGGAAGTGTGAAGATATTTTCTAAACTCACTGCTGACCTTCTTTCTCACTACGGCGTTGTAATTTACTCAGATAATTATTGTATTGCGCCAGGTCATCTGGTTCACCCATGGCAGCCATGCGCGCTTCATTACGATCTATACGTTTAGTTTCGCGCGTATCATCGCGCATCCACTGAATAAAAGTTGCAGTAATTGCAAGTAGCACCGGAATCTCCCCCATCGCCCATGCAACCGAACCAGCTGCGTGCTGGTCAGCTAACAAGTCTGTCACCCACGGAGTTGCGATGGACTTGTAGTAACCACCATCGATAAGGGTGGAAGTTGCTAGTAATGAGATGGCAAAGAATGCGTGAATGCTCATTGCCGCAAATAAAATAACAATGCGAACCACATGCGGCACTTTCCGAGGGTTCGGGTCAATTCCGATAATCACATGGAAGAAGAGATAGCCAGCAAGCAAGAAATGCACATTCATAAAGAAGTGACCGGCATGGTTCTGCATCAGGTCGCCAAAGAGATTGGTGAAGTAGAGGACGAATAGTGAGCCATCAAATAAGGCAAGTGCGACAACTGGGTTCGTGATTACTACCGAATACCTAGAATGCAGCGCTGCTAGCAGTGATCCGCGAACACCGCGTTCCTCAGGTGTGCGACCTTGTGGAAGTGTGCGAAGTGCAAGAGTAAGTGGAGCTCCTAGCACTAATCCAATAGGAGCGAGCATTCCTAGAATCATGTGAGCGATCATGTGATATTGAAAAGAGAAGAGTGCGTAAACGCCTAAGCCACCACTTGTCGCAAAATCAATTGCCGCAATACCGAGTGCGAAAGAAACTGTTCTGCCAACCGGCCAAGCATCTCCGCGTTTTTTCAAGACAGCTACACCTTTTATATAGAGTGCAACCAAAGTGATAAGAATTGCGATCATCAGCGCATCTGGATCATAAACAGTGAGGATGCGTGCAAAGTTCGGCGCGTCCGGTGCCGGGAACCCCACGATTGCAATTGCCGGGCTGTAGGAAATTTCAGCACCTACTGGTGGCTCAGTTTTGGAGAGCCAACTACCTAAAATGACTATCACGCCCATAAGTAGAACTTCATAGACAATCACTCGAGTCAGCAGCGACCATCCGGTTTGCACGCCTTGTGCAAGCTTGCGCCGGTTTCGATATGCGATGACCACAACGATAAGAGTGAGTAATGCTTTTGCAATCACAATGCGGGCATAGGAAGTTGACCACGCCTGGGCAAAATCTAAGCGAGCCCATGCATTTGTCACGCCACTGATAACAACAGCAATTGCTGCCCATAACGCCAGTTGGCTAAATCGAGGCAGCGCGATTCTTCGATCAGCATCTGCAAGTAGCGCAATGGCACAGAGGCCACCAACCCAGAGCGATAGTGCAACCACGTGCACTACAAGGGAGCCAATTGCAAGGGCGTGCGAACCGGCAGAAGCTGAATGACTTTGAAACACAGGTGCAACTAGCCCCACCAGAGTGATTGCGAGAAAGACAATGGATTGCAGTGCGGTGGTGATAAACCTCAATCCAATCAGCACAATTGTGGCTGCCATGGTTTGGGCAAAGAGGAATCTTCCTAGATCTACCTGGGTAATAAATGAACGAAAGGTTGTGGGATCAAGTGCTGAGCCGAGGGAAGAGTCGAGAATATTTGCAAGGGTGATTGTTATTTCCAGGAAACTTGTTAGAAGCCAAATACCCGCAGCAAGTTCGCCGAACTTTCGCAATTTCTCTGCTGAGCTCTGTAACTTACCGCCGTGTTCAATGAGTAAAAATCCGAAGGAGAGAAGCACGCCAACCAATAGGCAAGCTGAGAGTATGAGTAAAGACTTATTGACTGTCCCAAAAGTGCTCATGAAAGAACTTGCCTGAGTCAGATCTTCTGACAGAAAATTCATCGCTCCCTATAAATCTTTCGAGCATATCGGGCAAGTGCCAAGGTAACCACAAGGGCTGCAAGTAATAGTCCGAGGACAAAGGTTGTTGTACCAACATTATTTCCCGAAGGTGTCGCTGCCTGACTTGGTGTTGGTTGTGGCTCAACTGGCACGATGACAGTTGGCTCGGCAAAGTTAAAGGTGAACTTTCCAACTAGCGGAATGTCATTTTCTGCCAGCAGTGAATAGTTGACGGTATAAATTCCTGTCTTAACAAGTTGCTTGAGGCCAACTACTGCGCTGACTCCATCAATTGTGAGCGCACCGTCATCTACTCGAGCACCTGATGGATCAGTAACTGTTACTTCGTTTCCATCATCCATAAGGGCAACTTCTGTGGTGACTGTTACCGCACTCGGTGCGCTTTCTAGCGAAACACCTGCGACCGGAGTTGTTGAGACCAGAGTGTTAGCGAATACCGTTTGCGGGTTTAGTAAAAACGCCCCTGCAATAAGTGCGATTGCTGTCATTCGCTTCACTGCTCAAATCTCCTTCGCGCTCGTGAACCCCGTGGATTCGCGCCTATCGTCTCACTTCTTTAGACTTAGGCATAGATATTCCTCTTGAGAAAGGTCTCACATTGCCTACCTATCAATACCTGTGCAACGCCTGCGACCATGCCTTCGAGGCGTTCCAGAGTTTTTCGGAAGACCCACTGACCGAGTGCCCTGAGTGCAAGGGTGAAGTTCGCAAGGTCTATTCATCTGTTGGTGTTGTTTTTAAAGGATCTGGTTTCTATAAGACAGATTCGGTAGCAAAACCTGCAGCTGCCGCAGAACCAAAACCTGCAGCGGCGAGTGAATAACTACTCGTCATGATGTGGGGGTTTATCCCCTTTAATTTCTTCTTCACGCTTGCGATCTTCATTCTGGTCTTCACGTGGGTCGCGTTCATCCTCAGTTGTTACTGGAAACACATCGCTCATGCGTGAGAACACCTGTGACCAAATTCGAATTTCATAATCGAATCCTACATACTTATGACTATGTTTGAGAGCCTTGGGCACTTGCTTGTCCGCCGGAAAAAAGCAGCGCTAGCCCTCTTTATCATCGGAATTATTCTTTCAGGTGTCTTTGGCTCACTCATATTCAGCCGCCTTGATGCTGGTGGGTATTCAGATCCAAAGAGTGATTCTTACAAAGTTTATGAATATCTCCGAGATGACTTAAAAATTAATGATCCCTCTGTAGTCCTAGTAGTAGATGCAGGTAACAGAGATATAACTAGCCCTGATGTTGTGCAAGAAGCAAAATCTTTAGAGGCAAAGATTGCGCAAGAGGAAGGCATCACCAAAACTCTTTCATATTGGAGCTCAGGTGGGGAAGCAACACTGAAATCTAAGGACGGCCGCGCGGGTTATATTTTGATTTACGGCGAATCAGATGCGTTCTCACCTGAGAGCCAAGAACTCGGCGCAGTTTTCCAGGATAAGTACGAGGGCAATTACGGAAGCTTCACTTTATATCCAGGAGGGGTTTCTGTCGTAGGAAATGCAATCTCTGAAAAAATTGCCGAAGATTTGAAGATTGCCGAGATCGTATCTATCCCACTGACATTTATTCTCCTGGCCTTTGTCTTTGGCGCACTTGCCGCCTCTGCCATGCCACTTATTGTCGGTGTGGCTGCAATTATTGGCGCCTTCTTTATTCTCTACTTAATCTCACTCTTCACAAATGTCAGCGTCTATGCGCTGAACCTCACAACCGGTATGGGTCTTGGCCTCGGTATTGATTACGCGCTCTTAATGGTCAACCGCTTCCGCGAAGAAATTCACCACGGCAAGAACGTGCAAGATTCGATTGTCACTACCATGGCAACTGCGGGTAAGACTGTTTTCTATTCCGGACTCACTGTTTTGGTCACGATGGTTTCACTTACCTTCTTCCCGCTTCCATTCTTGAAATCTTTTGGTTACGCCGGTGTTTCAGTTGTTGCACTTGCTGTCGTTGGCGCACTCTTCGGACTTCCGCCAATCTTGGCGCTCTTAGGTAAGAAAATTGATAAGGGTGTAATCCGTAAATCCTCCATTACCCCTAAGGAAGATGGCCGTTGGGCTCAGACCGCTAGATTTGTAATGAAACGCCCAACAGCGGTAGTCATACTTTCGCTAGTGATTCTAGGAATTCTTACCGCACCTGTTCAAAACATTAAATTTGCACAAGGTGATTCAAGAATGTTGCCAGCATCAAATCCGGCAGCGATCGCAACGGCGCTGCAAGCTGATCGATTTGCCGGGCAGACTAATAATCCGGTTGAGATTATTGTCTTTGATGGCGCAGGCAAAACTCTGGAAATTAGCGAATACTCACAAGAGATTGCGACTGTCTCTGGAATCGTGGCAGTTCAGCCACCGCAAGTAATTGGCCAAGATGTTCGCCTGGTGGCATTTCACTCGATGTTGCCACGAACTCCTGATGCGCAGAAGTTGATTCACGATATCCGTGATCTCAAAGCACCCGATGGAACTTTAGTTGGAGGAGTTGCAGCTGACTACACGGATTCACAAGACGGTATTTCCAAGACATTGCCATGGGCACTGGGGTGGATTGCACTCAGTGTCTTCATATTGATCTTCATCTTTACCGGCTCCATCATCCTTCCCATCAAGGCGGTACTACTTAATGTGCTTTCGCTGGCAGCAACAATGGGCGTTCTCACCTGGGTCTTCATCGATGGTCATCTTCAATGGTTAGTCGGTTCATTTACGCTCACCGGAACACTTGATACATCTATTGTTATTTTGATTGCCGTCGTTGTCTTTGGTCTTTCTATGGATTATGAGCTCTTCTTGCTCTCTCGTATCCGAGAAGAGCATCTAGCTGGTAAATCAAACATTGAAGCTGTCGCCGTTGGTCTTCAAAGATCTGCTCGCATTATTACCGCCGCCGCTGTGCTACTTGCGGTGGTCTTCGCCGCCTTCATCACAAGTGGCGTCACATCGATTAAATCAATGGGATTTGGTGTGGCACTGGCGGTAATTCTTGATGCCACTATCGTTCGCGCCCTGTTGGTGCCTGCGCTGATGCGCCTATTTGGAGAACGCAACTGGTGGGCTCCAAAGTGGATGCAGCGATTTACTATTACGCACTAGTTACCTTTACCCTTGGGCTATGGATCTCATAGCTTCCCTGCAATGTGCAGACCAGCCAGGAATCGTGCATGCGATGACCTCTGCTGTGCTCAGCTGCGGTGGAAATATCATCGAGAATCAACAGTTCACAGATAACAACACAAATACCTTTGTGATGCGCACTCGCTTTGAAACCTCACAAGACCTAAATGTGGCAAAGAAGAGCTTGAGTGACGGATTAGGAAAATTCTCTCCCTCGCTTCACATCAGACCAACAGATGAAAAGCCGCGTGCGCTTATTCTGGTTACGAAAGAGAGCCACTGCCTCAGAGATTTGATGTACCTACTTGAATTGGGCGAACTTCCTATTCAAATCCCACTGGTGATCTCTAACCGGGAAGATTTGCAGTCACTAGTTGAATCACACGGGATTCCCTTCTTATATCTACCGGTCACAGCAGCCACAAAGGCAGAGCAAGAAAAAGTGATGTTGGAAAAGATTGCTGAGCTCAAAATCGATTTTGTGGTCCTAGCCAGATATATGCAGATACTCTCAAAAGAGTTCTGTGCATCAATGCCAGGAAAGATTATTAACATCCACCACTCATTCTTGCCTGGGTTTAAAGGTGCGAAGCCTTATCACCAGGCACATGATCGTGGCGTGAAGATCATTGGCGCCACCGCCCACTTTGTCACCTCTGATTTAGATGAGGGTCCAATCATTGAACAAGATGTGGCACACGTAAACCACGCTGCTACACCGGAAGAGATGATCGCTCGTGGCCGCGATATTGAACGTCGCGTTCTTGCGCGAGCGGTTAAGTTATTTGCCGAAGATCGAATCTTTATCGTCGGTCAGCGCACAGTAATATTTTCCTAATACCTAATCTCTGTGTCCCCGGCGGGAGTTGAACCTGCGACCTACCGCTTAGGAGGCGGTTGCTCTATCCACTGAGCTACGGGGACGTGGGCACCATCACGTATGGAAGATGCTTGGCAAAGGTTATCGGTAGAGATAACCTTCCCTGAACACGCATATCAATGTGCGAATTAACAAGTATGAGAGGCCATCCATGAAAGCGCTCGTTATCGGCGCAGGCGGAGTTGGCAGTGCAATTGCAAATATCGCAGCACGTAGACCCTTTATTGCATCTATGGTCGTGGCAGATTACGCTCTCGCGCGGGCCCAAGCAGCTGTTGCAAAAGTAAATGATCCCAGGTTTTCGGCGCAAGAAGTCGATGCCTCCGATGTGAATAACATCCGTGCCCTGATTCGCAAAGCAGCTCCGGACATTGTTATCAACGCGGTAGACCCACGATTTGTGATGCCAATCTTTCTTGCCTGTGAAGAAGAAGGGGTGCATTACATGGATATGGCGATGTCACTATCAATTGCTCATCCCACTGACCCAACTAATAAACCTGGAATCAAATTAGGTGATGAGCAATTTGCTCGCGAAAAGGTGTGGAAGGAAAAAGGTATCTACGCTGTTGTTGGTATGGGAATCGAGCCAGGCATGAGTGATGTCTTTGCGCGCTATGCCCAAGACGAACTCTTCTCCCGTATTGATTACCTAGCGGTGATGGATGGTTCGAATCTAACTGTCGATGGTTATGACTTCGCTCCGTCGTTTTCTATCTGGACCACGATTGAGGAATGTCTTAATCCTCCACTGATATATGAAGAAGGTCGTGGTTGGTATACAACTGAGCCTTTTAGTGAACTTGAAACCTTTGATTTCCCAGATGGTATTGGCCCGGTTGAATGCGTGAACGTGGAGCATGAGGAAGTTGTGCTCATCCCCCAGAAAGTAAAAGCAAAGCAAGTGCGCTTTAAATATGGACTAGGGTCACAATTTATCGAGACTCTAAAAACTATTCATACCCTTGGCCTTGATAAGAAAGAGAAGGTGAAGGTGGGAAGTGTGGAAGTTTCACCACGTGACCTACTAGCCGCACTTCTACCTGATCCAGCAACTATCGGCGATCTTATGCATGGCAAAACTTGTGCCGGAACACTAGTCAAAGGTTTGGGTAAGGATGGAAAACCAAAGGCGGTCTATATCTATAACGTGGTAGATAACGAGTGGTCGATGAAGAACTACGGTAACCAGGCTGTGGTATGGCAGACCGCAATTAATCCCATGATTGCACTCGAACTTATTTCTACTGGGCAGTGGAAGCCGGAAGGAATTTCTGGTCCGGAATGGTTTGTCGCACAACCGTTCCTTGATTTAATTGAGGAGTACGGCTCTTCCTGGCACATTCGCGATGAAGATACGCAAGGAATAGTTATTTAAATGGCGCAGTGGGCTCTCGTTACGGGCGCAACTGCCGGAATCGGTGAAAGCTTTACGCGCTTACTTGCATCCAAGGGATACAACATCGCACTCGTTGCTCGCGATGAAGTTCGATTGCACGAACGTGCTGGCGGATTACGTGAGAAGTATGGGATTCAAACATTTGTACTCCCTGCTGATTTGGCCACAAAAAGTGGTGTGAAGTCAGTTGAGAAATATATTCAGAGCTATGAGATTGAAGTACTGATTAATAACGCTGGCTTTGGCATCAATAAAGCCTTCACGGCAAGTGACTTGGGTGATGAGCAAGATTTGCTCAATGTTTTGGTGCGCACTCCCATGCGTTTGATGCATGTGATTTTGCCGGGGATGAAAGAGCGTAAATCTGGCACGATTATCAATGTGTCATCCGTTGCCGGCTTTATTGCTGGTGGAACTTATAGTGCAGCTAAGTCATATCTAACGGTTCTCTCTGAATCATTGAATACGGAGCTAAAAGGCACTGGCGTTATTGTCTCTGCCCTCTGCCCCGGATTTACCCGCACCGAATTTCATCAGCGTGGACGAATGAAGATGAAAGGACTGCCAAGCTTCATGTGGCTGAACGCCGATAAGTTAGTGGCGCAGTCTTGGAAAGATGCGCAAGCACATCAACCTGTCAGCATTCCTGGATGGCAATACAAGTTACTTGTGGCAATTATTTCAATTGCACCAAGAAGTTTTGTACGCCAAATCGGGATGAATGTACGTAAGAAACAGCGCTAGCTAGCGACTGCGACGGCTATTGCCACCGCGATATCCACCACTGCTGCCACCGCGACGATTGCCGCCACCTGAACGTGATCCACTTTGTGGGCTCTTACGTTCAACGATAGGTGGAATATAAGGAACTCCAGTTGGCTCTTGTGCTCCAGTTAGGACCATGAGCTTTTCATCGAGTGGGCGAACATCGTGGAACTTCGGTGTCACACCTGCGCGGGTAAGAAGTCCTGATACTGCTCGTGAATTCTTTGATGAGGAAAGGGTTACGACAGTTCCTGATTCGCCAGCGCGAGCTGTGCGACCGGAACGGTGTAAGTAATCCTTGTGGTCTTGCGGAAGATCTACGTGAACCACAAGTGAGATTCCATCAACGTGAATACCGCGTGCTGCGACATCTGTTGCAACAAGAGCTGAATTCTCTTGCTCCTTAAAGAGGGCAAGGGTACGAGTACGTACCGCTTGTGACTTTCCACCGTGCAGTGCGCCAACTGGAACTCCTGCGTTAGCAAGCTTGTCTGCTAAACGATCTGCGCCACGTTGTGTCTTAACGAAAAGAATTGTCTTTCCGTTACGCGCCGCGATCTGTGATGTGATGTCATCTTTATCGCCAGGGTGCATCTGCAGAACATGGTGTTCCATAGTTGAAACTGAAGCACGGTCATTTTGCAATGAGTGGGTCTTTGGGTTCTTCAGGTATTGCTTAACGAGTGAATCTACTCCGCGGTCAAGAGTTGCCGAGAAGAGCAGACGCTGTCCACCAAGATGTGCTTGATCAAGAATTTCCTTCACAACTGGAAGGAATCCCATATCTGCCATCTGATCGGCTTCATCGAGAACTGTAATCTGAAGTTGATCGAGCTGAACTTCATTCTTATTGAGCAAGTCGATTAGGCGACCTGGTGTTGCCACCAAGATTGCGGTTGCTTTACGCATTGCAGTGATCTGCTTTGCATATGGCATTCCGCCAGCGATAACAACTGATTCGTGGCCAACAGCGCGAGCAAGTGGACGAAGTACTTCATCGATCTGCTGCGCGAGCTCGCGAGTAGGAGTCAAGATAAGTGCCAGTGGCTTATGTGGGCGCGCAACCTTGTCGCTGATATTTGTCAGAAGTGCAAGGCTAAATGCCAGAGTTTTTCCAGAACCAGTTTGTCCACGACCCAAGATGTCATGGCCTGCTAGTGCATCTGGAAGTGTTGCAATCTGAATTGGGAATGGATGCATGATTCCTTGTGCGCTAAGCGCATTTGATAGCGCTGGTGCGATTCCTAGGTCACGGAATGTAGTTGTTACCTCTGTTAGTGGTGTTGCCTCAACTAAGTTGGCATCAGCTAAATTTACTGAGATGTAGTTATCATCGGCTCCGAAATCAGTTGCCACATTTGAATGAGTCTTTGATGCACGGCGATCATCGCGGGCATAAGCTGGTGAATCATTACGACGATCACGAGCTGGACGTTGTGAAGTTTCGGTATCGCGAGCAGGGGCTGCACTTCGTGATGAAGCGCTGCGTGTTGATGCACCGCGAGGAGCACTTGGATTAAATTTTTCGCGCTTTTGCGGAATAAAGTTTGGACGACCATCTTCGCTACGTGCAATCTTTGCCTTCGCTGCCTCGCGACGAGTTGTTGGACGTGTATCTGATTGCGTTGGACGCTCTGGACGCTCTGGACGAAACGGTCGTGATGCGCGCTCTGCGCGATCTTCGACAAACTTTGCCGCACGTGAGACTGGCTTTGCGGAACGCGTTGTAGATTCAGTGCGCTTTGGAGCAGATCCCTTAAATGCTTTTGCTGGCTTTGAGAATGTGCGCTCTTCGCGACTCTGCTTTGGATTACCTTTTGGAGCACCTTCAATATTTTTAGACTTAGATGCGGTGCGCTCCTGAAAACGTTGTGCGCGTAGCTTTGAACGATCAGCTAAGCGAACATCCTTCTTAGTGACAACTTCGCGATCTGAATAACGTTCGGTAGCGGCCTTCTTGGCAATAGTTGACTTGACTACTGCTGGCTTTGACTCAGCGCTGCGCTTGGCAGTTCCGCGAGCAGCAGGCTTGGCAACTGCCGTCTTACGCGCAGCCTTCTGGGCAGTTGTGTGACGGGGCTTTCCTTTTGCGGCGCGACGAGCTTTGCCGGGGGCAGGGGTACGTGTTTGTAGAGACATGAAAATAGATACCAATCGAGACGACAAGCGCGTCTCGGTTAGATCGGCCAGCTAGATGAACTAGGGCAATCAGGGTCTTGATAAGACTCGCAAGTAAGTGGCCATTTGGCGCACTTTGGGGGAAGTACATCGATGCAGGGTGCGTCGATGGGCTAATCATACACGCATTTTGAGATTCAAAATTCACATGATTTTCTATGCTGGAAAGAGAGCCTTTACCCGGGATTTTAAGTCAGCATCGCTACCATTACCGCATACCCGACGGAGGATCACAATGTCCCGCAAATTAGCAGCCACATTACTTTCAACTGTAGTTATCGCTGGTGGACTTTTCGCAGCGCCAGCATCTGCGGCCAAAATCAGCAACGGCACTGCCTGCTCAAAGGTCAATGCCACAGTTTCTGTCTCTGGTTATAAGTATAAGTGCGCTAAAAATGCGCTAGTCAAGAATTCAAAACTCACCTGGTTATCTGTTGAATGCGTAACCGCAATTACGCAATTCCAGGCCGCGGTGAAGGCTCAAAAAAATGTAGGTGATATCTCTGCCCAAACTGCCGAACTTGATGCTGAACTTGAGAAAGCGGTGGCAGCACTTGCCAGTGTGACCACAGCATATGAAAATGCGCGTGCGCAGGTGACAAAGTCGCAGGCATCTTTGAACGCCTCCACTAATGCATCTGAAAAGCTGGCACTTTCGGGTGCGCTATCAAAACTTGCAAATGCTGTACTTGTTCTCAGTGGCTCCAAGTCAAAGCTTTCGGCGCAGGTAAAGGATCTTGAATCAAAGAAGGCGCTCTTGCTCAGTGCTCCAGCTGCATTTAAAGATAGCGTCACTGATGCAAGATCATCTGCCGGCTTGCTCTGCCAGAAGGGCTACTAAGCCAACACCGCTGATGCAGTAACGCTTCCCCTATTCATTAGCGGTTAGTACCCCCTGTTTACTTCTTAGGTGTATCGCGCCATCAGATTACTTCCGGTGGCACTGCTACTGCTTCATCTCTTTCTCAAACTCTTTATCCAGAGCAACTCACTCGCCCTTGATCTCTTTCTCTACAACGCAATTTGGCTCTTTGCTATCGCAGCAATTACGCAAGCGCCACTGAGTAATGACCCGGTCGCAGTTGCCACGACCTCACTCGCTATTGGATTCTGGGGCGTTGGCTCACTGCTCAATAGCTACGCTGATTTCTACGCTCTTTCCAATACTTCACAATTTCTAGCCCAACTCAGCTATGTTTTTTTCTACCCACTCTTACTCGTCGCTATTCCCCGAACTCTCTCGCGTGGGCGACACCTAAATCCCATAGAAGTACTTGATTCTGCAATCTTTGGCCTCGGTATCTCAGCCATTGCCACCGCGGCCTTCCTCTCGAAAGTCTTTCCAGAATCTATCTTCGATGTACAAGATCAATTCTTCTCGCTACTTTTTCCCGTATCAGATTTATTGCTGCTTACCTTGGCTGCGATAGCGGTGATCACCCACCGGCTACAAAAGCGGGCGCTACTGCTATTTCTTGGCATTCTTATCTTTAGCGCATCAGATTTGTTCTACCTATGGCTCTCTGTCAACAATAGTTACACCTTCGGGCAAATCACCGATGATGGTTGGCTGATAGGAATTGTCATCATTGCTAATTCCTTTTGGCATGCCCAGAGCTCGACTACATCTGAGATAACAATTCATCCTGTCTTTATTGCACTCTCCATATTTATCAGCCCCACACTTCTTGCGCTGATGGCGCTACGTCCAGGAATCTTCTCCATCTATATTTTGATTCCAACGATTGCCACCCTCTTTCTTGCTTTCATCCGAATGACAATAGTGATTCGACAAGCACGAAATCTCGGTGAAGAACGAGTTCTGGCACGCACCGATGAGCTAACTGGGCTTCCTAATCGTCGTCGTTTGGTGGCAGAACTTGCTACATATTCAGAGACCGAAGGTGCGCTCTTGCTTCTTGACCTCAATGAGTTCAAACCGGTAAATGATCAGTATGGCCACGAGGTGGGAGATCTAATTTTGCAACAAGTAGCACAGCGATTTAGTCGATCACTGCCAACGGGGGCAGTCCTTGCCAGGCTCGGTGGTGATGAATTTGGTGTGTTAATCGATGGCAGCTACGAAACTACTTTGGAAGCAGCATTCGCGCTACAAGCAACATTGAGTTATCCATTTGTTATCCGCGGCCACACCGTCACAATTGGCGTAAGCATTGGCCATGCTCACAATGATGGAGAAGGTAACTTACTTGAACGCGCCGATGCTGCTATGTATGAAGCAAAGCGAACTGGTTCCGGGGTTAACTCGTGCCAGTAATTTAGAGCTGGTGAAGTTTGGCTTTAATTCCGACCCAACTACCAAGAAATACAAAGGCGAAGAAGACCCAACCAGAGAGTGCAAATGCCTGTGTTCCTGAGAGCAGAACTCCAATGGTGCACCCGAGTGAAATCATTGAGCCCCAACCCAAGAGAATTCCACCGAGTAGCGCTGTGGCGCTATTTCGCACGGTAGGAAGCGCTGGCTTAAAGCGATTGCCAGCAAAGGCAGCTGCAAAGGAAGATGCCACGATTCCGAGGATTAACCAACCGTTATTGGTGATGGTCTCAGAGATAACGGCAATACAACCAGCCATCCGATCAAGGCCAACTAGAGTCTCATCGCCAATTTTATTATCAGTCATAAAAGTTCTTGCTTGGGTGCTGATCTGGCGCGTAACACCGAGTGGTTCAACACGAAGGTATGCAATAGTTCCAACTACTCCCACGAGTAGCCCAGTTGTGATTGGACTCCAACGATCAGTAATTGCTCGTTTTAGTGATGCTGCAATAGAAATCTGTCCTGAATAGGCCACGCGTAGCGGATCTGAGTTCTTGCCTTTTCTGATGACAAAGTGGGCAAGTGCAATCAGGGCGATGAAGGTAATGATGAGGGAACCTGAATATCCAAAGTAATGCGGCAACCAGATAGTGGGCGCATCTGCGATTGCATTTAGATAAAGCCAATTCCAGGAAAGAAAGGCAAGTACAAAACCAATTAGTGCGCCAATCAACGCCGGGATTGCGCGAATATAACCTTGGCCAAGGCGATAAAGATGGCCACTAATGCATGCACCTGAAAGCGCCATACCAATGCCGAATGCAAAGGCAGAAAGTACGAGCACCCAACTCACAGGTCCGATATGGGCTACTGGCGGAAGGCGTTCAGTAGTTGTATCGGGGAGAAACTGTCCAAAGATGATTGCATAACCAATTGATCCGGTAGCAATCGCAATAAGAATTGATAGAAATGGCGTGGTGTTCTTATCTTCAATTCCATCACGGAAAATACAGAAGAAACAGAATCGACCACGTTCCAGCAGTAAACCAAGGCTGACACCAATCAAAAGTGAGATTGGAGCAGTTGAAGCGTTCTCCGATGATGAAAGTACGAACGCGGTTGCCAATAGCGCAGCAATTACCCCAAGTGAGATTGCAGTTCGTATCTTTTCAGCACGGGTCCACACAGGAAGAAGAGCCCCGAGGTGATCGGGGCTCTTCTCTGACTGCTGTGAGGTGCTAATTACGCAGCTCCCCAAATTGTTCCGGAAGGATTATTAATTGGAACGCCTACTGAGTTTCCGTACTCAGTCCATGATCCATCGTAATTCTTGACCTTTTGGAATCCAAGAATTTCGCTAAGCACAAACCATGTCAGTGATGAACGCTCACCAATACGGCAATATGTGATGATCTGATCTGTGCCAGTGATGCCTTTATCTGCATAGAGCTTCTTGAGCTCTGCCACAGTTTTAAAGGTTCCATCAGCATTTACATTTGAACCCCATGGGATATTAATTGCTCCCGGGATATGGCCCGCACGCACTGCTAGCTCTTGGAAGCCAGGAGCTGCAAAGAGCTTTCCGCTGAATTCATCTGCACCGCGGATATCAACTAGCGCTGCGATTTTTGTTTTCTTCGCTACTGGAAGAACATCTTTTGCCAAGCTGGCACGAAGATTCTTATCAGGGTTATTTGCGACAAAGTTACCGGCCTTAAATGTTGGAACAGCTGATGTCAGAGCGCGACCATCTTTTTCCCACTTAACTCTTCCGCCATCTAGAACTCGGACATCTTTTTGACCATAGATATTAAAAATCCAGGCTCCCCATGCGGCAAACCAGTTGTTCTTATCGCCGTAGAGGACAACAGTTGTGTCATCGCTGATACCGGCCTTCTGTGCAAGTGCGGTGAAGTTAGCTTGGCTAATGATGTCGCGATTTACGGTGTCGACAAGATCGGTGTGCCAAACGAACTTAATTGAGTTCTTAATGTGTCCACGCTCATAGATTCCAGGTTCAGTGCTTACCTCGATGATACGAACATTTGGATTATCGATGTTCTGTTCTAGCCAATCAGGCTGCGCAACTGCGCGAGCTTGATTCTTGGGACGTGCATCAGCTGGAACTACTCCAGTTGATGTGAAGAGCGCTGCGACTGCTGCTGCAGCTAATACTTTTCTTGAAATTGACATTTTTTTCCTCTGTTTGTTGTTGGGTATGAAAATAGATTTGGTAAAGCTAGATAATGCGAAAGAAAGCTAAATCAGCAACTGGTGGTAGAAATGCGGCAGTAGTCAATAACGCGACGTTTAGTAAAGAACATCGTGACTCCCTTGCCTAGTTGTGCCTGGTTGCTTAAT
>JBILAM010000016.1:0-25661 GCA_044354225.1 Candidatus Planktophila sp.
GCCCATCGATTGCAGGGATGTATTGGATACCGCGATTGGCAGCCATAAGAATTACTTGCGCTTAGTAGCAGATTTCTTAACAGGACGCTTTGCTACAGATTTTTTCGAACTTTTAGGTGCGCTGATAGCCGCGCGGGTGCGCTTACTCGCTACCGAAATTGGAGCAGATCTTTTGATTGTTCCATCTTCATTCATGGCGTTACTTACTATATTGCCCATCTTGCTCAAACGCGCAAAGGCTGTATCCAATGTGTTGCGAGATTGTGCGATTGCACCTTCGGCTGCAGATAACGCTTGAGTTTGGGAGCGATAGAGACGCTCACTTTCTGTGATGATATCTGCAAGCCATGCTCGATACTCATTGACATTTTCTGATGCTTCACTGATTACTCTTTCAGCTTCACGACGCGCAGCACCGGCAAATGCTGCGGCTTCACGACGCTTACTATCAACAAGGGCGTCGGCTTCACGGACCTTCGCATCAGCCACAGCTGCTGCTTGGCGACTTGCTTCACGAATCAGCTCGGCTGCTTCAACTTCAGCAGCAGAAATATATTTACGCCCACGAGTTTCAGCTCCAGCTAGAACGCTGCGCGCCTTATTTTCAGCACCTTCAAGAACATCTTTTGCGCTGCGTGAAGATTCAGAAATAACACGGTCGGCGGTAGCATGTGCCTTTGCTTCGCGACCTTGAGCAGAGCGAATCATCGCCATTGCAGTTTCAGTGGCTAGGATTTCAAACTCTTCGCGCGAAAGACCAGTGATGTCGCGGCGTGAGCGTAGATCAGCTAACTGAGATTCAAGATCACGAATGCGATCAACAGGGTTGGCAATTGGTTCACGATCGGTTTCTTCGCGGAAACCCACCCAGTTGCGGAAATTCTTCTGTGCCATTTGTAATATCTCTCATTCGCGGTATCGGTTAGATCTACTCACTAGGGGGATAACCCATTGCAGTAGGCCAAGATTAGGGCATTGCGCTACTTTCGGTAAATGGCGAAAGAGACCGCTAAGTACTGCGAAATCCATGCCGCGAGCACAAAGATGTGAAAAAGCTCGTGGAAACCAAAGTATTTGGCGTTGCGCCCTGGCAATTTTAAGGCGTAAAAAATCGCCCCAATGGAGTAGAGAAGTCCCCCGATAAGAATAGGAATTAACACCCATAAACCACCCTCGCGATAAAGCTGCGGGGTATAGATGACGGCAACCCAACCGAGTACTAAGTAATTGGCAACATAAAGCCAACGTGGCGCACCCACCCAAAAAACACGGATGGCGACTCCAGAGAGTGCGCCAATCCAGATCACCGCCAGCAGAATATTTCTATCGCGGTCGCCAAGAAGAGCAACAGCAAAGGGGGTGTAAGAGCCAGCGATTAGTAGATTGATGTTGGCGTGATCCCAGCGGCGCCAAATCTTCTTCTTGCTCGGCACCCAGGGCACGCGGTGATACACGGCCGAAACGCTAAAGAGCATAATTGCCGTGATGGAGTAGAGCGCGACAGCAAACCGCAAGGATTCCCGGCTGAGAATAAAGAGAACCAGCGAAGCGATGATGACTACCGGGGTGGCACCCAAGTGGAACCAACCACGTAGCTTGGGCGGCCTCACCGGAAGATCAGAACTCATGATGAGCAGCCTAGGGGTCTTCAGGCGCCTAGCGATTGGAGTGGGCGAGTCCCACCACCCTTAAGATGCTCAAATTTCCCAATTTTTTCGGCCCTCACGCTCAAATCACCCCATAAAGTTGCAAAACACTTGCGCCACAAGGGTGCGTATCCGCCCATTTAGGCGCACAATATTGTCTGTCGGTGGTCGCTGGGGTTCCTCGAGGATTCCAATTGCCATAACCCGAACGTGCGGACCGCCCGGTCTGCATAGATAAGCACTCACGGAGGCTTAATACATGTCAGTAACACTCGACAGCAACCAATGGAACCTCGTTTATAACGTATTTTCATTCGGTTTGATCTCAATGCTCGCATGCACTATCTATACCCTCGTATCACAGTCACGCGTACTGCCTAAGTACCGTAACGCTCTTGTAATGTCATCAATGGTTACATTCATTGCTGGCTACCACTACTGGCGTATCTTCAACTCATTTGGCGAGTCATCAGAAGGCATGATGGTTAACGTTTCAGGTGAGCAGGGCTCATTCAACGAGGCATACCGCTACGTTGACTGGCTACTTACTGTTCCACTACTACTAGTTGAAGTTATTGCTGTATTGGCACTTGCTAAGGAACTTTCAAAGTCACTTATTACCCGCCTAGTACCAGCTTCAGCTGCGATGATCGCACTTGGTTACCCAGGTGAAATTTCATCAGACCAGAACACACAGGTTCTTTACGGTGTTCTTTCAACAATTCCATTCATCTACATCCTCTACGTACTATTCGTAGAGCTTGGTAAGTCACTCGATCGCCAGCCAGCTGGCGTTGCAGAGACAGTCGGACGTCTACGTCTGCTTCTCATCGCAACATGGGGTGTCTACCCAATCGCGTACATCTTCAACATCGTTGGTGATGCTTCAGCATCATCATTCGTAACTGTTCAGGTCGGTTACACAATCGCGGATATTCTTGCGAAGTGCGTATTCGGTCTAACAATCTTGAAGATTGCTCGCATGAAGTCACATGCTGAAGGCATGCCAGCAGATCACTAATTACTCATACTAATTAGGCAAGGGCGTCGGGAAACCGGCGCCCTTCTGCATTCCCATCAGAACCTGCATTACTATCAAGGCATGAACATTGCGCGAGTAAATAATTTCCGAATGGGCGCTTATGCCGCCCTGGCTATTGGCCTTATCAATCTGCGATATCAAACTGGCGCCGATGGCAATCTTCTAAAGAGCTTGGTGCTAATTGGTCCAGGGCTTGCGCTACTGCTTATTTCATTCACACAGCCCGGCAAGATGTGGTTACAAAGCAAAACCGCCGCAGCGATCGGAATCATGTGCGGCGGCCTGCTTCTTGCTTACAGTTTTTTTGTTTAGTTACTAACCCTTTGTCGCTTTAAATCCAGCTTCAAGGTCAGCCCTGATATCAACAATATTTTCAAGTCCAAGGCTTAGCCGTACCAGTCCTGGAGTAACTCCTGCTTCCAGCTGCTCTTGCGGTGAGAGCTGAGAGTGTGTAGTTGTTGCTGGATGGATAACAAGTGAGCGCACATCACCAATATTGGCAACATGGCTAAAGAGATCAAGTGATTCAACGAACTTCTTGCCAGCTTCAATTCCAGCTTTGAGTTCGAATGAAAGGACCGCTCCTGATCCTTTTGGTGTGTACTTCTTTGCAAGTGCGTGCCATGGTGAGGATGCCAGGCTTGCGTAGTGCACCTTCTCAACATCTGGGTGGGCTTCAAGCCATGTTGCAACAGCTTGAGCATTTTCAAGATGGCGGTCCATGCGCAGTGAAAGAGTTTCAAGACCTTGTGCGAGTAGCCACGCATTAAATGGTGATACCGCAGCTCCGATATCGCGTAGCAACTGAAGGCGTATCTTGAAGATGTATGAAAGGTTGGCACCAAAGGCTGAGCCTACGCCGAGTGCTTGCGAGAAGACCAAGCCATGATAACTAGGATCTGGCTTGTTAAATCCTGGGAATCGATCTTGGTGTTGAGCGTAGTCAAACTTACCGGCATCAATGATCGCGCCAACAACTGCATTTCCGTGACCAGATAGGAACTTGGTCGCTGAGTGCACAACTACATCTGCGCCATATTCAATTGGCTTAATGAGGTATGGAGTTGCAACTGTATTATCAACAATCAGTGGAACTCCAACTGAGTGAGCGATATCTGCAATCGTTTTGATATCAAGAATTTCATTCTTTGGGTTGGCAATCGTCTCTCCGAAGAACGCCTTTGTATTTGGCTTTACCGCCTTCTTCCATGACTCTGGATCATTTGGATCATCAACGAAAGTTACTTCAATACCAAACTTTGGAAGTGTGTAGTGGAAGAGGTTATATGTTCCGCCATACAAGCTTGGGCTAGAGACGATGTGGTCTCCTGCTTCAGCAACGTTAAGAACTGCAAAAGTAGTCGCAGCAGAACCTGATGCGAGCAATAGTGCTGCTACGCCACCTTCAAGTGCGGCAAGTCTTTGCTCCACTGCATCTTGAGTTGGATTCATGATGCGTGTGTAAATATTTCCTAGCTCAGCAAGTCCGAAGAGGTTCGCGGCATGTGTTGTATCGCGGAACTCATAGGCTGTTGTCTGATAAAGCGGAAGTGCGCGTGCACCTGTAGTTGGATCTGCCGTTTGTCCTGCATGAATCTGCAGCGTTTCAAATGACCAATTGTTAGACATAGTTATCTCCATCGCAGTAGGTGTCAGTTGCTTATTCTGACCAGTTCGTCACCCGGAGCACCCCACCGCGGTGGAGGGTTGCCGTCTACTAAGCCGGGGCTAATACGTAGAACTCGTGAACTACCGCAAAGGGTAACTTGTCGAATTTCAAATGCAAAGTTGCGAGTATCTGCTCTTTGCAAACCCCTTGCAACTCCTTTGCAAGACGCTTATTTTCTAAAGGAGAGATCTTTCTTCTTCATCTCTGAGATGAGTATCCGAATTGCATTGGGCCCCAAGCCATCTAAATCCTTGACTAGGTCGAGTGAGACTTTTCTTAAATCACTTAACTTATAGAGTCCTTCATCAATGAGCGCTCTACGTGCTGGAGCTGCTAATCCAATTTCTCGCCATGGGCCATCAACTTCGGCATAGGCGTCGAGATCTGCTTCACCGCGAGCATTCTCGTTCTGACTTGCAGCCCGAGCATCTTTTCTTGCAGCTGCCGCGCGCATAGCTTCACCGCGTAACTTTTTGATTTTTGCTGGCGATTGTTTTGCCATGGCTAATCCTGATGCTCCTGATAGATCTGGTGCGGGAGGCGGGACTTGAACCCGCACGCCGAAGCACAAGTTCCTAAGACTTGCGTGTCTGCCATTTCACCACTCCCGCGTATCGCAATGATTTCTCATCGCGATATGGGAGAAGGTTACGGGCAACTGGCCCTTGTCACCAAATAACGACGAGCCTAAGCGTGCAACCGGTAACCTTGCACAATGTCGCGCAGTGAAAATTCTTCAGCAGCCTCCCTTGCCGACCAACTTGCCCTCGATATCCAAGCGGTCATTGCCGCATCATTTGCCCGAGGAGAAATCTCCGGCGAGGTTCCGGCTGTCATCACACTGGAGCGCCCAAAGAATCGCGATCATGGTGATTACGCAACATCGATAGCACTGCAGTTAGCAAAGGCGGCAGGCAAGAATCCGCGCGAGATCGCAACAATTTTGCAGGCAGCTATCGCATCTATTGCAGGAGTAGTCAAAGTTGATATCGCAGGACCTGGCTTTATAAATATCACCCTTGACCGCGCAAGCCAGGCTGAACTTGTTCGCACAATTATTACTGCCGGCAGCCAGTACGGACGCGGCTCTGCCCTGCAGGGCGTGAAAATTAACCTGGAATTTATTAGCGCCAACCCAACCGGGCCACTACACCTTGGTCACACCCGATGGGCGGCAGTTGGTGATGCGCTAGGTCGAGTCCTAAGTGCAGCCGGGGCAGATGTCACGCGCGAGTTTTATATCAATGACCGTGGTCGCCAAATGGATTTGTTTGGACAATCTGTTCAAGCAGCAGCCCAAGGAAATCCGATTCCAGAAGATGGATATCAGGGTCAATACATTGCAGATTTGGCTAAAGAAGTCGTTGCTGCCAATCCCGGAATAACATCTACGGAAGATTTCCGGGAAGCTGCTTATAAGGTGCAGTTAGCCCAACAACAGGGGGTCCTTGCAGGTTTTCATACTTCCTTCGATGTCTGGTTCTCAGAGCGTTCACTTCATGAATCTGGCGCCGTCGAACATGGAGTAGATAAGTTGCGCTCGCAAGGACACGTCTTTGAAGTTGATGGCGCAGTGTGGCTGCGCACTACAGATTTCGGTGACGATAAAGACCGAGTCATTGTTAAGGCAGATGGTGAGCTCACATACTTTGCCTCTGATACTGCTTATTACATCAATAAACGCGAACGTGGATTTGATATCTGTATTTATATGTTGGGCGCAGACCACCATGGATATATCCAACGCTTGAAAGCCACCGCTGCCTGCGCCGGAGATAACCCCGAATACAACATTGATGTTCTTATTGGTCAGTTGGTAAAGATTATGGAAGGTGGGCAAGAGGTAAAGCTTTCTAAGCGCGCCGGCACCATCATCACGCTAGAAGAACTTGTGGAGAAAGTGGGCGTAGACGCAGCTCGCTACACACTCATTCGTTATCCGGTTGATACCCCGATGGTGATGGATATCGATGTGCTGCGCCGTAACACTAATGAGAATCCTGTCTATTACGTGCAGTATGCACACGCACGTATCGCTGCCGTGCTGCGTAATACTGCTGAGCTTGGAATTAAATCTGACCTTGCCTACTTTGATCCATCACAGCTCACACACGATCGTGAAAATGAGCTACTAGGCGCCCTTTCAGATTTCCCACGAATCGTTGCCAGCGCTGCAGAATTCCGTGAGCCACATCGGGTTGCGCGTTATCTGGAAGAGTTAGCCGGTGTCTATCACGGCTTCTATGCCGATTGCCGCGTGCTACCGCTCGGCGAAGAAGCAATCGCACCTATTCATTCTGCGCGAGCAGCGCTCTGTGCTGCGACAATGCAGGTACTTGCTAATGGTCTTGATCTCCTAGGTGTATCAGCACCGGAAAGGATGTAAGTAATGAGTACAAACATGTGGTCGCAGAACGCATCCCTTTCAGGTGGAACGCTTTCTCTCGCTGGAATTTCTGCAGCCCAGTTAGCAAAAGACTTTGGAACACCGACATTCTTTCTCGACGAAGCTGCTTATCGCAGTCGCGCACTCACCTGGCATAACGGCCTGCAGCGTGAATTTGGACCACATGCTGGAACTATTTATTACGCGGCAAAGTCCTTTATCTGCACAGCTGTTGCGCAATGGATCAGCGAGATCGGAATCGGTATCGATGTCTGCACAGGTGGCGAACTCGCAGTAGCTCTCGCCGGCGGAATCAATCCATCAAAGATTGAAGTACATGGCAATAACAAATCTGTTGCAGAAATTGAGCGCGCAGTCTCAGTTGGCGTCAAGACAATTGTGTTGGATTCACTCTTTGAAATTCAGCGCGTGGCAGCGGCTGCTCGCAAGCACGGCGTGCGACAAGGGGTCATGCTCAGGCTCACACCTGGCATCGAAGCCCACACTCATGAAAAGATTTCTACCGCTCACGAAGATGTGAAATTTGGTTTCTCGATTGCATCCGGAGCGGCCTGGCAGGCAGTTCAAGCTGTCGCAGAACATCCGGAGCTAGAACTACGTGGCGTGCATTGTCATATCGGTTCCCAGATATTTGGTGTTGAGGCACACGAGATTGCAACAGATCGACTCCTTGCTTTTATGGGCAAGTATCGCGACGCCTATGGCACGCAACTTCCTGAACTTGATTTAGGTGGGGGATTTGGGATCGCTTATATTGATGGTGAAGTAACAGTTGAACCCGCCGATGTGCTTCCAGCGATTGGCGCTGCCGTGAGGGCAGCATGTGCAAAGTACTCACTTGATATTCCGGTGATCTCACTTGAACCTGGAAGAAACATTGTGGGACCAACAATGTTCACACTCTATGAAGTTGGCACTGTTAAAGATGTTGTACTCGATGATGGCGCAGTGCGTAAGTATGTCTCTGTCGATGGCGGCATGAGTGAAAATGCACGTCCTGCCTTATACGACGCCGAATACACCGCTGTTATTGCCCAACGAGCATCCAGTGCGCCACATGTCTTAGCGCGACTAGTTGGAAAGCATTGCGAAACTGGCGACATCATTATTGCCAATATCCAACTTCCGGCAGATATTGCCCCGGGAGATCTCATTGCTACCCCGGCAACGGGTGCTTATGGCCGCAGCATGGCTAGCAATTACAACCATGTCCCAAGACCACCAGTTGTTGCTGTAAAGGATGGAAAAGCACGCGTAATAGTTCGTCGAGAAAATGAGGCAGATCTGCTCGCACTTGATGTGAAAGAATAGGCAGATGAGCCCAGCAGATAAACCCGTTCGCGTCGGCATGCTCGGCTGCGGTGTTGTGGGCAGCCAAGTAGCACGTCTTCTCTTGGAAGATACTGCCGAACTCTCGACTCGTGCTGGTGTAAAGATTGAACTTACTCGTATCGCCGTGCGCACACTTAAGCCTTATCCAGGTTTAGATCCAGCGCTCTTTACAACAGATCCATTTTCTATCGTTAATGATCCTGAGATTGATCTCATTGTGGAAGTCATGGGCGGCATTGAGCCTGCCCGCGAACTTGCCATGTTGGCAATTAATAATCGCAAATCAATTGTGACAGCCAATAAGGCACTTCTTGCCAGCCATGGCGCAGACCTCTTTACTGCCGCCTACGCCAAAGGTGAAGATATTTATTACGAGGCATCGGTGGCTGGTGCGATTCCAATTATTCGCCCACTTCGTGATTCCTTAGCTGGTGACTTTGTTACCCGCCTGATGGGAATTGTGAACGGCACAACAAATTACATTCTCACAAAGATGCATGAAGATAATCGTGAATTTGCTGATGCCCTAAAAGAGGCGCAGGCACTTGGCTATGCCGAGGCAGATCCCACTGCAGATATTGAGGGATTCGATGCTGCGGCAAAGGCGGCAATTTTATCTGGACTTGCCTTCCACACTCGCGTGACTGTCGATGACGTATATCGCGAGGGCATCTCGCATATCACTCTGGAAGATGTCTCGATTGCAAAATCAATGAATCACGTTATTAAATTACTTGCCATCGCCGAGCTCACACCGGCCGATGAAATATCGGTACGTGTTCACCCGGTCATGATTGATAAGAGCCACCCACTTGCATCGGTGCGCGATGCCTTTAACGCAGTCTTCATCGAAGCAGAATCTGCTGGACCGCTTATGTTCTATGGTCGCGGCGCTGGCGGACAACCAACAGCATCAGCAATCTTGGGAGATATCGTTGCTGTCTCACGCCATATTGCGCTGAATTCAATTGGGCAACGTGAAACAGATTACGCAGATCGCAATATTGCTCCGATTGAGACAACTAAGACAAAGTTTCTCATTCGCCTAGAAGTTGCTGATAAGCCTGGTGTTCTAGCTGCGATTGCAAAGGTTTTTGCAGACCAAGGCGTCTCAATTCAAACTGTCGACCAGAACGGCCGCAACGATGATGCCGAACTCATTGTTGTTACTCACAGAGCCACCGAAGGCGAACTCAAAGCAACTGTTGAAGCTCTGAAGAAGATGCCGATGGTGACAAAGATTTCTAGTGTGATTCGGGTAGAAGGAGCTATCTCCTAATGGGAATCTTTTCAAAGAATTCTGGCGCCCATCAATGGCGCGGAGTGATTGAGGAATATCGTCATCGCCTACCTGTTTCTGCCAAGACTCCGGTCATCACTCTTCGCGAAGGTGGAACTCCACTTATCTATGCCTGCGTGCTCTCGGAAATGCTCGGCAATAATGTCTGGGTAAAGTTTGAAGGCATTAATCCAACTGGTTCTTTTAAAGATCGCGGAATGACAATGGCGATATCGAAAGCTGCTGAAGAAGGCGCCAAAGCCGTTATTTGTGCATCAACTGGAAATACATCTGCCGCCGCCGCTGCTTACGCCGTCAAAGCCGGAATGGTTCCGGCAGTTCTAATTCCGGAAGGCAAGATTGCACTCGGAAAATTGGCACAAGCTGTTGTGCATGGTGCGAAGTTATTACAAGTCGATGGAAACTTTGATGATTGCTTGGTTTTAGCGCGTGATCTTTCCGAGCACTACCCAGTATCACTAGTGAACTCCGTTAATCCATATCGCATTGAAGGACAGAAGACTGCCGCCTTTGAAGTAGTCGATATGTTGGGTGATGCTCCAGATATTCACACCATGCCAGTAGGTAATGCTGGAAATATCACTGCATATTGGAAGGGCTATAACGAATATCGCAAGGATAAGATTTCGAAAAAGTTGCCACAGATGTGGGGATTCCAAGCAGCAGGGGCGGCGCCGCTTGTGACAGGAACTCCGGTAGCAAAGCCAGAGACAATTGCAACTGCCATCAGAATTGGTAACCCTGCTTCATGGGATCAAGCAATTGCTGCCCGCGATGAATCTGGCGGGCTCATTGATTCGGTAACAGATGAAGAAATTCTTGCTGCCTATCACTTGCTCGCAGCGCGCGAAGGAATCTTCTGCGAGCCATCTTCTGCAGCGGGATTAGCTGGACTTATTAAGTATAAGAACGCAGGAAAACTGCCGAAAGATAAAACAATTGTTATTACCTGCACAGGTAATGGCCTTAAAGATATTCCGTGGGCCCTTGAGGGCGCATCAGATCCGGTAGTAGTTCCGGTAAACGCTGATGCTGCTGCAAAAGCACTCGGGTTAGTGAAGAAGTAACTCATGGCTAAACCAACATTTAAAGCGAATCCGATTCAGGTACAGGTTCCAGCAACCTCTGCCAACGTGGGTCCAGGATTTGATTCAATCGCCTTAGCTTTTTCTATGCACGATCGCTATGTCGCCCAAGTTCTTGATGAACCAGGCCTTGATATTGATGTGACTGGTGAAGGCGCTGACGATGTTCCGCGCACAGAAAAGAACTTACTTGTGAAAGCAATGTATAAAGGTTTTGATTTCTTAGGTGGCAAACCAAAAGGGATTGCAGTGCGTGCACTTAATGTCATTCCTCATGGTCGCGGACTTGGGTCATCTGCTTCGGCAATTATCGGTGGACTTGTTTTAGCAAGAGCGCTCGTACTTACTGGCACAGATAAAATGAGCGATGAAGCACTCCTGAACCTGGCAGCAGAGATGGAAGGTCATCCAGATAATGTGGCTGCAGCGCTCTTTGGTGGCGCAACTGTTGCCTGGAAGGAGCAGGTAAATGGGAAAGCAGTAAGTCATGCAATTCAGATCCCAGTAGATCCTCGTATCCGTGCCATGGCATTTATCCCGAGTACTACTCTTTCAACTAAGAAGGCTCGCACACTCTTACCTTCATCAATTCCATTTGCTGACGCCCAACGCAACAGCACTAACACAGCGCTACTCATGCACGCACTGACTATTCGTCCAGATCTATTGTTTTCGGCCACAGAGGATTTCTTGCATCAGTCATATCGCAGCGATGCAATGCCGGCCTCATTTGCACTGATGACAAAGTTGCGTGCTGCTGGAGTCGCAGCCTTTATCTCTGGCGCGGGTCCTACTGTCATGGCTTTGCATACCGGCAACCAGGAAGAGAGTGAACAGCTGCGCCGTGCTGGAGGCGCTACATTTGAAGGTAAATCTCTGGAAATTGCTCCTCGTGGAGCCAGCCTGCTATAGTTTTGCCATCAGTTCGACCCGGTAAGTAAGGGCAGAGTAAGAATTGATAAATCCAAGAAGATAAAGAAATTAACCCTGGGTTTCACTTATATAGGTAAGCCCCAAACTGAAAAGAAATACATGACAACAACAGAACCAATTCGTTCCAGCAGCCCAGAGCTCTCAGCGATGACCCTTCCTAAATTAAAGGAAGTTGCGTCTCAACTCGGTATTGATAACGCTGCCAAGCTAAAAAAGGATGCACTCGTAACAGCAATTGCAGATCTTCAGGCGTCAAACCGCGAGGCAGCTAAGGCTGAGCGCGAGGCACGTCGTGAAGCGCGCAATGCGAAAAAGGGCAACCGCGAGAATAAGAATTCCGATAATTCAAGTAATTCAGATGATGACGATAACGACGAGGATTCATCAGATAACAGCGCACCACAAGACCGTAATTCAGGAGATCGCGATGACCGTGGTGGACGCAACCGTGGCCGCGATCGCAACCGTGGACGAGATCGCAACCGCGACCGTGGAAACCGGGAAGAGCGTGAGCCAGTAGTTGGTGAAGATGACGTGCTAGTTCCAGTTGGCGGACTCGTCGACATAATGGATAACTACTCATTTATTCGCACCGGTGGATACCTTCCAGGGCCAAACGATGTCTATGTTTCACAGGGACAAGTACGTAAGTACGGTCTTCGTAAAGGGGACGTTGTCACCGGACAAGTTCGCCAGGCACGCGAAGGTGAAACTCGTCAGAAGTACAACCCACTGATCACTCTTGAAACTATCAATGGCGCACCATATGAAGAAGCTCGCAACCGAGTTGAATTCGGCAAGCTTGTACCTCTTTACCCACAAGAGCGTCTTCGCCTTGAGACAGAGCCAAATATTCTTACAACTCGCGTTATCGATTTGATTGCACCTATTGGTAAAGGTCAACGCGGACTTATTGTTTCCCCTCCAAAGGCGGGTAAGACAATGGTCTTGCAGGCAATCGCCAATGCAATTACAACAAACAACCCTGAGTGTCACCTCATGGTTGTGCTCGTTGATGAACGCCCGGAAGAAGTTACCGACATGCAGCGCAGCGTGAAGGGCGAAGTTATTGCTTCGACTTTCGACCGCCCAGCTGATGACCACACCACAATCGCAGAGCTTGCAATCGAGCGCGCAAAGCGTCTGGTTGAAATGGGTCACGATGTTGTGGTTCTGCTTGACTCAATCACACGTCTTGGTCGCGCATATAACATTGCAGCTCCAGCATCTGGTCGAATTCTTTCCGGTGGTGTTGATTCAGCAGCCCTCTATCCACCAAAGAAGTTCTTCGGTGCAGCTCGTAATATTGAAGATGGCGGATCGCTAACAATCCTTGCAACAGCTCTAGTTGATACCGGATCTCGTATGGATGAAGTGATCTTCGAAGAGTTCAAGGGAACTGGAAATATGGAGCTCATCCTTGATCGCAGGATGGCCGATAAGCGAATCTTCCCAGCAGTTAACGTTGTTGCATCCGGTACTCGTAAGGAAGAAATCCTTATGGGAACTGAAGAGCTAAACATTGTCTGGAAACTTCGTCGCGTTCTGCATGCACTTGAACCGCAGGCAGCACTAGAACTCTTGCTCGAGAAGATGAAGGGCACAAAGTCCAACGTTGAATTCTTGATGCAGATTCAGAAGACAACATCAGGACCTGACGACAGTAAGTAAGCCCACTTTCCCGCGTGGATTTTGTGGATTACTGCTTTTGCGAGAAGATTGACCCCTATTGCCACCCCATGGCGATGAACTGGTTCACCGTTAATCACGGACCCAGCCATAGAAAAGGAAATGAAGATGAAGAAAGATATTCACCCAGAATATAAAGAGACCCAAGTAACCTGTGGTTGCGGTGAAAAGTTTGTCACCCGCTCAACAGTTGCAAGTGGATCTATCTACGTTGAAGTTTGCTCAGTCTGCCACCCGTTCTACACAGGTAAGCAGCGCATTCTCGATACTGGTGGACGCGTAGCTAAGTTCGAAGAGCGTTTCGGTAAAAAAGCAGCTAACTAGCTTTCCAAAGAGACCGCATCGCAGCCGAGAGGTTGCGGCGCGGTCTTTTTATTTCTCCAATTAATTTAATCACAGCTTAAAAGTATCTATCGAAGAGAAGGGATGAGGTCATATGGCTAACGATCGTTTTGCATCAGCACATGAGATGGTGCGCGAATATCAAGAACTTGAAACAAAGATGGCCGACCCATCCATCCATGAAGATCAAGGTAATGCTCGTAAATTGGGTCGTCGCTATGCCCAGCTTGGTCCAGTCGTTGCCGGATTTAACGCCTGGAAATCTGCCGCAGATGATTTAGAGGCAGCGAAAGAGATGGCTGAAGATGATGCATCTTTCGCCGCTGAAATTCCGGCAATGGAGGTAGCTGTTGAGGCAGCTGCCGAGAAGTTAGAAGAGTTGTTATTGCCGCGCGATCCTAATGATGACCGCGATGTCATTATTGAAGTTAAAGCTGGCGCTGGCGGCGATGAATCAGCGCTCTTTGCTGGAGATTTAGTACGCATGTATCAGCGCTATGCCGAAAAGCGTGGCTGGAAAATTGAAATCATTGATATGAACGAGTCAGAACTTGGTGGCTATAAAGATATTTCAATGGCGGTGAAATCAAAAGGTAATCCAGAGCCAGGAACAACGCCGTATGCACGACTTAAGTTTGAAGGCGGAGTACATCGCGTGCAACGTGTTCCAGAGACAGAGAGCCAGGGGCGTATCCACACCTCAGCTGCCGGTGTACTTGTCTTGCCGGAAGCAGAAGAAGTTGATGTCGAGCTTAATATGAATGATGTGCGCGTTGATGTCTATCGCTCATCTGGTCCCGGGGGACAGTCGGTAAACACCACTGACTCAGCGGTGCGACTTACTCACGTTCCAACGGGCATTGTAGTTTCCTGTCAGAACGAGAAATCTCAACTACAGAATAAAGAATCTGCCCTTCGCATCTTGCGTGCTCGCCTTTTGGCCGATGCGCAAGAGAAAGCTGAAGCTGCTGCGATGGCCGAGCGTAAGAGCCAGGTGCGTACAGTCGATCGATCAGAGCGAATTCGCACATATAACTACCCAGAGAATCGCCTGAGTGATCACCGAGTGAATTACAAGGCTAATAATTTAGATGCGGTCCTTAACGGTGAATTAGATGAGGTAGTGCAAGCACTTTTAGATGCCGACCGAGCAGCAAAGCTTTCTTCTACCAACTAAATCAAGGGTTATCGATAACTATGGAACTTACCTTCAAAGAATTCTTACGAGGCGGTAAGGAACAGTTAGCTGCTGCAGGTTTTGCTGAAGCAGAGGCCGAACATCTACTTGCCCACACTCTTGGCTTAACTCGCATGGATCTACATAATCCGCTCACAGTTGAGAACGCTCTTACCGCCATTGGCGATATTACGATTGTTGAAGAAACTTTCTGGAAGCTACTTGACCGCAGATGTGCCAACGAGCCGCTGCAATATCTCACTGGTGTTGCCTATTTCAGACACCTAGAGATCAAAGTAGGTCCTGGCGTTCTTGTGCCACGGCCCGAAAGTGAGTTACTGGTTGAATCGGTTCTTACCCATATTGAGAAGTTAAGCGGTGCTGTCAGCGTTGTTGATCTCGGTGCTGGATCAGGTGCTCTCGCTCTAGCAATTGCCACAGAGGCGCCCACCACACATGTGATTGCAGTGGAGAAGAGCGCAGAGGCTATCTACTGGCTGAAAGAGAATGTCTCATTTATCGATGAAAAAGTGCGCATAGTTGAATCAGATGTTTCGTCCGCCCTCGATGGCGTGAAATGCGATGTCGTGATTTCCAACCCACCATATATTCCAGACGGTCAAGTGTTGCCAGCCGATGTGCGCGATCATGAACCTGCAATCGCGCTCTTTGGTGGGGCAGATGGAATGAAAGCGCCAAGGCTTTTTATTGCAGCTAGCGCGCGGCTACTTAAGCCGGGAGGATTCCTAGCAATTGAGCACCACGAAGCACAAGGCGATGAAATTGCTGCTGTGCTGAATATAGATTTCGAAGATATTCTTCTGCATCAGGATTTAACCGGACGTCCGCGCTTTACTACCGCGGTGAGGAGATAACGATGGCTCCTCGTGTCGACCTTAAAAAAGGTGAGTCAAAGAGCCATATTGCCAAGGCACTTAAATCTATTCGCGATGGTTATGTCATTGTTGTTCCGGCGGAGCATGGCTACATTTATCTGGCAGATGCATTCTCGCATTTTGCAGTGCGTGCGATGCATGTATTACGCGGAGATGAACTAGGAGTATCTGCCCAAGTTCTCTGTCATTCAGCCCAGACCGTGCAAGGAATTACGAGAGACGTGTCAGCCGATGCGCAATTATTAATGGATGAATTCTGGCCAGGTTTACTCTCACTTAATCTGGCACCTAACCGGGGAGTTAATTGGGATCTTGGGGATGACAACTCACTTGATCTGATCAGTATCAGAGTTCCTAAATCTCGCTTCCTACGTGCTCTACTAAAAGAGTCAGGTCCACTTGCGGCAGCAAGTGCCGCACCGGCAGGAGATGCACCGATGCGCACAATTGATCGCAGTGCAATCAAGGGATGGGATGTTGCGACAGTATTTGATAACGGGGCGCTGAAAGCTGGCCAGCCCACAACTGTGATTGAGCAGCGAAATGATGGACTTCACATCGTGCGCGAAGGCGCTATTTCGGCTGCCCACGTGAGAAAAATCGCCCCCAGCGTTTCTGGGCAGTCACAATCTGCAAAGAACTATTAGGCTGACGCCCATGTCCGAATCTTTCTATGGCCCAGACTTCTCGCTTCTTTCCAAGCAAGATCCAGATATTGCTGCGGTATTGCTCTCTGAACTCAAGCGTCAGCAGACCAATCTGCAACTGATTGCATCTGAGAACTTCACATCACGCGCGGTTCTTGCTGCCCTCGGTTCAACGCTCTCCAATAAATATGCTGAAGGTTATCCAGGAAAGCGTTACTACGGCGGATGTGAAGAAGTTGATAAGGCTGAAGTCATTGCTATTGAGCGCGCACAATCTCTATTTGGCGCAGAGCATGCAAATGTGCAGCCACATTCAGGTGCCAGTGCAAATATCGCGGTATATCAAGCATTTACTAAGCCAGGGGATACCGTCCTTGCGATGTCACTTCCGCATGGTGGACACCTGACTCATGGCTCAAAAGTTAACTTTTCCGGTAAATGGTTCAACATCGTTTCTTACGGTGTGCGCCAAGATAACGAGCTCATTGATTACGACGAGCTGCGCGACCTAGCGATTGCCAATAAGCCGAAGATGATCTGTTCTGGAGCAACTGCCTATCCATCGCTGATTGACTTTGAGAAGGTACGCGCAATCTGCGATGAAGTCGGGGCGATTATGTGGGTAGATGCTGCTCACTTCATTGGATTAGTTGCCGGTAAGGCAATTCCTTCACCTGTTCCTTATGCAGATGTTGTTTCATTTACTACACACAAAGTACTGCGCGGCCCACGTGGCGGAATGATTTTAAGCAAGGCAGAACATGCAGCGGCCATTGATAAGGCTGTATTTCCTGGCATGCAAGGCGGTCCGATCATGTCGGCGGTAGCTGGCAAAGCGATTGCACTGGCAGAGTGTGCAACTCCGGCATATCAAAAGTATGCAAAGGATGTCATCGTCAACGCCCAGTCATTGGCCAAAGCTCTTGAAACAGAAGGCATGCGTGCGGTCTCTGGTGGAACCCAGACTCACTTGGCGCTCATTGATATTCGCTCAACCGGTGTCAATGGAAAAGTTGCCGACGAACGCTGCGGCGCAGCCGGAATTGTGCTTAACAAGAACTCAATTCCTTATGATCCAGAAGCACCATCTGTTACATCAGGTATTCGCGTGGGAACACCAGCAACCACAACGCAAGGAATGGGAACAGGGGAGATGCAGACAATCGCAGCTCTGATTGCGCGTGCTATTAAGACAGATGATGCAGCAGCACATGCTGCGATTAAATCTGAAGTGCATGCACTAACCGCACGTTTTCCTATCTACGAGGCGTAAGTAACCCACTGCAATGCGTGAGTACTTAGTAACCCTGCTCTTAGCGGCAGCGCTTTGCTATGTAATCACTCCATTCGTGCGCACCTTGGCAATTAAGGTCGGCGCTGTTGCCCATATTCGTACTCGCGATATTCACACAACACCGACTCCACGCTGGGGCGGGCTTGCGATGTGGATTGCTATGGCGCTCACCTTTGCCATGGTTAATCATTTATCGCTCGTTGGTAAATCCTTCGGCCGTGAAACAGTTGGAATATTTCTGGCCGCCACCTTATTAGTTGCAATCGGACTAATTGATGATCGCTTTGAACTTGATGCGCTCACCAAATTAGCAGGCCAAGCACTTGCTGCCGGAATATTGCTCCTCTTTGGTATTCAAGTCTTGTGGTTACCTATTAATGGCGTCATCACATTGCCACCCAGCATTGGTCAACTGGTAACTGTGCTAATTGTTCTGGTTACCATCAACGCGGTTAACTTCATCGATGGCCTAGATGGATTAGCAGCAGGAATAGTGGCTATATCAGGGGCTGCCTTCTTTGCCTTCGCATACCTGCTGGCAGTTGTCTATGGCTTTAATCGCGCAGGTGCACCATCTCTGATTACCGCAGTCATTATTGGTGTGTGTATTGGTTTTCTGCCACACAATGCCCATCCGGCCAAGATATTTATGGGCGATTCCGGCTCGATGTTCCTTGGGTTATTACTTGCAGCTTCTGCAATCACATTAACCGGACAGATTGATCCAAATGCGATCTCTGCCGAGAAATTAGGCCCCACACTTCTTCCACTGGCACTTCCCTTTGCAGTTCTTGCAATTCCTTTGATTGACCTCTTCTCAGCAATTTTCCGCAGATTACGTGCAGGGCAATCTCCCTTTAGTTCAGATAAAGAGCATATGCATCACCGATTATTGCGTGCCGGAAATTCACATTTGCGTACTGCCCTGATTATGTATGTGTGGACCGCAACTATCGCACTGCCGGTCGTTGTTTCGGCATTTGAGCCGCTTTGGGTTTCAGCACTCGTTGCTGGCGCCATGTTGGCATTTGCAATTTACTTCACAAAAAGTGGGGGGAGGAAATATGAGCAAGCACAGCAATAGCGGTAAGCAACAGAGTAATGAAGCGCAGCTACTCAGAGGTGCTCTGGTTCCAACGCTGATTGTTGGTCTGATTGCAATTGTGGTCTCCACCTTTATTCAAGGACTTTCCGGATTTTACGGAGCACTCCTTGCACAAGCAGTCGTTCTCATTTATTTCTTAGTGCATATCTTTGTTTCAAAGATTTCGCGCAATCTCGATCCCATGAGCACCATGGCACTTGCCATGTTCTCCTACTTCGCTAAGTTTTTACTGCTGGGAGCGTTTCTATGGGCGCTGACCACCTATACCGATCGCTCGAGCATCGACCGAACCAGTTTTGGAGTCACCGCTATCGCGCTGACCTTCGCCTGGTTAGGCGGAGAAATCGCGAGTTATTTGAAGTTGAAAACTCATCTACCATTACCCCATGACCAACGATCCAGCTAACCGTCGTGATGAGAACGCCCTATGGTCGATCTTCGGCTATCTCGTATCAGGGCTACTTTTCTGGGGGGGAGCTGGCTGGGCGGCCGACCATTTTCTAGGCACCACCTACTTCACCCTCGTGGGTCTTTTAGTGGGAGCCGCCGGTGCGCTCTACCTCGTCTGGCTGCGATTCGGCCGCGAGTAAGTGAGCCGCACCATATAAATCCCCAGGCTTTGGATTTCACAGGGAGCCGGTTTTGCCCATAAGGTAAGCCTGCTTTACCGCTTCCCCAGCGACTGATTGACAACCCTTTTAGAGTTTCAAGGAGTGTGTGTGCGCGCGTTTGTTAACTTATACGCAGCTGGTGATGGATTCGTCCCACCAAGCACTAACGACTTCAACCTTCCTCCAATTACTGAATCAATTCCTTGGCTGACTAAGCCGGTTCTACTTGTCTTCCTTTCAGTAATTCTTGTTTCAGTCTTCTTCGTTCTCTCTTCACGTAAAGCGGCAGTGGTTCCCTCAAAGCTGCAATTTGCTGGTGAAAGCATCTACGCCTTTGTGCGCAACGATCTCGCTCGCGATGTTATCGGCCATGAATTCATGCGCTTTGTTCCATACCTATTCACACTCTTTACTTTTGTCTTAACGAATAACATCTTTGGAATCGTTCCATTCTTGCAATTCCCGGCAATGTCACACGTTGCATTCCCATACGTGCTTGCAATCTTCTCTTTCGGAGTCTTTCACTACGTTGGTATTCGCAAAAAGGGTCTAGGTGCATACCTGAAAGAGATTGCCTTTATGCCAGGTGTTCCAAAGCCTGTGTATATCTTGCTGACACCTATTGAAATTGCCACATTCTTCCTCGTGCGTCCATTGACGCTCTCACTTCGTCTCTTTGCAAATATGTTCGCGGGCCACTTACTGTTGCTCGTATTCATTATGGGCGGTGATTACATGCTGCATGATTCACATCTGATCATGAAGTTGTTTAGCCCATTCTCATTTGCATTCGGTATTGCCCTTACATTCTTCGAATTTATGGTGCAATGCCTGCAGGCATATATCTTCACCCTGCTTACAGCTCTCTACATCGCCGGCGCCCTTGCCGACGAGCACTAAATGCTCCACCTAATGAATAACCAAACGAAAGGTAAGAAAAAATGACAGGCACACTCAACCTGGTCGGTTTTGGCCTATCAGCAATTGGTCCAGCAATTGCAACAGGAATGATCTTCGCTGCTTATATCAACGGCGTAGCTCGTCAGCCAGAAGCACGTAGCGTTCTCCAGCCAATCGCGTTCCTCGGATTCGCACTTGCTGAAGCACTCGCACTCTTCGGTCTCGTACTCGCATTCGTTCTCTAATAGTTAAGAAGGATTAGGGAAACTAATGCGCTCAATTAATTTGCTTGCCGGGGGAGAACCACTAAACCCGCTAATTCCGCACACCGCTGAATTAATTGTCGGCGCAATTGCCTTCACCCTGCTATTCCTCGTTCTTCGCAAAGCAGTAGTGCCAAAGTTTGAAAAGGCATTTACTGACCGCACCGAAGCGATTCAAGGCGGCTTAGAACGTGCCGAAAAAGCGCAGGAAGAAGCACAGCGCGCTCTCGTGCAATACAACGAACAACTTTCATCTGCTCAAGGTGAAGCATCACGACTTCGTGAAGAAGCGCGCATTCAAGGCGTTGCAATTCTGGAAGAGCTTCGCGCAAAGGCGCAAGAGGAAGCGGCTCGCATCACAGCAGCAGCACATGCATCTATTGAGGCAGAACGTCAGCAAGCAGTGACATCACTTCGAAATGAAGTGGGCGCACTTGCAGTCGAGCTCGCATCAAAGATTGTCGGGGAAGCCCTAGATGACCAGGCCCGTCAATCACGGATCGTGGATCGCTTTATCGAAGACCTCGAGAAGAGCAAGTAAGGAAAAATATGAGAATTCACCTCGGAGGAAGTAGCCGTCAATCACTCGTGGTTGCACGCACCGCACTCGATGCTGCCGTTAAAGGCGCAAGCGCTGCCTCTTCATCCGAGCTCTCTTCTCAACTTTTCTTTGCAGCCGAAGTTCTCGCTAAAAACACTTCAATTCGCCGTGCCTTTGCCGATCCTGCTCGAGATGCTGCCTCAAAGGGCGCACTTGTGAAGGATCTCTTTGCCAAGACACTCTCAGCGCCAGCGCTAGAAATACTCACAGGTGTATCAACTCTTCGTTGGTCAGCTGCAGGAGACCTAGTGCATGTACTTGAACAGTTGGCGATTGAGGCAGAAGCATCAGCGGCAAATGTGAGCAATGAACTAGATCGCGTAGAAGATGAGCTCTTTGAGACATCTGAACTCGTGGTCGATAACTTCGAACTGCGCAAGGCGCTAGTAGGGGCTGGAACAGCGCAAGCTAAGTCAGCTCTTGTCACTGAAGTGCTCGGCAAGAAAGCTTCACCATCAACTGTGAAGTTAGCAGTTGCACTTGTCACTAGTCTTCGCGGCCGCAGCATTGAAGCAGCTTTTGCTGACTATCTATTTGGCCTGGCAAATCGACGCAATCGTTTGATTGCAGTCATTCGGGTAGCAACACAGATAAGCGAAGAACAGAAGAAACGCCTGGCAACGGCGATTGAAAAGCAGGTTGGGCAACCAATCCGCGTCAACATTGAGGTGGAGCCATCAATTCTTGGTGGAGTCTCAGTGAAGTTTGCAGATGAACTTGTAGATGGAAGCGTTTCACATCGACTTGCAAGTGCCGGACGTGCACTTGCTGGAAATAAATAGGAATAAAGGGGAAACTCATGGCAGAGCTCAAGATCCAACCGAATGAAATTCGGGATGCCTTAGCGAACTTCGTTAAGTCATACGATCCAGGCACCGCGGCTCGTGACGAAGTCGGAACAGTAAGCCAGGCAGGCGATGGAATCGCTCGCGTTGAAGGACTTCCTTCAACAATGGCTAACGAACTACTTCAGTTCGAGAACGGAACACTAGGACTCGCACTTAACCTCGACGTGCGCGAAATCGGTGTTGTTATCTTGGGCGATTACGCAGGTATTGAAGAAGGAACCTCTGTGCGTCGTACAGGTGAAGTTCTCTCTGTTCCTGTCGGTGATGGATTCCTCGGTCGCGTTGTTGACCCACTTGGCCGTCCAATCGATGGCAAGGGCGAAATCACACCTGATGCACGCCGTGCACTAGAACTTCAGGCACCATCTGTTGTACAGCGCCAACCTGTTAAGGAGCCAATGGCAACAGGTATTAAGGCAATCGATGCGATGACTGCAATCGGTCGTGGACAGCGTCAGCTCATTATTGGTGACCGCCAGACTGGCAAGACTGCAGTTGCAATCGACACAATTATTAACCAGCGCGAAAACTGGCTGACCGGCGATAAGAAGAAGCAGGTTAAATGCATCTACGTCGCTATCGGTCAGAAGGGTTCAACGATTGCATCTGTTAAGGGCGCACTCGAAGAAGCTGGCGCAATGGAGTACACAACCATTGTTGCTTCCCCTGCATCTGACCCAGCAGGCTTTAAGTACCTGGCGCCATATACCGGTTCTGCAATTGGTCAGCACTGGATGTACAACGGCGAGCACGTTCTAATCGTCTTTGATGATCTTTCTAAGCAAGCTGAGGCATATCGTTCCGTCTCACTCCTTCTTCGTCGCCCACCAGGCCGCGAAGCGTACCCAGGAGATGTTTTCTACTTACACTCACGTTTGCTCGAGCGTTGCGCAAAGCTTTCCGATGAACTCGGTGGCGGTTCAATGACTGGTCTACCAATTATTGAAACAAAGGGAAATGACGTCTCTGCATTTATTCCGACAAACGTAATTTCTATTACTGACGGACAGTGCTTCCTTGAAACAGATCTCTTTAACGCAGGTGTACGCCCAGCGATTAACGTAGGTATCTCTGTTTCTCGCGTGGGTGGTTCAGCGCAGACAAAGGCGATGAAGAAGATCGCTGGTCGTCTGCGTCTTGACCTGGCACAGTTCCGTGAGCTTGAAGCATTCGCAGCTTTCGGTTCCGACCTTGATGCGGCATCAAAGGCTCAGCTTGAGCGCGGTGCACGTATGGTTGAACTTCTTAAGCAGGGTCAGTACTCACCATATTCACTCGAGCGTCAGATTGTTTCAATCTGGGCAGGTACAACAGGCAAGCTCGATGATGTTGCTGTTGCTGATATCCGTCGCTTTGAAACCGAACTGCTCGACTTTATTGGCCGCGAGCGTAAAGAGATCTTTACCGTGATCTCTGAAACCAAGCAGCTTGAAGATGACACTGTTTCAAAGATGGAATCAGCAGTTGCTGATTTTAAGAAGCAGTTCAAGTCATCGGTTGCAGCAGCAGTTAATGATGCACCAGCGGAAGCTCTTGATAGCGAAGGGGCGGAAGCAATTACCAAGTTCGTCCCACCGGCGGTGAAGAAGTAACTCATGGGTGCTCAACTTCGCATATATCGCAGACGGATGCGTTCCGTTAAAGCGACCAAAAAGATTACGAAAGCAATGGAGTTAATCTCTGCTTCTCGTATCGTTAAGGCGCAGCAACGTGTATCGGCATCGACTCCGTATGCAAATGAACTCACACGTGCGGTATCTGCAGTTGCATCATTTTCTTCCACAAATCACCCGTTGACGACATCACACGAAAATCCACGACGAGCAGCGATTTTGATTATCTCTGCCGACCGTGGAATGGCTGGTGCTTATTCAACAAATGCAATTAAGGAAGGCGAAAAACTCGCTGCCCTGCTTCGTGAGCGTGGCTTGCAAGTCTCCAACTTTCTCGTCGGTCGCAAGGCTGTGAACTACTACAAGTTCCGTAACCGCGAAATGGCTGGAACCTGGACCGGATTTTCTGATAACCCAACCTATGAGAATGCTCGTGAAGTAGCGGACGCACTTCTTAATGCATTTCTTGCAGATTCAACTGAAACAAATCTTGGTGTCGATGAAATTCACATCATCTTTACTCAGTTCAAATCGATGTTGACTCAGGAAGCTACCGCTAAGCGCATGATTCCTTTGGAAGTTGTTGAAACTTCTGAGCCAGTACCGGTAGGACTCTTGCCGATGTATGAATTTGAACCCAATGCCGGAGAAGTTCTTAACGCGCTTCTTCCTCGTTATATCCAAGCCCGTATCTTTAACGCGATGTTGCAATCGGCAGCCTCTGAACATGCTGCTCGTCGTCGCGCTATGAAATCAGCAACTGACAATGCTGAGGATCTCATCAAGTCACTAACCCGACTTGCGAACGCTGCCCGTCAAGCAGAAATTACCCAAGAAATCAGTGAAATCGTCGGCGGCGCAGATGCGTTGGCCTCAGCTAGTGCAGGGAGCGAATAATGTCAGCAACAGGTAAAGGCCGCGTAGCCCGAGTTATTGGACCGGTGGTGGATATTGAATTCCCCGCAGATTCGATGCCTTCGATCT
Source organism: Candidatus Planktophila sp. (assembly GCA_044354225.1). Taxonomy (GTDB): domain Bacteria; phylum Actinomycetota; class Actinomycetes; order Nanopelagicales; family Nanopelagicaceae; genus Planktophila. The sequence goes on from JBILAM010000016.1 coordinate 24,385, forward strand.
TTAACGCGCTTCACGTAGAGACCACCATGAGTGGCACTACTCGTACCTTGACCCTCGAAGTAGCGCAGCACATTGGAGATAACCTCGTGCGCGCTATCTCAATGCAACCAACGGATGGAATGGTGCGTGGTGCTGAAGTAACAGACACTGGCTCCGCAATCTCTGTCCCAGTTGGCGATGTCACAAAGGGCCACGTATTTAACACACTCGGTGAATCACTCGACGTTCCAACATCATCACTTGATATCAAGGAGCGTTGGTCAATTCACCGTAATGCACCAGCATTCGATCAGCTTGAGTCAAAGACTGAGATGTTTGAAACAGGCATCAAAGTTATCGACCTTCTAACACCGTATGTAAAGGGTGGAAAGATTGGCCTCTTCGGTGGTGCTGGTGTTGGTAAGACTGTTCTTATCCAGGAAATGATCTACCGCGTAGCGGAAAACTTCGGTGGTGTATCAGTATTTGCTGGTGTTGGAGAACGTACCCGTGAAGGTAATGACTTGTTCCTGGAAATGACTGAGACGGGCGTTATCAACAAAACTGCCTTGGTCTTCGGTCAGATGGATGAGCCACCTGGCACGCGTCTTCGTGTTGCACTCTCTGCTCTTACTATGGCTGAGTACTTCCGTGATGTGCAGAAGCAGGACGTGCTGCTCTTCATCGATAACATCTTCCGCTTTACTCAGGCAGGTTCTGAAGTATCAACACTTCTCGGACGTATGCCATCTGCAGTGGGCTACCAGCCAACACTCGCCGATGAAATGGGTCAGCTACAGGAGCGCATTACTTCAACACGTGGTCACTCGATTACATCGATGCAGGCAATTTATGTTCCTGCAGATGACATCACCGACCCGGCTCCACACACAACATTCGCGCACTTAGATGCAACTACAGTGTTGTCTCGTCCGATTTCAGAGCTTGGTATCTACCCAGCTGTGGATCCGCTCGATTCATCATCTCGTATCCTTGATCCTCGCTATATCGGTGAGCACCACTTCCGTGTTGCTAACCGCATTAAGCAGATCTTGCAGCGCTATAAGGATCTTCAGGACATCATCGCTATCTTGGGTATCGATGAACTTTCCGAAGATGACCGCGTTCTCGTAGGACGTGCACGTCGCATCCAGCGCTTCTTGTCACAGAACACATTCGTGGCGAAGGTCTTTACCGGACTCGATGGTTCATTCGTTCCGCTCACAGAGACAATCTCTGCATTCGAAGCACTTGCTGATGGAAAGTACGACCACGTTCCAGAACAAGCATTCTTCATG
>JBILAM010000017.1:0-25572 GCA_044354225.1 Candidatus Planktophila sp.
TGACTCGTAAGCGTGTGGGACAAGGTCTGATTGAGGCTTTCTCAACAACATGTGATTCATGTAATGGACGTGGAATTCACGTGCATATGGATCCAGTGAAGATGAAGGCGCCGATGCCACAAGTGAATTCACAGTCATCACATCATCCAGATGTCGAAGAAGATTCAGCAACTGATCATGAATTTCATGAAACGTTAAATGATGAGAGTCCAGCAGAAGAGTCCGAAGCAGTCGTTACCCCCAAGGGAAAGCGCCGCCGCAGGGCCGCTAGCTCCGGGGTCATCACCGCCTAGCCTCATAATTGAAGTGAATCTAGGGGTCAATTTGACCCATGGGGTATGAAATCCGTACCCTTAGCGTCTGCCTGAAAGCGCTCTATGCGTGAATCAAGCTTGAAACTATTACCCGAAGAACTGAGGCAATGAGCATGTACGCAATCGTTAAAGCTGGCGGACGCCAGGAGAAGGTAACTGTTGGAGAGACCATCACCGTCGATCGGCTAGACGCTGCTGCTGGCTCATCAGTTTCTTTCCCAGCTCTGCTAGTCGTTGATGGCGCAAGTGTCACAACAGACCCAAAGGTTCTCTCAAGCATCAAGGTAACTGGCGAAGTGATTGATAACGTAAAGGGTCCAAAGATTGACATCCTTCGTTACAAGAACAAGACAGGTCATCGCCGTCGTCAAGGTTTTCGTGCACAGCACACTCGCGTAAAGATCACCGCAATCAGCGGTGCTAAGTAAGGGTTAAGGGAGCAAATAAATGGCAAGTAAAAAGGGTGTTTCCTCAACTCGTAACGGTCGCGATTCAAACCCACAGTACCTCGGTATTAAGCGTTTCGGCGGTCAAGAAGTTAATGCAGGTGAAATTCTCGTTCGTCAGCGTGGAACACACTTCCACCCAGGCAAGAATGTAGGACGCGGTAAAGATGACACACTATTTGCGCTAGCAGCTGGTGCAGTTGAATTCGGTCGCGCTCGCGGTCGTCGCGTAGTGAATGTAGTCCCTGCAGTTTAATTTAGGTTTCTCTACAAAGAGCGGGCCGCATTTATCGCGGTCCGCTTTTTTATTTAACAAATATTTCAACAGATAACTGGAAGGGCAGGCGAAGTCAGATGGCAACATTTATCGATAGCGTCACTCTCTTTGCCACTGCCGGAAAAGGCGGCGACGGCTGCGTCTCTGTGAAGCGTGAAAAATTTAAGCCACTAGGTGGCCCAGATGGTGGCAATGGCGGACGCGGGGGAGACATCATTCTCGTCGTTGATTCATCTGTCACAACCCTGCTTGATTTCCATCACTCACCACATCGCAAAGCAACATCAGGTCACCAAGGATTCGGTGATCGCAAAGATGGAGTATCAGGTGAAGATCTGATTATGGCCGTTCCAAATGGCACAGTTATTTATGATGAAGATGGGACGCAAATTGCAGATCTCATCGGCATTGGCACAACTTTTCTGGCAGCACGTGGAGGCCATGGCGGATTAGGAAATTTAGCACTCTCTTCTTCCAAGCGACGTGCACCAGGCTTCGCTCTCCTTGGTGAACCAGGGGAAGAACGCAAGCTAACTCTTGAACTCAAATCTGTTGCTGATATCGCACTCGTTGGTTTTCCAAGCGCTGGTAAGTCCTCTCTTATTGCTGCGGTATCAGCTGCTCGACCAAAGATTGCCGACTATCCATTTACTACTCTTGTTCCAAATCTTGGTGTTGTGCAAGCTGGTGATACCCGCTTTACGGTGGCAGATGTTCCAGGACTTATTCCAGGTGCATCGCAAGGAAAAGGTCTTGGACTTCAATTCTTGCGCCACGTAGAGCGCTGCGTTGCACTTGTGCATGTACTTGATTGCGGAACTCTGGAGACAGATCGCAACCCAGTCGATGATTTAGATGCAATTGAAAATGAGCTCGCACTCTATGGCGGCCTGGAAGATCGCGTGCGAATCGTTGCGCTTAATAAAATTGATTTACCTGATGGCAAAGCAATGGCCGATATGGTGCAGGAGCAGTTAAAAGAGAAGGGATATGAGGTTTATCCAGTATCTGCTGCGAGCCGTGAAGGTTTGCCTGAACTCATGTATGCCATGGCTCGCCTTGTTCAACGCGAACGAGCAGAAGCTGCAAAGGAAGAGCGCACTCGCATTATCTTGCGCCCAGTTGCAGTCGATGATTCCGGCTTCTCTGTTCAACTCAATGGCGATGGATCCTTTAGCGTGCGCGGACAGAAAGTCGTTCGTTGGGTGCGCCAGACAAACTTTAAGAATGCAGAGGCAATCGGATATCTCGCAGATCGCCTGGCACAGTTAGGTGTTGAGAAGGAACTCTTTAAGAAGGGCGCAGTTGCAGGTTCTGAAGTGCGCATTGGTTCTGGCGATAACGAGGTTGTATTTGAATGGGAGCCAACTATTGAAGCGGGCGCCGAACAACTTGCTGGCTTCTTACATCGCCGCGGAGAAGATTCACGTCTTGAAGGTGCATGGGGTGCGGTTGCGCCTGAGGCAGACAAACTTTCAGATGACGAAATTGCCCGGCAATGGGAATATAACGTGGAAGAGCCAACAAATCCTGAAATAAAGTTATCATTAGCTCAACTAGAAGAGAGCGAAGAAGAAAGTCATGACAAGTGAACCGCGAGGCTTTAACCAGCGCTAAGCGCATCGTCATCAAAATCGGCTCGTCATCTCTCACCGGCGCTGCTGGTTCTGAGCTAGATCCACACTCTGTTGCAAAAATTGTTGACTTCGCTTACTCACTTAAAAAGCGCGGCGCCGATGTATTACTAGTTTCATCTGGTGCGATCGCGGCCGGGTTGGCACCACTGGGCTTAAAGGTGCGCCCAAAGGATCTAGCTACCCAACAAGCAGCCGCTTCAGTAGGACAAGGTTTACTTATTGCCCAATACCACGAGAAGTTTTCATCCCATGGTGTTATCTCTTCCCAAGTACTGCTGACCACCGAAGATATTGTGCGCCGCTCGCACTATCAAAATGCCCAGCAAACCCTCACTAAATTGCTCTCACTAGGTGTTATTCCGATTGTCAATGAAAATGACACCGTTGGAACCCAAGAAATTAGATTTGGTGACAACGATCGCCTTGCCGCCCTGGTTGCACTTCTTATCCATGCCGATCTATTGATTCTGGTTTCAGATATCGATGCGCTCTATGACGCACCACCAACACAGAGTGGCGCAAAGCCAATTCGATTTGTTGCCAAGATGTCAGATATCGAAACGATTGGTTTAGGCGGAGCAGGATCTGCCGGTGTTGGCAGCGGTGGAATGGTGACAAAGGTAGAGGCAGCGCGCATTGCAACGAGTGCTGGCATTCCTATGTTGCTTACATCCCTTGCACATTGCGGCCATGCAATCGCTGGTGAAGATTTCGGAACCTTCTTTGCAGCCCAGAGTTCGAAAGCAACCTCACGTTTACTCTGGCTGGCACACGCATCAACTCCACAAGGTCGCCTTATTCTGGATGCCGGTGCAGTGACAGCAATTCTTGAACGAGGAGTATCACTGCTTCCTGCTGGTGTGATCGCTATTGAAGGTGACTTCATCTCTGGTGACACCGTTGAACTCGCCTCTGAATCTGGCAAAGTCATTGCACGTGGTCTCGTTGCTTTTGATTCATCTGAAATTCCACAAATGCTGGGGCGTTCAACGAAGGAACTCGCAGCATCACTAGGCGCGGAATACGAGCGCGAGCTTGTACATAGAGATGATTTAGTACTCCTATGAGCGCCGAAGCAATAATTGCTGAGCTGGCAAAGAAAGCTCGTATCGCTGCGCGCACCTTAGCTACTGCAACAGGTGCCGAGCGAAAGTCGGCACTTGAAGTCATTGCCCAGGCTATTGAAGCGCGGAGCGCAGAAATCTTGGCGGCAAATGATATTGATATGCAGAACGCACGAGATGAGCAGATGCATCCGCAACTCCAGGACCGTCTTTCACTCACCGCAGAACGCATCAAAGGTATTGCTGGGGGAGCGCGCCAAGTGGCAGCCCTTGCAGATCCACTTGGTCGCACCTTGCGAGAGTCAACGTTAGAAAATGGGCTAGAGCTCAAACAAATCTCTGTTCCATTCGGTGTTATCGGAATGGTCTATGAGGCACGTCCCAACGTCACAGTCGATGCCGCAGTTATTTTGCTGATGTCAGGAAATTCTGCGCTTTTGCGTGGATCATCATCGGCGCGCAATAGCAATGAAATCTTGGTCAATGTGATGCGCGATGCCTTAAGTACCACAAAGATTTCACCTGAGGTCATTCAACTTGTTCCATCCGAAGATCGTGCGACCACAAAAGCGTTGCTAACGGCGCGTGGAAAGGTAGACCTTGTTATTCCACGGGGCAGCGCAGCGCTGATTCGGATGGTCGTTGACGAATCAACGGTGCCAACGATTGAAACTGGCGCTGGTGTGTGTCATGTATATGTTGATGAATTCGCTGATATTCAAAAAGCGCTACCTATCCTTATTAACTCAAAGACACACCGGCCAAGTGTCTGCAATGCCGCAGAGACGCTTCTTGTTCATAAGGCGATTGCGCCAACATTTTTGCCGATGGCACTTAAAGCCCTTAGTGATGCGGGAGTCATCTTGCATACTGATGCCACCGCCCAGAAAGTGGCGGAGAAGTTCCACATTGCAGCAACTATGGCAACGGCTGAAAACTGGTCGACTGAGTACGGCGTGCTCGAGATGAATGTGGGTGTCGTAGATTCAGTAGATGCCGCAGCTGATCACATTGCGCAATACGGAACCAACCACACTGAAGCTATTGTCACTGAAGATAAAGCAGTGGCTGCTCGATTTATCGCCCTCTCTGATTGCGCTGCGGTGATGGTCAATACCTCAACCCGATTTACCGATGGCGAACAAATGGGATTCGGTGCAGAGATTGGCATCTCAAATCAAAAGTTGCATGCACGTGGTCCAATGGGGTTAGAGGCGATGACAACTACTACCTGGATTGTCACCGGCACTGGCCAGATTCGCTCTTAAACCAAACCTTTTATAGACTCCAGCACATGAGCAGCCTCTCCCGCGATGATGTCGCAAAGCTTGCAGGCCTAGCCCGGATTGAAATGACAGAGGAAGAACTCGTTAGCCTCTCTTCCCAATTTGGAATGATTCTCGATGCTGTTGCTCGAGTACAAGAGGTAGACCTGACGGGCGTTAAAGCAACATCGCATCCACAGCTACTAGAAAATATTGCCCGCCCAGATGTTGTGCTCCCAAGTCTTTCACCAGCAGACGCGCTCTCCGGAGCCCCGGCACAAGAAGAGCAACGTTTCCGTGTTCCACAAATTCTTGGTGAGGCAGAATGATTCGCCAGAGCGCAGCCCAGATGGCCGCTGCTTTGGCAGCTGGCTCAACTACTTCTGTTGAATTAACGAAGGCGCACCTGGATCAGATTGCGGCAGTTGATGGTCAGGTCAAAGCCTTTTTACATGTTGATGCCGATGGTGCACTTGCGCAAGCAAAAGCGGTAGATGAAAAACGCAAGAGTGGCGAAAAACTCTCTCCTCTTGCCGGAATTCCATTAGCCCTGAAAGACGTGCTGGCACAACGCGGAGTTCCCACAACTGCTGGTTCAAAGATTTTGGAAGGTTGGCGCCCGCCCTATGACTCAACAGTTGTTACTAAACTTAAAAATGCAGGCTTGGTGATATTAGGTAAGACAAACATGGATGAATTTGCCATGGGTTCATCAACTGAAAACTCTGGTTATGGCCCAACATTTAATCCGTGGGACTTAACTCGCACACCTGGTGGTTCATCCGGTGGTTCGGCCGCTGCCGTCTCTGCATTTCAAGCACCACTTGCAGTGGGTTCAGATACTGGTGGATCTATTCGCCAACCGGCAGCTCTTACCGGAATCGTCGGAGTTCGCCCCACATATGGCGCAGTCTCTCGCTTTGGTTTGATTGCATATTCATCAAGCCTTGATCAAGCCGGACCATTTGGTCGCACCGTGTTAGATACCGCGCTACTTCATGAAGTGATGGCCGGACACGATCCTAAGGATGCAACAAGTATTAACGCACCTGTTCCAGCAGTCGTTGCTGCGGCAAAGAGCGGTGATGTGAAAGGCATGAAGATTGGTGTGATTAAGCAGCTACAAGGTGCTGGATATCAGAAGGGCGTGCAAGCACGTTTTGATGAATCACTACAGGTTTTAGCATCCCTTGGAGCAGAGATTGTTGAAGTAGATTGTCCAAACTTTGAATACGCACTAGCTGCCTATTACTTAATCGCGCCATCAGAGTGCTCTTCCAACTTGGCACGTTTTGATGCGATGCGTTATGGACTTCGTACGGGAGATTCAGACGGTGCTTCCGCAGAGGCAGTCATGAGCGCCACTCGAGATGCTGGTTTTGGCCGTGAGGTAAAGCGCCGCATCATCCTCGGAACATATGCGCTCTCATCCGGTTATTACGATGCTTACTATGGAAGTGCGCAGAAGATTCGCACCTTAATCATTCAAGATTATGCCAAGGCATTTACCCAAGCTGATGTACTGGTCTCACCGACAGCGCCGACAACGGCATATAAAATTGGTGAGAAAGTCGATGATCCAATGGCGATGTATCTGGGCGATGTTGCCACAATTCCAGTAAACCTTGCCGGAATCTGCGGAATGTCACTTCCTGCAGGTTTAGCGGAAGAAGATAACTTGCCGGTTGGTTTCCAAATCATGGCACCTGCCATGCAAGATCAGCGCCTCTATCAAGCAGGAGCTGCGCTAGAAGCTGCGCTACTCACCAAGTGGGGCGCATCGATTCTTTCCAAAGCACCAGTGTTGGCAGGGGGCAAATAATGGCGCTTCCAACATATGACGAAGTAGTTGCTAAGTGGGATCCAGTACTGGGTCTTGAGGTTCACGTTGAACTCAACACTCATAGCAAGATGTTCTGTTCTTGTGCGACAGAGTTTGGCGCAGCGCCAAATACGCAAACATGTCCTGTTTGTTTAGCACTTCCTGGTGCACTGCCTGTTGTGAACGAGAAAGCAATTGAGTCAACGATTCTGATTGGCCTAGCGCTGAACTGCAAAATCGCGCCTTATAGTCGCTTTGCGCGCAAGAATTACTTCTATCCAGATATGCCGAAGAACTTCCAGATTTCACAGTATGACGAACCGATCTGTTTTGATGGTTATGTCGATGTCGAAATTGATACTGATGAAGGTCCGAAGCAATTCCGGATTGAAGTTGAACGTGTGCATATGGAAGAAGACACTGGAAAGTCGCTGCACGTGGGTGGTGCTACTGGCCGTATTCATGGCGCTGATTACTCACTGCTTGATTACAACCGTGCTGGAATTCCACTTGTTGAAATTGTTACCAAGATTGTTCCCGGAACAGGTAAATACGCACCCGAGGTGGCAAAGGCATATGTGGCAGAGCTACGCGATATCTTGCGCGGCCTGAAAGTATCTGATGTGAAGATGGAGCAAGGCTCATTGCGATGTGATGCCAACGTTTCACTTAAGCCAATCGGTTCTGAAGTTTTAGGAACCAGATCTGAGACAAAGAATGTGAACTCACTTCGCTCGGTTGAACGCGCAATCCGTGGCGAAATGATTCGTCATGCCGAGCTGCTCAATGAAGGCAAGAAAGTTAAGCAAGAGACTCGTCACTTCCAAGAAGATACTGGTCTGACTCGTTCTGGCCGCTCGAAAGAGCAAGCAGAGGATTACCGATACTTCCCAGATCCAGATCTACTTCCAGTAACACCTGCTGCCACATGGATTGAAGAGCTGCGCGCAACTTTGCCTGAACGCCCATCGCTACGTCGTAAGCGCATCAAAGAAGAGTGGAACGTTCCTGATAAAGAGATGCAGGCGATGATTAACGCTGATGTGCTAGATATTGTTGAAGCCACGGTATTACTCGGCGCTGATCCCACCAAGGCCCGCACCTGGTGGCTCGGTGAAATATCTCGTATCGCCAATGATCAAAATATTGCAGTGACTGAACTTGCCATCACACCGGCAGATGTAGCAGAACTTGTGGCACTCGTTGCCGCAGGTGAGCTCACCGACAAACTTGCCCGTCAAGTTGTGGAAGGTGTAATTGCTGGAGAAGGAAAGCCAGCTGAAGTTGTGGCAAAACGTGGAATTAAAGTTGTTAACGATGATGGCGCACTGATGGCTGCAATTGAGAAAGTCTGCGCCGAACAAGCAGAGACTGCCGAGAAGGTACGCGGCGGACACCTACCAGCAGCTGGCGCCCTAATTGGCGCAGTCATGAAAGAGACAAAGGGCCAAGCAGATGCTGCGAGAGTTCGCGAGCTGCTACTTGGCCACTTAGGTCAAAGCTAGTAACTAGTTAGTGCGCGCCTGCGCCTTCACTTTCAACGAGTGACTCTTTTCCAATATTGATAAAGAAGAAGAGCACGATGGCGCCGGCAAAGAGGAGCGCAGCACTGAACTTGAATGCAACGGTAAAGCCATGAGTCATAGCAAATGGCTCAACCATCTTTCCAAGTTCAGTATTTGATGCAGCATAGGTTGCTGCAGCTGTCGCAGAGACTGTGTTGAGAAGAGCGGTACCGAGTGATCCACCAATCTGCTGTGAAGTATTGAGCATCGCACTTGCCACGCCAGTATCGTGTGAAGAGACGGCGTGCAATGATGTTGATGTCAGTGGAATAAATACCAGTGCCATACCGCTGGACATGATGAGAAGTGATGGAACTACGTGTGTGAAGTAGCCAGTGTCAGGAGTAATGCGAGTCAGGAGCAGTAATCCGATTCCAGCAAAAATCAAACCTGGAACCATTAATGGTTTAGGACCAACCTTAGGAAGAAGCTGTGATGCAACTCCGGCGAAGATAATAATTCCGGCTGTAAATGGAAGGAATGCAAAGCCTGATTTCAGTGGGCTAAATCCGAGAATTACTTGAAGGTAGAGACCAAGGAATAAGAACATTGAGAAGAGTCCGGCACCAACTACGAGAGATCCAAGGTATGAACCGCCGCGATTACGTTCGGTGATTACTCGAAGTGGCATCAAAGGATTTGCGACCTTTGATTCAATCACCACAAAGGCAACCAGTAAGAGTGCTGCTGCAACAAAGAATGAGATGGTTATCGAGTCAGACCAACCCTTAATAGCTGCTTCATTAAATCCGTATGTGAGAGCAAAGAGACCAGCTGTTGCAGTTATAACGCCGGGAATGTCGTAGGTGTTATTTCCTGCAGCCTTTGACTCGCGAACAAATCTCAGCGCCAAGATTCCAGCTGCGATTGCAATGGGGGTGTTAACACCCAAGCACCAACGCCAAGATGCGTATTCAGTGAGCACTCCACCAAGAATCAAACCGATTGCCGCCCCGCCACCAGAAATAGCGCCGATTACTCCAAATGCCTTGGCGCGCTCAGAGGGAACGGTGAATGTCACGGAGATAATTGCTAGGGCTGCGGGTGCAAGCAGTGCGGCGAATACGCCTTGTAGTGCGCGCGAAGCGAAGAGCAAGCCCTGAGTTGATGCGATTCCACCGAGTGCTGATGCGAAAGCAAAACCGGCAAGTCCAATAAGAAATATCTTTTTACGACCCATGTAGTCCCCGATGCGTCCTCCTAGAAGAAGGAGGGAGCCAAAAGCCAGGGTGTAGGCGGTGATTACCCACTGCTGATTGGCATCCGTAATGCCCAAATCAATCTTGGCGCTTGGGATCGCGATATTCATAATCGAGCTGTCGAGCACAATCATCAGCTGCGCGATTGCGACTACAAATAATGTTCGCCAGCGAGTGGGGTCTAGGTTCGAATCGGTTTCTTGCTTTGACACAGGTGTGTCTCCTTTAAATGGATATCGGCTTGTCTCAAATCGAGACTCTAAGTATAGACTTCTCTCATGTCGACCATGAAACCGCGTTCTGGACTTGTAACTGATGGTTTAGAGCGCGCCCCTGCGCGCGGAATGTTACGTGCAGTTGGAATGGGTGATGAAGATTGGGTGAAACCTCAGATTGGTGTCGCATCTTCCTGGAATGAAATCACCCCATGCAATCTCTCATTAGATCGTCTTGCTAAAGCATCTCGCAAAGGAATCATCGATGCTGGTGGATTCCCGATGCAGTTTGGAACTATCTCTGTATCTGATGGAATCTCAATGGGCCATGAAGGTATGCATTTCTCACTCGTTTCGCGTGAGGTAATCGCAGATTCAGTAGAAACTGTGATGCAAGCAGAGCGCCTCGATGGAATGGTGACATTTGCTGGCTGCGATAAATCACTTCCTGGCATGATGATGGCGGCGGCTCGCCTTGATGTGGCATCAGTTTTTGTCTATGCCGGTTCTACTCTTCCTGGTCAGGTTGATGGTAAAGATGTCACCATCATCGATGCATTTGAAGCAGTAGGTGCTTGTGCTCGTGGATTAATTACCCAAGATCGAGTAGACCAAATTGAAAAGGCCATCTGTCCCGGTGAGGGAGCTTGTGGCGGAATGTTTACCGCAAACACGATGGCAAGTATTGCCGAAGCAATTGGGTTAGCACTTCCAGGATCTGCGGCGCCTCCTGCGGTAGATCGTCGTCGCGATGCATTTGCCGAACAATCTGGTGCGGCAGTTGTGAATTTGATTGCCAAGGGAATCACAACTCGCGATATCTTGACGAAGAAGGCTTTTGAAAACGCCATCACAATCTTGATGGCACTCGGCGGCTCGACCAATGCCGTGTTGCACTTGCTTGCCATTGCCCACGAGGCTGAAGTTGACCTCACTCTGGAAGATTTCCATCGGATTGGCTCAAAGGTTCCACTTATTGGAGACCTAAAGCCATTTGGAAAATTTGTCATGACCGATATTGACCGTGTGGGTGGAATCCCGGTTGTCTTGCGCGTCTTACTCGATGCTGGTTACTTACATGGAGATTGCTTAACGGTTACCGGCAAGACCATGGCTGAGAACTTAGCTGATATCAATCCGCCGCTAGCCGATGGCGAGGTATTGCGTGCTATTGATAAGCCACTTTCCACAGATGTGGGAATCACAATTCTTGATGGCTCACTTGCCCCAGAAGGTGCGGTCAGTAAGACAGCCGGTATTGGCGTTGAAAAATTTGAAGGTCCTGCTCGTGTCTTTGAACGCGAACAATTGGCGATGGAAGCACTTGAAAACGGAACAATTAAAGAAGGTGATGTAGTTGTTATCCGTTACGAAGGTCCTAAGGGTGGACCAGGTATGCGCGAGATGTTGATGATCACCGGCGCGATCAAAGGTGCTGGTCTTGGTAAGAAAACACTCTTGCTTACTGACGGTCGTTTCTCTGGCGGCTCCACAGGTCTGTGTGTGGGTCACATCGCACCGGAAGCAGTTGATGGGGGACCGATTGCATTTATTAAAGATGGCGATCTGATTCGTATTGATATCGCTACTCGCAAACTTGATTTACTGGTCGATGCGGCAGAACTGGAAGCTCGCAAAGTAGGGTGGAAACCACTGCCCCATAAGTACACCCGCGGCGTGCTTGCTAAGTATTCAAAGCTTGTTGGGTCGGCATCCAAGGGCGCGGTCTGCGATTAATTTCAGTGCCCGTCCAGCAGGTGTCTCATAAATTGAGACCTGCATCTCACCTCTTGACTCACACGGCACCCGCGTTGGATAATAAGCGCATGCAAGCACAGCGTTCGTCAGTTATTTCAGTGGTGGTGATTCGATAGCGCGTGCCTTCACGTATCACGCGCCCTCAGATATCTGAGGGTTTTTTCATTTAACAAGATTAAGCACGATGAGATCAGGGAAAGGAGTACGAAGATGGCCACACATGTTCCAACCGCAAACGGCACAGCGATGACTGGAGCAACTGCGCTTGTGAAAAGCCTGGAAGCTGCTGGCGTTGAAGTTATGTTCGGACTTCCTGGGGGTGCCATTCTTCCTGCTTACGATCCAATTTATGATTCAACAATTCGCCACATTCTTGTTCGCCATGAGCAAGGTGCGGGCCATGCTGCAACTGGATATGCCCAAGTTTCTGGTCGCGCCGGAGTTTGTATTGCAACTTCAGGACCAGGTGCGACAAACCTAGTAACGCCATTGATGGATGCTTCGATGGACTCGGTGCCACTTGTTGCCATTACCGGCCAGGTGCCATCTGCTGCAATTGGAACTGATGCTTTTCAAGAAGCAGATATCCGCGGCATCACAATGCCATTTACTAAACATAACTACTTGATTACCGACCCTGCCGAAATTCCTGGCGCTATCGCCGAAGCCTTCCACATAGCAACAACAGGCCGTCCGGGCCCAGTTCTTGTCGATATTGCTAAAGATGCGCTGCAGAAGATGACAACTTTTAATTGGCCAACTTCCATTAATTTAGCTGGTTACAAGCCACAGTCAACACCGAACGCGCAGGCAATCACCGATGCCGCAGCGCTCATCGCGCAATCTTCCAAGCCAGTCTTCTATGTGGGCGGGGGAGTAATCAAGGCAAATGCTGCTGCTGAACTTCGCGCACTTGTTGAACTTCTTGGTGCACCGGTTGTGACAACTTTGATGGCGCGTGGAGCTTTTCCTGATTCACATCCTTTACATATGGGTATGCCTGGAATGCATGGAACAGTTGCGGCAGTAACTGCGCTACAAAAGGCTGATCTACTAATTACTTTAGGTGCTCGCTTTGATGATCGCGTAACTGGCAAGCTCTCTACCTTTGCACCGAACGCCAAGATTCTGCATGCAGATATCGACCCGGCTGAAATTGGTAAGAACCGTCATGCTGATGTGGCCGTTGTAGGCGACATCCGAGAGACAATGGCGGCGCTTGTTCCAGCGTTGAAGGCAGCACTTGCTAAGAACAAACCAGATCTCACTGCCTGGCTACGCCAGATGAACTCATTGAAATCAACCTATCCACTGGGCTTTGATGTTCCAGAAGATGGTTCTCTTTCACCACAACTAGTTATCCAACGCCTTGGACAAATTTCTGGCACCGACACCATTTTCACCGCTGGTGTTGGTCAACACCAGATGTGGGCTTCACAATTTATCTCTTACGAACATCCACGCACCTGGCTTAACTCTGGCGGCGCCGGAACGATGGGCTATGGCGTTCCTGCTGCCATGGGCGCAAAAGTTGCCGCACCTGATACAACTGTCTGGGCTATCGATGGTGATGGTTGTTTCCAGATGACTAATCAAGAGCTGGTGACTTGCGCACTAAATAACATTCCAATCAAGGTTGCCATCATTAACAATGAATCTCTTGGCATGGTCCGTCAGTGGCAGACCCTGTTCTATGACAGCCGTTACTCAAATACATCACTTGAATCAAAGCGCGTTCCTAACTTTCCGATGTTGGCAGAATCTATGGGTTGCGTGGGACTTGCCTGCGACCGCCCGGAAGATCTTGATAAGACCATTGAAAAGGCGATGTCTATCAATGATCAACCAGTTGTCGTTGATTTCCGAGTTCACCGTGATGCGATGGTCTGGCCGATGGTTGCAGCTGGAACATCTAATGACGAGATCATGATTGCTCGCGCCACCGCGCCCGACTGGGATTCACAGGAGCTCTAATGACTACAGCACCGCGTCGCCAGCACACGCTGGAAGTTCTCGTTGAAAACTCCCCTGGAGTTTTGGCTCGCGTAGCTGGACTATTCTCACGTCGTGCCTTCAATATTGATTCACTCAATGTGGGACCAACCCAAGACCCAACAATCTCAAAGATGGTTATCGTCGTTGGGGTAGAAGGTCACTCACTCGAGCAGGTGATCGCCCAACTCGATAAGTTAATTAGCGTGATATCAATTAAGGAAGTCTTAACCGGCAGCAAATCAGAAGTAATCAGTACCCAACCCGACTATCAAAACTAAGCAAGAAACTACTAAAGGAGAAATACCGTGGCAACGATGTATCACGAAGACGATGCAGATCTAGCAATCATCCAAGGTCGCAAGGTCGCGATCATCGGTTACGGCTCACAAGGCCACGCACATGCCTTAAACCTTCGCGACTCAGGTGTTGATGTTCGCGTTGGTCTTAAAGAGGGTTCACCATCTCGCGCAAAGGCAGAGGCAGAGGGCTTGCGCGTTGTTAGCGTTGCCGAAGCGGTTAAGGAAGCGACTGTCATCATGCTCCTGGCACCAGATCACGTGCAGCGCCATATCTACACAGAATCAATTTTGCCAAATCTAAAGAAGGGCGATGCGCTCTTCTTTGGCCACGGATTTAATATTCGTTTCGGTTACATCAAGCCAACTGCAGATATAGATGTCTGCATGGTCGCTCCAAAGGGACCAGGTCACTTAGTGCGCCGCGAATATGCAGCAGGCCGCGGAGTTCCTGTCATCGTTGCAGTAGAACAAGATCCAACCGGCAACGCCTGGCCGCTCACACTTTCTTATGCAAAGGCAATTGGCGGACTTCGTGCCGGTGGAATTCTTACAACCTTCACTGAAGAGACCGAGACAGATCTATTCGGTGAGCAGGCAGTTCTCTGCGGTGGCGCTTCCCAGTTAGTGATGTATGGCTTTGAAACTCTCGTTGAAGCTGGATACCAGCCAGAGGTTGCATACTTCGAGTGCCTGCACGAACTCAAGCTCATTGTTGACCTTATGTATGAAGGTGGAATCGCAAAGCAGCGTTGGTCTGTTTCAGATACCGCTGAATTCGGTGACTATGTCTCAGGACCACGTGTTATTGATCCACGCGTGAAAGAGAATATGAAGACAATCCTTTCTGAAATTCAATCTGGTGCATTTGCTAAGCGCTTTATTGATGATCAAGAAGCAGGTGCAGTTGAATTCAAGGCGCTACGTGCCAAGGGTGAAACCCACATCATTGAAAATGTAGGACGCGAACTTCGCAAGATGTTCACCTGGATCAAGAGCTCAAATAAGGATGATTACAAAGAGGGAAGTGCTGCGCGTGGCTAAACCCGTTGTATTAATTGCTGAAGAACTTAGCGCTGCAACACTGGATGCCCTAGGACCTGACTTTGAAGTTCGCAATTGCGACGGTGCAAACCGCGCAGAACTTCTTGCAGCACTGGGTACCGGAGTTGACGCAGTGCTAATTCGCTCTGCGACCAAGATGGATACAGAGGCAATTACGGCAGCCAAGGGTCTTAAAGTTATTGCTCGCGCAGGTGTTGGTCTTGATAACGTTGATATTCCAGCAGCAACTGCTGCAGGAGTCATGGTTGTTAACGCACCAACTTCAAATATTGTCTCCGCGGCCGAACTTGCAATTTCATTATTGCTTGCCTCTGCTCGTTTTATCTCACCTGCTCATGCTGCACTTCGCAATGGCAAGTGGGCACGTTCTAAGTACACCGGAGCTGAACTCTTCGAAAAAACTCTTGGTGTAGTTGGTTTTGGTCGGATTGGACAACTTGTTGCCCATCGCATGCAGGCATTTGGCATGAACATCATCGCCTTTGATCCTTACCTGCAGCCAGCAAAGGCGGCGCAGTTAGGTGTAGAACTTGTAGAACTTGATGAACTTCTTAAGCGAAGTGATTTCATAACCATTCACCTTCCTAAGACAAAAGAGACTGCCAACCTCATCGGTGTGGAAGCGCTGAAGAAGGTAAAGAAGGAAGTTCGTATTATCAACGCTGCCCGCGGTGGAGTACTTGATGAGAGCGCTCTTTATGATGCAATCGTTGAAGGTCGGGTGGCAGGTGCTGGACTTGATGTCTATGTCACCGAGCCATGTACTGACTCTCCGTTATTCCAACTTGATCAAGTTGTTGCAACTCCGCACCTTGGCGCATCTACTGATGAGGCGCAAGAGCGTGCCGGAATTGCAGTTGCCGTTTCAGTGCGTAAAGCACTTGCTGGTGAACTAGTTCCTGATGCGGTAAACGTTAAGGGTGGAGCAATCCACGATGAGATTCGTCCATCACTTCCACTTGTGGAGAAGATGGCGCAGCTGGCAACAGCTATAGCCGGTGAGACTCCGGTATCAATGGAGATCATCGTTAAAGGCGATATCTCCGGTCATGATTCTT
Organism: Candidatus Planktophila sp.; assembly: GCA_044354225.1. Lineage (GTDB taxonomy): Bacteria > Actinomycetota > Actinomycetes > Nanopelagicales > Nanopelagicaceae > Planktophila. The sequence goes on from JBILAM010000017.1 coordinate 15,977, forward strand.
CTATCCTTGCAATCAGCGCTCTTAAGGGAGCCCTCGTTGCATCAGGTGCTGAAGATGTTACCTACGTCAATGCACCAGGGTTGGCTGTAGAGCGTGGGGTCACTTCATCTGTGACAACAACACCAGATAGCCCGGAATATCGCAGCATGATTTCGCTACGCGCAGCGCTCAACAACGGTAAATCAATTACCGTGGATGGAACGCTTATGGGTATCCGAAAAGTGGAGAAAATCATTGCTATCGATGGTTTTGACCTAGATCTGCCACCAACTGAAAACCTACTTTTCTTGCGTTATGCAGATAAGCCGGGAGTAGTTGGCGCGGTGGGTAACGCGCTAGGAAGTGCGAAGATAAATATTGCTGGCATGCAGGTTGCCCGCATAACTGCTGGCGGTAGTGCACTCATGGCACTGACCGTTGATTCTGCTGTCTCTGATGCGGTTGCTGAAGCCGTGAAGAAAGAGACTGGCGCCGAGATAGTCCGATCAGTTACGTTGGTGAACTAATGTCACGCACAATTAATCTTGCAGTTATTGCCGGCGATGGAATCGGTGTCGAGGTAGTCGGTGAAGGACTTAAAGTCCTTGATGTCATTGCTGCCAAATACGACCTTATCGTCAATAAGACGCACTATGACTTAGGTGCCGGATATTGGCATCGCACCGGTGAAGTACTTCCAGATTCAGTTCTGGCAGAGCTTGCTAAATCAGATGTCATCTTGCTTGGAGCAGTAGGAGATCCCACTGTTCCTAGCGGAATTCTCGAGCGCGGACTTCTGCTTAAACTCAGATTCGCATTTGATCATTACATCAACTTGCGTCCGGCCAAATTAATGCCTGGCGTCACAGGTCCACTTGCTACCAAGGCTCCTATCGATTTCATAGTCGTTCGCGAAGGTACCGAAGGACCATATGCTGGTTCTGGTGGATTTCTTGCCGAGGGCACACCTTTTGAGATTGCAACCGAAGAGTCACTTAATACTCGTCGTGGCGCCGAGCGTGTGATTCGTGATGCTTTTGCTCGCGCCGCCAACCGTGAACGTAAGAAGCTCACCCTTGTTCATAAGAACAATGTGCTGACTCGTTCTGGCAGTCTCTGGACTCGCACATTTAATGAAGTAGCAAAAGAATTTCCAACAGTGACTACCGATTATTTACACGTTGATGCAGCTTCCATGTTCTTTGTTACCAACCCAGAGCGCTTTGATGTCGTTGTCACAGATAATCTCTTCGGAGATATCTTGACCGATATCGCAGCTGCAATCTGTGGTGGTATCGGCCTTGCCGCCTCTGGCAATATCAACCCAACGGGTCAATTCCCATCAATGTTTGAACCTGTGCACGGCTCAGCACCTGATATCGCAGGTAAGAACTTAGCTGACCCAACAGCGACAGTGATGTCGATTTCCATGATGCTCGATCACTTAAAGCTCCATGATGCCGCGCGCGATGTGGAAAAGGCGGTCGCTACCGATTTAGCATCTCGCGGAACTACCAAGCGCAGCACCACTGAAGTCGGTTCAGCGCTAGCAGCACTGGTGAAGTAAATGAAAATCAATCTCAATCCACATGCTGTTCCTGCGGCAGAGCGCGAAGAAAAAGTCGCCAACTGTGGTTTTGGAAAGTATTACACCGACCATATGGTCGTATGTGAGTGGACTGAAAGTGGGGGATGGCAAGAGCCAGAGCTCAAGCCTTACGGCCCAATTACGCTCGATCCGGCAACTGCAGTCTTTCATTACGGACAGGAAATCTTTGAAGGCATGAAGGCTTATCGCCAACCAGATGGCGGTATTGCACTCTTTCGCCCGGAAGCTAATGCTCGACGCTTTGCTAAATCTGCCAATCGTCTAGCACTTCCGGAAATGCCAGAAGAGTTATTTCTCGAAACTATTCACACACTTGTGAAGCAAGATGCTGGCTGGACTCCCGGGAAAATCGGTGAAGCTCTTTATATTCGCCCATTTATGATTGCAACTGAAGTTGGACTTGGTGTGAGACCAGCAAATAAGGCCACCTACCTGCTTATTGCAACTCCAGCAGGGGCTTACTTTGATCCATCTAAGGCAGTCTCGGTCTGGATCTCCACTGAATATGTTCGCGCAGTTCAAGGCGGCACCGGTGAAGCCAAGTGTGGTGGTAACTACGCAGCGTCACTGATTGCACAGAAAGCTGCCGCAAAAGAAGGTTGCGATCAAGTTGTTTGGATTGATGCCAAGGAACGTAAATGGGTGGAAGAGATGGGCGGCATGAACCTTTACTTTGTTAAAGGTAAAGGCGCCGATACCACTGTGTTTACTCCACAACTCACCGGAACGTTACTACCTGGAATTACTCGTGACTCAATTCTCTCTGTCGCAAAAGATCTTGGATATAAGACAGCTGAAGTCATGCTCTCTATCGATGACTGGCGAGATGGTGTGACTTCTGGTGAAATTACCGAAATCTTTGCCTGCGGCACAGCAGCTGTTGTTTCACCGGTTGGCCAAGCGAAATCTGCGATGGGCACCTGGGTAACTGGCGACGGCGAACCTGGCGCAATCACGATGCAGATTCGTAATCATCTATTAGCAATCCAGCATGGCACTATCGAAGATAAGCACGGTTGGATGCAGAAGGTTGCGTTGTGAGCGCCAGCGATGCCTTTCATATCTATGACACCACCCTGCGAGATGGTGCACAGCAAGAAGGCTTAAACCTTTCAGTTCACGACAAACTCACTATTGCCCGCCACCTCGATGATCTCGGTGTTGGCTTTATCGAAGGCGGATGGCCAGGTGCCAACCCAAAAGATACTGAATTCTTCGCTCTGGCCAAAAAAGAGCTAAAACTTAAGAACGCAACCTTTGTGGCATTCGGTGCCACCCGTCGCCCAAATGTGAAGGCAGCAGATGACGTGCTACTTGGCGCACTTCGTGATTCAGGTGCACCTGCTGTAACGCTGGTGGCGAAGTCATATGATCGACATGTTGAGCTAGCACTGAAGACAACGCTGGATGAAAACTTAGAGATGATTCGCGATTCTGTGAGCCATCTACGTCAAGAGGGTCAGCGAGTTTTCCTTGATGCCGAACACTTCTTTGATGGGTATCGTGCTAATCGCGCCTATGCACTTGAGGTAGTTCGGGTGGCAGCTGAAGCTGGAGCAGATGTTATTGCACTCTGTGATACCAACGGTGGCATGCTCCCTGATGAAATTGCAGATGTTGTACACGACATCCTTGGTGCATCCTCTGCTCGACTTGGTATCCATTGCCACAATGACACCGGTTGCGCAGTTGCTAATTCAATGGCGGCAGTTGCCGCAGGTGCTACCCATGTCCAGGGAACGCTCAATGGTTATGGTGAGCGCACAGGTAATGCTGATCTTGTGACAATTATCGCCAACTTTGAGTTGAAGAAGAAGAAGGAAGTTCTGCCACAGAACGCACTTCGTGAGGCATTTCGCATCTCTCATGCAGTTGCTGAAGTAACAAATATTTCGCCATCACCGCGCCAGCCATATACCGGTGTCTCAGCCTTTGCACATAAGGCCGGCCTACACGCCTCTGCCATTAAAGTTGACCCTAGCTTGTATCAACATGAAGATCCGGAATCAGTCGGAAACGATATGCGGATGTTGGTCTCCGATATGGCAGGCCGTGCTTCAGTTGAATTGAAATCCATGGAACTTGGAGTTGATCTAAATGGAGATCGCGAACTCATTGGTCGAGTTGTTGATCGAGTAAAAGAGATGGAAGCTCGCGGCTTCACCTTTGAGGCAGCCGATGCCTCATTTGAACTCTTGCTTCGGGAAGAGGCAACCGGCAAGCGCCCATCATTTTTCACTATCGATCACTGGCTCACGACAACTGAACGTGGAGCTAAGAATGTAATTGTGACAAAGGCAGAGGTAACAGTTACTGCCCAAGGTAAAGAGATCACATGTAGTGGAGCTGGTAACGGACCGGTGAACGCATTTGATAATGCGCTACGCGAGGGACTCAATCAGCTCTATCCAGAACTTTCCGCACTTGAACTGACCGACTACAAAGTGCGCATCCTGGAAGGTCGCCTGGGCACGGGGGCAGTCACTCGCGTTCTGATTGAAACTTCAGATGGAAAGGGTGAGTGGAATACCGTGGGTGTGCACGAAAACGTGATTGCCGCCTCCGCTATGGCGCTAGAAGATGCGCTCACCTTTGGTCTACTGCGTCAGGGTCGCAAGTCGGAGTAGAAATTTCGGCTACCTCCTGTACTTTTTACCCATGACTAGAACGCTCAGTAGGAGATATACCAAGACGGAATCTTCTGAGTGGCTCGCCCAAAGACTTACCAAATTAGATATTCGCAGTTATGAAGAATTTGCCAATCTGGTGGGGCTAGATCGTGGCACTATCTCGCGTTATTTCCGACATGATCGCCGGCCATCAATTGATGTGATTGCACCCCTATGTGAAGTTTTAGAAGTTTCTCCAGAAACCTTGCTGATTGTCTTAGGCGCGCTAGATAAGCGTTAGTTACAGCCGACTCTTAATAAAGAAGTCGGTACTTCCCTCAATCGGGATAAATTCTCGCTTAGATAAATCATCAGCCCATAAGGTGTAGAAAGTCAGATACTCATCATCGGTGAGTAAGTCTCCAATAAATGCCTTGATATCTTCATAGGAGAGTTCGGTATTGATAAGGAGTTCGGCTGAGCCGTCAGCGCTGCGAGAAATCGATGGAACAGAGACTGACTCAGAAACCCGGATTCGCACCTTCACACGGTAGTCCAAATGTTGCTTATGCGCATCGGTTTATGACCGGGATATCGTGACTACTGGAGATATTCTTAATCTATGTCTGACTTCGAGAAAATCTTGGCGCAATACAGTGCCCATCTCGAAAAAGAGCGCAACCTTTCAGCTCACACTATTCGTGCATATCTAGGGGATCTCACTAGTTTCACTGAAAGCCTTGCTAGCCAAGGCGTGGAAGATATTTCTGTGGTAACGATTGCAAACATTCGTTCATGGCTGGCAACCCAACAAGTAACTGGCGGTGCGCGCACAACTCTCTCACGTAGAGCGGTCTCGATCCGTCTCTTCACCAAGTGGGCTGCTAAAAAGGGTTACTTAAGTAAAGATGTAGGGGCAACCCTTGCTACACCGAAAGGTCATCGCACGCTGCCGGATGTGCTTACTGTTAGTGATGCCAGTACTGCCATGGATTCACTTGCCACGCGCGTGGCCGAAGAAGAGAGCCCGCTAGCAAAGCGTGATTGCGCGATCGTCGAAGTGCTCTATGCATCTGGGGCGCGCGTATCTGAACTCTGCGGCCTAGACCTTGGCGATATCGATTATCAGCGCAACACGATACGAGTAATTGGTAAAGGCGATAGGCAGCGCACGATTCCGCTGGGTAATCCAGCAATGAAGGCGTTAGCTGATTGGTTAAAAAATGGCAGAGCGGAAATTGCCAGAAGTGGTTCTGCCAAAGCGGTCTTCTTAGGTGCTCGCGGCGGGCGCATCGACCAGCGCACAGTTCGCACCGTTGTCTATGAAGCACTCTCAGCGCTAGAAGGAGTTGAGCGAATGGGTCCCCATGCACTGCGCCATTCAGCTGCAACGCATCTACTTGAAGGTGGGGCAGATCTTCGTACTGTGCAAGAGATATTGGGCCATGCATCCCTTGCCACCACCCAGATCTACACCCATGTATCGACCGAAAGATTGCAGAAAGCCTTTAAGCAGGCTCATCCTCGCGCTTAAGGGTGAATCCAACTAGCCAAGTCGTCGAACTGCTGTGAGTAAATCGTGAGATGGAAGTTCATTGAGTTGGCTTTCAGTCTGAGCAATCTCGCCAAGAATAGATTTACATTTAGGATTCATTTTGATGGCAAATTTCTTTAGTTTTCTAATCCCAAGAATAATTACCAGGCAATATATTGCGGCCAGCAGATCTTGCGCTCCCACGAAGTAACCAAGCACGGCACCCGGGAAACTAGTTAGCCCCAAAGATAGCCATTGATTTGACTCTGAAGGGATGCCGTTAGCCGCAATCGAGCGCCCAGCCTCTATTGCGAGGCCGATGACGAAGCAGAGAAGTGCAATTAGAGAAAAGTTAGGGAGACCGAGAAATAAGAAAAAGAATAGTGGCAGTGCGGCTGCGGCAAAATTTGGAATCGATAATCCTGAGCCAATTTCTCTTGATTTCACAGCTAACTGCTCAAATAGACCGGTACGGATGATTTCAATTTGTGCCCGAGTATTTTCGATACTTGTAAACTGCATCTCACGATATTCGATCCAATACAATTCAATGTCTTCCTGGTCGATCTTGATATCGCCATTTCCAAGATTTATCATCTTATTCTTTCCTTCACGAACAAATCTCAAATATTCGTGTCTCATCGTGTCCCTGACAGTCTCTGCAGTCTCGCGAAGATTGGCCTTACCGCGCTGTTCATTGATGAAATTGGTTTGCTCAGCCGCCTGTTTTGCGACCATGTTATGAGTTTTTTCTGTCGCACAATAAATGCAACTAGATTCAGTTCTTCCGTGGGTGCAGCTCATGGTGAGTCCCTTCGTAGGCGGTGAGGTAATACACAGGTAACCGCAGGACTGAGGCGAATTTATGCAGTCGGGCCAGGGAAAGAAATCAAGAAATAATGAACAAATATCGAAGCAATATCCGGTGAGGGTTTCATGGGAGCGGAAAGAAATTTAGGCATAGTAAATGTCATGCTCAAGATCATGATTACCCTGATCTCTGGTGCGCTAAGAATCGCAATCCAGTCGGTCATGATTCTTCCTCGGGTGGTTAGCCGTGCACTGACCATCTTGATGAAGGCAGGTGTCATTTACAGGCTGCTGATCCAGCCTCTTATTCGCACCATTGGCTCTTTCTTTGCCGGCCTCTGGCGAGCGGCCATGCAGCACCGGGCGAGTTCCAAGAAGAGAAACGGGTGATAACTAGAGCTGCAGATTTGAGGTGAAAAGAGAGTTTTTGAATTCATTCTTTTGCTCTTCTTTCAGGGCTAGGTCGCGAGTAACCTCATCGGATGCTCATCGACCGGCTTGTGCGTTGACAAAGAGAAGTGAAGAAGAGTTCTCTCTGTGGCTATTAACGCGCCAGAAAATGTTCATCGCAGCTGCCCGTGGAATCTGTTTTGACTCACAAATTGCTGAAGATGTTCTTCAAGAAGCCCTAGCCGATGTATTTAAGCGCTGGGATAAAATCAAGAGCCACGAAAACCTTGAGGCTTACACAATTCGAGTCATCATTAGTCGCCATACAGATATGCGTCGCAAGTGGAATCGAAAGAGAAACGAGAATGAGGTTGAGTACCTAGAGGCCTTTTCCGGAGCTTCGGTCGATGAGGACTCGGATTCGATCCTCGATAGCCTCATGGTTCAAAGTGCGATCAAATCACTGACCCCAATGCAGAGAGCGGTACTACTTCTTCACTATGTATATGGATACACATTGAAAGATGTTGCAGAGGTCTTGCAGATTCCAGCCGGAACAGTGGCATCGCATTTAGCAAGAGGAAAAGCCGCTGTTGCTGAACGAGCTGAATTCTTACCTGAGATTCTAAAGCGAGACCGAACAGCGCTCGAGGCAAAAACCACAAAAGAGATTTTCATGGGCCAAATAGAGGAGGAGGATGTCAAATGAGAAACATTGATCCTTTAATCCGTCGCGAATTTGAGCGCCTTGGCATCAACATTGTCGAAAATGATTCTCTCGCAGACTTGGTTATCTCGAAGGTTAAATATCAGAGAATCAAGCGGATTTCTTTCATAGCCTTGGGAATCCTAGCTCTTGCCTTCTCGACTTTTCTTTTGCTTCAGATAGCTGGCACAACAAAATCAAGTAATACCTTTCCTGCAGGTAATTCACTCTCCTTTAACCAAGAGAGTTCTAGTCCTGATTTTTTGCCGCTTCCTCAAGCTGGGTATCGGGATATCAATGCATCAAGCAAGGAAGGTTCGACGATTTCCTACACCTTCGAACTCAAACAAGGCTGGATTATTCAAGAGATTACCGACAACCCTGACCCAATCATGGGCGAGGCAGGCAAAATTGAAATCTTTAAGATTGATGAAGATGTACCACGCCTGGTTCAGCAATATTCAATGTCTTCTAGAACTCAAATTAATGAATTCGGAGTTCCAGAAGATGGGATTTATAAGTTCGTTCTTACCTTTACAAACCCAAATTTCAAAGGAAGGGTAAGAGTTGCCTTTGTGCGCTCGCTATGATTCGCACTGGAAAAATCGAATTATGGGCAGTGCATAAATTTAGGCATGAAATTCGGTTAAGAAAGAATGAGAAGCCGAACGAGAATTCTGATAGCCCTATCGCTATTATCCATAGGCGGTTTCATTATGTATGGGCTAATTGGGTACTTAGGAAGCGTAACTGGGGTTCCGAATAGAGAGGTTGATTGGCTTTCCACATTGAATTCTTACCGGGTTAGTTCTGGGGTCAACCCCGTCAAAGAAAATGAACGCCTCTCGAAAGCATCTCAGGGCCATGCAGATTATTTGGCATCAACTAATACCCGCTACCTAGTTGGCAAATATCAAAATCTACATCGGGAAAATCCTGAGAGTCCCTACGCCTCAAGAGATGGCGCAACTGTGGGCGCAGGGGTTATTTCTTGGACTAATGGTAAGTATGCAAGTGCGGTGGATAATTTGATGATTGCGCCATTTCATGCAATCGGATTACTGCGTGAGAATCTAGTTGATGTTGGATTTGGAACTTCAATTTCCCAAGAAAACTCCTACGAATCCGGAACAAGAATTACCAACATTGCAGTCTTGAGTGGTCTTCGAAATCTACCCAGAAAGAAGGTAATTCTCTTTCCAGGTCCAAATTTTATTACGCACCTAAACTCTTTTGCTGGAGAATCGCCAGAACCGAGAGAGGCATGCGGAGCTCAATTTGCCGAATTCCAAGGACTTCCAATATTTGCTTCTTTGCTACATCGACCAGCTAGAGATCTCAAAGTGTCGCTAAAGACACCCGATGGAAAGACTCTCACTGAAGGCCAAGAGTTGTGCGTTGTGACTGAAAACAACTTCCTATCAACAGATCTGATCTACGGGCCAGCAGGTAAATCCATAATTCGCGCAGAGCACCTGGTACTCATAATTCCGAGAAAGGCATTATCTGAGGGCAAACAAAGTGTGCGAATCACCGAAACGCGGCGCCCAGACTTGCAATGGTCCTTTTCCTATAAAGCACCAGAGCTCAGGTTCTAGCGGGAGTCAGACGTTGGCAAGGCTGAATTGGGTGGATTTTGCACCCCTTGGCGGCAGGTAAGATTTGACCCGCACCAGTTGCGAAACTGGTGACATCTCAGCATCTATGTATGAACTGACTATTGCAGGGAATACAAGCCACTTCGGTCCTAGTCGAAAGACATGGTCGGCGTTGTAGGTGCGACGGTCTTAGCAAATAGTTAAGACATTAACCGAGCAGGTTCTTGTGCTGTGCACAAAAACCTAAGAAGGAGCGTGCCGTCATGGCAGTTGTAACAATGCGCGAACTCCTCGACAGCGGAGTCCACTTCGGACACCAGACTCGTCGTTGGAATCCAAAGATGAAGCGTTTTATCTTCAC
>JBILAM010000018.1:0-25332 GCA_044354225.1 Candidatus Planktophila sp.
GATGTATTACCTGCCCGTTTTCCTAACCTATTAGTTAATGGTTCTGCCGGTATTGCAGTGGGTATGGCGACAAACATTCCTCCGCATAATCTTCGCGAAATCGGCGAGGCAGTTATTTACTCACTTGAACATCCAGATATGCCGGCGCCAGATCTACTTAACCACTTGCTCACTGTTGTGAAAGGCCCAGATTTTCCAACCAAGGCGCTGATTGTTGGTCGGGGCGGCATTGAAGATGCCTATCGCACTGGCCGTGGCTCGGTCACTATGCGCGCAGTAGTAAATGTAGAAGAGATTAATAAGCGCACCTGCTTAGTTGTTACTGAACTTCCTTATCAGGTAAACCCAGATAACTTGGCGCTTAAAATTGCGGAACTTGTTAAGGATGGAAAGATTAAGGGAATTGCCGATGTGCGCGATGAAGGAAACGAGCGTTTAGGTCAGCGCCTGGTTATTGTGCTGCAGAGCTCGGCAATTCCAAAGGTGATTTTGAATAACTTATATAAGCAGACTCAACTACAAGATACTTTTGGCGCCAATATGTTGGCACTTGTCGATGGCGTTCCACGCACACTGCGTTTAGATGAATTCATTAAGTATTACATTGAGCATCAAGTCGAAGTGATTGTGCGTCGTACTAAATTCCGCTTGGTTGAAAAAGAGAAACGTGCACACATTCTTAAGGGTTATCTCAAGGCACTCGATGCACTCGATGCCGTGATCGCTCTTATCCGTGCCTCAAAGACCCCGGAAGAAGCTCGCACAGGTTTGATGAAGTTACTTGATGTTGATGAGATTCAGGCAAATGCAATTCTTGATATGCAGTTGCGCCGTATTGCAGCACTTGAGCGCCAGAAGATTAACGATGAGTACGAAGGCTTAATGGCTGACATCATCGAACTCAATGCAATCTTGGCATCAGAAAGTAAGCAGCGCGAGATCATTAAGAGCGAGCTAACTGAAGTCATTACTAAATATGGTGATGAGCGCCGCACTCAGATAGTGGCAAGCGAAGGTGATTTCTCGGCTGAGGATCTGATTCCAGATAACGATGTCGTAGTAACCATTACCCGTGGCGGGTATTCAAAGCGCACTAGTGCTGACCTCTATAAGACTCAGCGCAGAGGCGGTCGCGGCGTTAAAGGAGCAGCTCTAAAGCAAGATGATGTTGTTGATCATTTCTTTGTTGCCTCTACCCACGATTGGCTCTTGTTCTTTACCAATCAAGGACGTGTATATCGGGCAAAGGTGCACGAACTGCCCGATGCCGGCCGCGATGCACGCGGACAACATGTGGCAAACCTGATGGCATTTAAGCCAGAGGAACAAATTGCACAAGTACTTTCTTTTAAGGATTACCACGCAGCTCCATTCCTAGTCCTTGCCACAAAAGGTGGACTTGTGAAGAAGACGCCACTGACTGAATACGATTCACCTCGAACAGGTGGCCTCATTGCGATTTCATTGAAACCTGGAGACGAAGTGGTCTCTGCCTCACTTGTTCGTAACGCTGATGAACTCTTACTTGTCTCTAAGAAAGCAATGTCACTTCGCTTTACTACCGATGACGATTCTCTTCGCCCGATGGGACGTTCAACATCAGGTGTGATTGGAATGAAATTCCGGGAAGGTGATGAACTCTTAACGATGGCGCGCGTTGATTCACAGTCAACTCAAGGCGCATTTGTCTTCACCGCAACCGATGGTGGCTATGGAAAGAAGACTCCGATCGAGGAGTATCGATTACAAGGCCGTGGCGGCATTGGAATTAAAGCTGCAAAGATCGATGAAGATTCTCGCGGAACACTTGTGTCCGCACTTGTATTAGAAGATAAAGATGAAATTCTTGCAATCACATCTGCTGGAACGGTAATGCGAACCCCAGCAGCTGAAGTGCGCCAAACCGGTCGCGATTCAATGGGAGTTCGTCTGGTTAACCTTGATATTGGTGTGACCCTGCTATCTGTGACCCGCAACAGCGAAGATGAGATTTCGGAGCAAAAGTAGTAGGGTTCACGCCTGTAGTTATGGGGGCCGTTTTGGCTACTTGATGATATTCAAGTAACCTTGCGCTTCTGCGAAACGCACGAAAGTACGTCTAGCGGGCCCATAGCTCAGCCTGGTTAGAGCGCTTCCCTGATAAGGAAGAGGTCGGTGGTTCAAGTCCACCTGGGCCCACCCGTTCTAATACGGGGACCTAGCTCAATTGGTAGAGCGCTGCCTTTGCAAGGCAGAGGTTAGGGGTTCGATTCCCCTGGTCTCCACATGTCAAACACTGCAACCCTTCATACATCACTCGGCGACATCGTCATCGAGCTATTTCCTAACCACGCACCAAAGACTGTAGAAAACTTTGTTGGTCTTGCAACTGGTGCCAAAGAGTGGACAGACCCTCGCACGGGCAAAAAATCTAATGAGAATTTATACGACGGCACTATTTTTCACCGCGTCATCGCCGGCTTCATGCTTCAAGGTGGAGACCCACTTGGTCAAGGCTTCGGTGGACCTGGTTACCAATTCGCAGATGAATTCCATGGCGAGCTTCAATTCGATCGCCCATACATCCTGGCAATGGCTAACTCTGGACCAGGAACAAATGGTTCACAGTTCTTTATTACCGTCGCGCCAACAACATGGCTTAACCGCAAGCACACAATTTTCGGTGAGGTAAAAGATGTGGCTTCACAAGCTGTCGTAGACAAGATTGGCGCAACACCAACAGGTGCGCAAGATAAGCCTGTAACGCCAGTTGTCATCAATAGCGTCACCATCGCGTAATACTTTTTCTCAAGCGCATGAAATCGCGTTCGGCAGTCATATCGCTAATCACCATTATCTGTGGATTTTATTTATATGAACTCTTTGATTCCGGAATTATTGGCACATTTGGGCTTTACGGAATCGAATTACTTAAATCAACGAACGAGTGGTATCGACTTGTCACTGTTGCTCTCGTGCACGATAACTCAAATACCCTCCCAATTCACCTAGCTTTCAACATGCTTGCGCTGCACTCACTCGGAACACCGATAGAGCAATTTATGGGACGCACAAAGTTTCTCGTTATTTTCTTTGTTTCTCTCACTGGAGGCTCACTCCTTTCGGCATATAGCCTTGGTTATAACGGATATTCAATCGGAGCATCAGGTGCGGTCTTTGGTCTCTTCGGAGCCTTCATTGTCATTGGCAAGCGTATGAACGGTGAAGTTAAAAGCATCATCGTTGTTATTGCGCTGAACTTTGCACTGGGTTTTACTATTGGCGGCGTAGATTGGCGCGCACACCTTGGTGGCCTCATCGCAGGTGCGGTTGTAACGAAAGTATTACTTACTCTGCGGCCTTCACGCTTCTAAGTAATACCTGGGCAACATCTAAAACTTCAACATCTGATTGACGCGCAACCATTCCGTCACCGACCATGATTCGGCAGAATGGACACGCAACAGCAACTTCCTGCGCACCAGTGTCGATTGCTTCATCAACGCGGTTTAAGTTGATGCGAGTTCCAAGTTTTTCTTCCATCCACATGCGACCACCGCCACCGCCACAGCAGAATGATCGCTCTTTATTACGTGGCATCTCTTCTACATCGCAACCACTTGCCTCCAGCAGTTCGCGAGGTGGTGCATAAATTTGGTTGTGTCGACCTAGGTAACAAGGATCGTGGTAAGTCAGCTTCTTCTCTGATTTATGAGGACTTGGCTTCAGCCGCCCTTCTTTAATCAAAGTATTAAGTAGCTGTGTGTGGTGGAGCATCTCGAGCTCAAAACCACTCTGTGCATAATCTCGTCCAATAGTTGTGAAGCAATGTGGGCAGGTGACAACAACCTTCTTCTTACCCTTTGATCGATCGCCGAATGTCTCATTAAAGGTGGCAATATTTTCTTGCGAAAGAATTTGATATAAGAACTCATTACCGGAACGACGCGCAGGATCTCCAGTACAGGTCTCGCGCTTTCCTAGAACGGCGAAGTTAACCCCGGCCATATGTAATAGTTCAGCGACAGCTTTTGTTGTCTTCTTCGCTCTCTCTTCATATGCACCAGCGCAGCCGACCCAGAATAGATATTCAACTTCCTCTGGCAGTTCGCCACTGACAACACGGACTGGGAAATCACATTCTGCAATCCAACTTTCACGGTCAGCCTTATTTGCACCCCATGGGTTGCCAGCTTTTTCAAGATTACGGAAAGTGCCGCCAAGCTCTGATGGAAATTCAGATTCAACAAGTACTTGGAAGCGGCGCATATTTACAATGTGATCCACATGTTCGATATCGACCGGGCACTCTTCAACACATGCGCCACACGATGTGCAGGACCATAAGACATCAAGTGAAATGGGAGCGTTCTCACCCACAATGTTTTCAGTCTCGACCACCTTTGACATCGCGTGATCGCGCATAGCCATGATTAACAATTTAGGAGAAAGCGGTTTATCGGTATGCCAGGCAGGGCATTGCGATTGGCAACGACCACATTCGGTGCAGCTGGTCATATCCAGCAACCCCTTCCAAGAGATATCCGCGCGAGTTCCTAGGCCAAATACATCATCTTCTGCTGGGTCTTCGAAGTTAACCGGCTTACCTTTTGAGAGCATTTCCGGCAGCGCACCGAGTGCTGGTTGATCAATATTGCGCTTGTAGTAAATGTTAAAGAAGGCAAGAAATCTGTGCCAGGCAATACCCATGGTGAAATCAGATGCAATCACAATGAACCAGGCCATTGAGATAACAATCTTAAGAGTTGCCACAATAACAATTGCGCTCTCTAGTGAGGCAACTGACATAGAGTTAAAGGCAAGAACTGCTGGCCAGGAAATTGCATAGTGCCAGTTCCATGATTCTTCGTTTGCAAGTGCGCCTTCTAAACCGCGGAGTGCGATGACACAGAAGACAATGCCAAGAATTGTTGCTTCGATGTAATAGGCCTTACCCATATTCGATCCACTAAATCGATTGCGCTTTCGAAAGCGAGTTACTTGTCGGACTCCGATGAGTGTGACTATGCCAATGCCGGTAAGGGCGGCAATGAGTTCAGCGAAGAGTTCGTATCCAACAAAGTGGCCAATGATCGGAAGTGCAAAGTCAGGGTTAATTACTTGTCCATATGCGGTGATGAGAGTTCCGAATAGGGCGCCAAAACCAATCATCACAAACCAGTGAGCGATGCCCGTGGCTGTGAAGTTGAGCATTTTGGTATGTCCAAGAACTTCTTTGAGCATGTTATTAATCCGCGCAGATTTATTGTTGCTGCGAGTGGGATCTAGTTGCTGCTTCTTATAAAGAGCAATCAATTGGCGCACTCGCACGGTAAGAAAGATGAGTGCGAAAGCAGTAATGAGATAAGAGATTCCTGCCAGCGCAAACGTCATAAGCGTAAGGGTAATCGTTACTGGCGATTTAGGAAGCGCACATGCTTAGGCGTCAACTCATCTAGTGAATTCACACCCAGCAACTTCATATTTCGAACCATTTGCGTGCGCATGATTTCCAGTGCTCGTTCGACTCCATCTTGCCCACCGGCCATAAGGCCATATAAATAAGCTCTGCCGACATAGGTAAATTGAGCACCAAGTGCGACGGCTGCTAGAACATCAGCCCCATGCATAATTCCGGTATCAATATGAATCTCATAATCTTTCTTAAATTCCTTCTTAATATCACTGAGTAGGTGGAGCATCACTGGAGCGCGATCAAGCTGCCTGCCACCATGGTTAGAGAGCAGAACTGCATCGGCTCCTAGCTCTGCCGCTTTTTTTGCATCATCAAGATTCTGAATTCCCTTTACCGTCAGGGTTCCATTCCACTGCTTGCGAATCCACTCTAGGTCTTCCCATGTCATTGTTGGGTCGAACATGTAGTCAAGGAGTTCACCTACCGTGCCTTCCCAATTCTTCATCGATGCAAATTCGATAGAGGGAGTTGTCAGAAAGTTAATCCACCAAGCTGGACGGGGGATAGCGTTAATTACTGTTCCAGCTGTCAGGCGTGGTGGAACAGTAAGTCCATTTCGGTAATCACGAATTCTTTGTCCAGCGGCAGGAACATCAACTGTGAGCATCAGGTTTTTAACGCCGGCACGTTGTGCACGCTCGACCAGCGCCATGCTTCCTTCGCGATCTTTCCACATATATAACTGGAACCAATTACGACCACCAGGAGCTGCGGCAACAACATCTTCGATAGTTGTTGTGCCAAGGGTTGAGAGCGTAAAAGGAATTCCAAACTTTTCGGCAGCCCGTGCTCCGGCAATTTCACCTTCGGTCTGCATCATGCGAGTAAATCCAGTCGGAGCAATACCAAGCGGCATTGAGAATTTTTCCCCGAGTGAGGTGCGAGTTAAATCTGCAGTGGATACATCTTTTAAAATACTTGGAATAAATTCCAGATCGGCAAATGCTTGACGAGCGCGTTCTAGACTTACTTCACTCTCGGCCGACCCATCGGTGTAATCAAATGGACCTTTTGGGGTGCGCTTCTTTGCAATCTCGCGCAGATCCCAGATTGTGTATGCATTTTCTAAGCGACGCTTCTTACGGCGCAGAGTAGGTAGTGAGAATTTAAGAAGTGGAGCTAATTCAGAGGGTTTAGGAAATTGACGCTTAACATTCTTGCCCATGGAAGAAGTGTTCTAAAGATTCTTACTTAGCGCCACTTAGTTGCGAGCGAGAATCCAACGGCGATAAAGCTAAAGCCAATAATCATGTTCCAAGCGCCAATTCCTGGAATTGGGTAGCGAGTTTCACTGACATAGAAGATGACAATCCAGAATAGGCCGATTAGGAAGTTGGCAATCATCACAGGGGCAAGCCACGAAGGGCTCTCGAGCAGTGGTGACTCTTCTTCAATGTGGTGCTGTTCTTCGTGAGCGTGCTGCTCAGCGACCTTCTTACGCAACTTCGACTTTGGCATGAGGGCAAGGTTACAGCACAATTAGGACCATGGCTCGAATCCTCGTCATCGATAACTACGACTCGTTCGTCTTTAACCTCGTTCAATATCTCGCACAATTGGGGGCAGAGTGCACCGTTGTTCGAAACGATGAAGTCAGAGCCGATGAAGCTGCTAGATATGACGGGGTTTTAATCTCCCCAGGACCAGGCACTCCCGATAAGGCTGGCGTCAGTATCGCGATGATCAAATACTGCGCCGAGAATTCAATTCCGCTATTTGGAGTTTGCCTCGGCCATCAAGCAATTGGTGAAGCATTTGGTGCCACTGTTTCTCGTGCACCAGAGCTTTTACATGGAAAGACTTCAGAAGTTATTCATAACGCAACTGGAGTTCTGACTAATCTACCTTCACCATTTACCGCAACTCGCTATCACTCACTTGCAGTAGAGCGAGATACGGTTCCTGCTGGATTAGAAATTACCGGATCAACTGAATCCGGTGTGGTCATGTCACTTCGACATAAGAGTCTGCCGATTGAAGGCGTGCAATTCCACCCGGAATCAGTCTTAACCGAACACGGACATCAGATGTTAGCTAATTGGTTGGTCACATGTGGTGATTCAGATGCACCCAAGCGAGCAGTTGGATTATCACCAGTAGTTGGCAGAACTAATTAAGGTTCTTTGTTAATCGTAATTGTGACCGACTTGCCAATTGTTTGGGTTGATTCCGCATCCGGTGCTTGTCGAATAACAACACCGATTGGTTGCGCAGGATCGAAATCAAAGAATTCTTTAATAAGGAATCCCGCTTGAATCAGTGAAGTCTTGGCTTGGATTGCTTCAACACCAATCAAATCTGGAACGGTAATTTCACCACTAGCAATTGTGAGAATTACTCCACTGCCAGCATCGGTAACTGAGCCCACCGCAGGTGTCACCTCGAGCACAGTTCCCTGTGGTTCATCTGATGGCGCAGCAATAGTTTGCGAAACTAGTAGACCAACAGCGGTAAGTGCTGCTCGCGCATCAATCAGTGACATGCCGATTAGATCATCAGGAACTATCGCCTCTCCTGGACCCTTTGAAATCGTAAGTACGATTGCAGAACCAGCTTGGGCGCTCATTGTTGCTAGCGGAATTTGGCTGGCAACTCGATCGCGTGGAATAACGCCGTCATTAGCTCGCCTAATCGTGATTGTGTATTGACTCAAGAGGGCGCGAGCTTGCGCCTCACTTAAGCCCACCACATTAGGAATTTGAGCAAGATTTTTATTTGAGCTCCCACTATATAAATAACCGCCAATAGCTAACGCAATTGCGGCAAAGAAAGCGCCACCGTAGATAAGTGCGGACTTGCGAGTAAATACAGGCGGGCTAACAACCTTGGCTAATACTTTCTCACCCGCGCGTACTCGAGCAATATCATCGAGCATCTCTTGTGCACTTTGATATCGATCTATCGGCTTCTTCGCTAGCGCAACGGCAAGAATTGTTTCAATTCCTTCCGGAAGATCTGGTTGTATGGTGCGAATAAGTGGCGCGGTACTCGAAGCATGTTGGTAGGCAATTGACACTGGAGTTTCTCCAGTAAATGGTGGTTGGCCTGAAAGTAGCTCAAAGAGTAAGCATCCAGCCGAATAAATATCACTTCGTGAATCTGCCGGCTCACCCACAGCTTGCTCAGGTGAAAGATATTGCGCAGTTCCCACAACGTTCCAGGTACTAGTAAGAGTGGCACCGAGATCATCCATAGCACGCGCAATTCCAAAGTCCATCACCTTCACATCACCTTTATCGGTGATCATTACATTTGCTGGCTTGATATCGCGATGAACAATCTGTCGCGCGTGTGAATACTCAAGGCCAGCAAGAACGCCTTCGGCAATCTCTAGTGCGCGCTGTAGTGGAAGTCTTTCACCGTCATGGATCAGATCGCGCAAAGTGTGCCCAGATACAAGTTCCATCACGATATACGGGGCAGGTTCTTCACCTGAGTCATAGACAGCAACAATTGCCGGGTGATTTAAACCAGCGGCAGCTTTTGCTTCTTTTCTAAATCGAGCCACAAAGAGCGGATCTTTTGCTAAGTCGCTACGTAAGATTTTGATGGCAACTTCTCGTGACAAGCGCTGATCTTGCGCAATATAAACATCAGCCATTCCGCCGGTGCCAATCATTTCACCAAGTAGGTAGCGAGCACCCAATAACGAATTCATCATTGTGCGGCGCCTAACTTCTGAACAGAACTATCTTCATCTGTCTCGACCAGGTCAGCGATAATGACAGTGACATTGTCGGGAGCGCCATTGATATAGGTGGCATCGACTAGAGCATCGACAGCATCTTTGCGATTCTTCCCTTTAATCAATGACTTAATCTCTTTCTCGGTTAAGACAGAGCTCAACCCGTCGCTACATACTAAATAGCGATCTTTAACTTTTCCTTCGAGAATCAGTAGAGGTGCGTGTGTGATGCCATCGCCCATAAGTACTTGGGTGAGCACAGAGCGCTGAGGATGGGTAGCTATATCTGCCTCCGAAATCGCACGCTGGCTAAGCAGTTCCTGAATTACTGTGTGATCGAGTGAAAGTTGCTCAAATGAGTTTGCCCGCAACCGATATGCGCGGGAGTCCCCAATATGGAGCAAGGCAATCTTTTCGTGGGAGAGAAAGAGTGATGTCAAAGTAGTTCCCATGCCTGAAAGCTCTGGACTTTCATCTGCTGCACTCTTTATCTCATTATCAATGGCGTGAAGTGATTGCCCAAATAGATCATCGGCAGAATCGGAATCAATATCTGGATGAGTGATTACCGAAGTGAGTTCAGCAAGTGCAGAGATTGCAATCTTTGATGCAACTTCTCCTGCTGCATGTCCACCCATTCCATCGGCGACGGCAATAACTTGTGGCGAAGTCAGAGCGCTATCTTCATTGCCCTTGCGGACAAGACCCACCGCAGAACGAGCAGCAGTTGCGAAGTAGAGCTGAGTCATGGGGTAAGAGTAATCTCTTTGCTACTCTCGGTCTCATGCTCATCTACGCGCATCGTGGTGCAAGTGCCGACTTTCCAGAACTCACCATGGCCGCCTACGAAGGCGCAGTTGAACAAGGTGCCGACGGCTTCGAATGCGATCTGCGCATCACCAAGGATGAAGTGCCCATCTTGTGGCATAACGCGTCGATGCTGGAACGAGCCGGCAACCGAGGCCTGATTGCCGAGATGACTTATAAAGAGGTATCCCGGGCATATCCGCAGGTGCTGACCCTCGATACTTTCTTAGATTATGCAATCGCAAATAAAAAAGGCGTGCTCTTGGAAACCAAACACCCCGTCTTTTCTGGCAACCGCGTGGAAGAGTTGTTAGTCACGGCACTGCATGAAAAGAAAGCGCTCGCAAAAATTTCAGTCTCTGTCATGTCATTTAGTTGGCTGGCAGTGGAGAAAATGCGCAGATTAGATTCAACAATTAATGCAACATTTCTTATGCATAAAAATACGCCATGGTTTCAAGCGCGGTTTTCATCAAGTGCTGCAATCGGACCAGGAATGAACGAGTTACGTGCCGACCCAGTGATTGCGAAAAAGATTCAGTCGCTAGGGCGCTCACTCAACGTGTGGACTGTTGATAAGGATGAGGACATTCGGTTGTGCCACAAATTAGGCGTAGACATTCTCATCACCAATAAGCCGGCACATGCACGTGAGGTACTCGGGTATCCTTAACCAGTGAGCACCCAAGACAGCCATACATTTGCCTATTTGGGGCCGGTCGGAACTTTTACGGAAGCTGCACTAAAAACAATCACCAGCAAGTCCGACATCACAATCCCATTTGCCAATGTCACCGCCGCACTTGATGCAGTGCGTTCCGGGAAAGCTGACTATGCACTGGTTCCGATTGAGAATTCTGTGGAAGGCGTTGTTGCTCGCACCCTTGATGAACTTGCAACCGGAGAGCCACTGACAATTGCTAGAGAAGTAACGCTGGCTGTGACCTTTGCTCTGATGGTTAAACCAGGTACCAAAGAAATTAAGCGCATTGGCACCCACCCTCATGCAGAAGCGCAATGTCGGGCATACATTGCAAAGAACTACCCACATGCAGAAATTGTTCCTACTCAATCAACATCTGCCGCCGCCGAAGCAGTAAGTAAGGGGGAAATTGATGCCGCCATTGCATCAAGTGCGGCGGCCGAACATTTCAACCTTGAAGTGATTGCCGAAAATATTGGAGATACCGCCGGTGCCGTCACTCGCTTTATCGCTGCCCAAAAACCCGGATGGATGCCAGAGCCGACCGGCCACGATCGCACCTCAATCGCCGTATTTATCGATATCGACCATGCGGGAGCGCTCCTTGAAATCCTGCAGGTCTTTGCGAAACACAATGTAAACCTGACATTCATCCAGTCACGTCCAACGGGTCGCGAGCTTGGTCACTACCATTTCATTATTGATGTCGAAGGCCATATCAACGATGCGCCGGTAGGTAAATCCGTGGAAGAGCTCCACGAAATCTGTGATGACATTAGATTCTTAGGTTCTTATCCACGAGAGGTGCGCGCATGATTGATATCAAATTCTTACGCGAGCACCCCGATGTGGTCCGGGCATCACAAAAGGGGCGCGGTGAAAGCGTTGAACTCGTAGATCAAATTCTTGCGATCGATGAGAAGAAACGTGCTGCGGTGACAGAGTTTGAAACGCTACGCCAAGAGCAGAACACTCTTTCCAAGAGCGTTGGCGCGGCTAAAGGTGATGAGAAAACAGCGCTACTCGAGAATGCAAAAGCGTTGGCCGATAAAGTAAAGGCGGCTGATAGTAAGCGCGCTCAAGTGGAAGAGCAGACCAAAGAGCTACTTTTGCAACTTTCTAATTTATTAGACACCCAAGCACCAATAGGTGGGGAAGAAGATTTTCTTCTCATCGAGCATGTTGGAACACCACGCGATTTCGGCAAAGATGGTTTTGAGCCAAAGGATCACGTTGAACTAGGTAAGTTACTTGGTGCAATTGATACCGAGCGCGGTGCAAAAGTTGCGGGTTCACGTTCTTATTACCTCACAGGCGTTGGCGCACTATTGGAATTCGCACTGGTCAATTACGCAATTCAGAGCGCAGTAAAGAATGGTTTCACACCTGTTATTCCGCCAGTTCTGGTAAACCCGGCTGCAATGGAGGGAACAGGATTTCTTGGCCAGGCAGCAGAGAATGTGTATCGCATTGAGAAAGATGATGTCTATTTAGTAGGAACATCTGAAGTCCCACTTGCAGCGATGCATATGGATGAAACTTTGCCTGCTGACAAATTGCCACTTCGCTACGCCGGATATTCAACATGCTTCCGTCGTGAGGCTGGAACATATGGAAAAGACACCCGCGGAATTATTCGCGTGCATCAATTTGATAAAGTTGAAATGTTTACATTCTGCAAGCCCGAAGATGCCCAAGCAGAACATCAACGGCTGTTGCAATGGGAGAAGGATTTCTTGACCGCCATGGAGATTCCTTTTCGTGTAATTGATGTGGCATCAGGTGATCTCGGCTCATCTGCGACACGTAAATTTGATATCGAGGCGTGGATTCCTACTCAGGGCGC
Source organism: Candidatus Planktophila sp. (assembly GCA_044354225.1). Classification (GTDB taxonomy): domain Bacteria; phylum Actinomycetota; class Actinomycetes; order Nanopelagicales; family Nanopelagicaceae; genus Planktophila. The sequence continues at coordinate 12,497 of JBILAM010000018.1, forward strand.
CTATCGGGAAGTAACAAGCACATCTAATTGCACAGAGTTCCAAGGGCGACGACTGAATATTCGCTATAAAGACTCTGAAGGAGTCAAAGCAATTGCCACTCTTAATGGCACCTTGGTTGCTATCCCTCGCATGATTGTTGCAATTTTAGAGAACCACCAAAATGCAGATGGCACAGTGAACGTTCCTGGTGCTCTGCAACCATTTCTAGGCATGAAGAAATTTGAGGTTGTGTGAGTCTTTCTCAAGCATCTGCCCGTCGCCCAAAGCTCATTGCATCAGATCTCGACGGCACCATCGTCGCTCACTATGGCAGCGTCACTCAACGCACCATCGACGCTTTTCGTAAAGCGCATTCCATGGGAATTGAAATCTTCTTTGTCACAGGTCGCCCACCACGCTGGATGCCAGAGATTAAAGAAGCTTTCGGTATAGGTAGCGCAATATGCGGTAATGGTGCGATGTTGTATGACCTGCACAACGATAAAGTTCTTGAGCAGTGGCTTATGGATCCGGAAGATATTTTGGAATCAGTGAAGCGGTTGCGTGCAGCTATTCCGCAGATTTCATTTGCAGTGGAATCTCATAATTATTTCCACCGAGAAAAAATATATATTCCGCGCTGGGATGTTGGTTTAGATAACATCGGAGTTGAGCGCATTGAGGAAGTCATTACATCTCCATCGCTCAAGCTGCTCGCCCGCTGCTCGCAGCAAGAGATGACATCAGATGAGATGTTAGCTATTGCATCAGTTGAGTTAGCAGGTATAGCAACTGTTACACATTCAAATCCACATGATTCACTTCTGGAAATTTCAGCTATCGGTGTTTCAAAGGGAATGACACTTGCAAAGATGGCGGCGCGACTTGGTATTGATGCAGCCGATTGTGTTTCATTTGGAGACAATCCAAATGACTTCTCAATGCTTGAATGGTGCGGTCGATCATTTGCGATGTCTGATGGACATCCCGATGGAGTGAAATATGCAAAAGGAGTTGCGAGACCTTGTGAAGAAGATGGTGTTGCAATCATCATCGAGCAGCTGCTCGAACTTCCTGCGTAATCGCTCACTGAATTATTCAAGATGGCCACTTTCGGGTAATCTCTCCCACGGAGGACTCGCATAGCGGCCGAGTGCACCGGTCTTGAAAACCGGCAGGTGAAAGCCTCGTGGGTTCAAATCCCACGTCCTCCGCGCTTAAAGCCGAACCCGCCTCATGCACTGGGGCGGGTTTTGCATTTCATGCACCATTTGTGGCTGACTTCATAAGCCATATGCGGCTTACCGCCTAGCGACTTTGTGCCAGTAAGCGCACACTTCTCTCATGAGAACGTCCCATCAATTGGGAAACTAGGGGAGCAGACATGTCCGGAGTTTTTTCTCCAACGCGCGCGAAGATTAAAGAGCGCACGCTGCGTACAGATAAGTGGTGGCTAGAACCTGCAATTACATTCGGAGTTCTTTTCTCATTTGTTATCTATGCAACCTTTAGAGCTTTCGAGGGTGCTAATTACTACAAAGATCATTTGATCTCGCCTTTCTATTCACCGTGTTTATCGCAAGCGTGCGTGCCTGAAGCAACAATCTTTGGCTGGACACCAGTTAGTGCTGAAATTTTTAACTTCGCACTTTCACCAGCGCTAATTATTTTGATCTTCCCACTTGGTTTCCGTATGACTTGTTACTACTACCGCAAGGCGTACTACCGCTCTTTCTGGCTATCACCACCTGCGTGCGCAGTTGCCGAACCACACACTAAATACACTGGTGAAACACGCGCACCACTTATCTTGCAAAATGGACACCGTTGGTTCTTCTATGCAGGTCTTGTCTTCAATGTATTTCTTACCTACGACGCAATCATCTCTTTCAAGAGCGTTGAAGGTCAGTGGGGACATATGAGCGTTGGTTCACTAGTTCTCGTAGTGAGCTCCACACTTCTCTGGTTCTACTCATTGTCATGTCACACATGTCGCCACACTGTTGGCGGACGTTTGAAACATTTCTCAAAGCACCCAGTTCGATACAAGATCTGGACTTGGGTTTCAGCGCTTAACCACAAGCATCAACAATTTGCCTGGTACTCACTTGCTGGCGTTGCATTTGCCGATATCTACGTTCGCCAAGTAGCAACTGGCGCCTGGACAAACTTCTACTTCTTCTAAAGGATGCCGACAGATATGACTGCAAACGACTCAACTCTCCAAAGAGAGAAGTACGACGTCCTTATTATTGGTGCTGGCGGCGCTGGTTTACGTGCTGCAGTAGAAGCCCGTGAAGCAGGCTTAAGTGTGGCAATTATCTGTAAATCACTCTTTGGTAAAGCTCATACAGTGATGGCCGAAGGTGGCGCAGCTGCATCTATGGGTAATGTGAATGATAAAGATAACTGGATGGTGCACTTTCGCGACACCATGCGCGGTGGTAAATTCCTTAACCATTTCCGCATGGCAGAACTACATGCCAAAGAGGCGCCAGATCGCATCTGGGAACTTGAAATGTGGGGCGCGCTCTTTGATCGCACTAAAGCAGGAAAGATTTCACAACGTAACTTTGGTGGACATGAATATCCACGCCTTGCTCACGTAGGAGACCGCACTGGTCTTGAAATTATTCGCACGATGCAACAGAAGATTGTTCAGTTGCAACAGAAGGATGGTCGCGAATTTGGTGACATGGAATCAAAAATCAAAGTATTTGCTGAGTGCACAATCACTGAAATTCTTAAGGAGAACGGCAGAATCTCTGGTGCTTATGGTTATTGGCGCGAGAGTGGAGAAGAAGTTCTCTTCGAAGCACCTGCAGTAGTTATTGCAACAGGCGGCGTTGGAAAAACTTTTAAGATTACATCGAACTCTTGGGAAGGCACTGGAGACGGACACGCACTTGCACTCAAAGCTGGCGCAAATCTTGTCGATATGGAGTTTTTGCAATTTCACCCAACAGGAATGGTCTGGCCACCTTCAGTACGCGGAATCCTTGTCACCGAATCAGTTCGAGGTGAAGGTGGAATTCTGACTAACTCACTCGGTGAACGCTTTATGTTTAAGTACATCCCAGATGTGTTTAAGGATAAGTACGCTGATAATGAGGAAGAAGCCGATCGTTGGTATCTAGATCAAGATAACAACCGACGCCCACCAGAGCTTTTGCCACGCGATGAAGTTGCTCGCGCAATTAACTCTGAAGTCAAAGCAGGGCGAGGAACAGAACACGGCGGAGTATTCCTCGATGTTTCAAAGCGAATTCCGGCAGAAGTGATTAAAAAGCGCCTTCCTTCGATGTGGCATCAGTTCTATGAACTTGCTGGCGTTGACATTACAAAAGAGGCGATGGAAGTTGGCCCAACTTGTCACTATGTAATGGGTGGCGTTGAAGTTGAACCAGATACTGCAGCAGCAGTTGGAGTCCCAGGACTTTACGCCGCGGGAGAAGTTGCTGGCGGAATGCACGGTTCAAACCGTCTTGGCGGAAACTCGCTAACAGACCTTCTTGTCTTTGGTCGTCGCGCAGGTGCTGGAGCAGTGAGTTATGTTAAGAGTGCTGGTGCAAACCCAGTCTCTGCGGCATCAATTAAGTCAGCTGCAGATCGCATCGAAGCTCCATTTAGTCGTGCAGGTGGCGAGAACTCATACTCACTACATGCTGAACTTCAGGAAGTCACACATAACCTAATCGGAATTATTCGCACGCGGACCGAGATTGAAGAAGCAATCGTCAAGATTGCAGACATTCGTAATCGCAGTAAGAACGTCGCAGTTTCCGGTGGGCGTTTGTTTAACCCAGGATTCCACTTGGCTTTCGACTTAGACAATATGCTCCTGGTTGCTGAATCAACTGCGAAGTCGGCGCTACTACGCGAGGAATCTCGTGGTGGACACACTCGCGATGATTTCCCTGGCATGAATAACAAGTGGCGCCAGGTTAATAACATTGCAAGCTTTGATGGCAGCCAGGTCAATATCAAAGCGCAGCCTTTGCCAGTTCTTCCAAAAGAACTCTTTGACCTTTTTGATATTCACGAACTTGAGAAGTACATGACACCAGAAGAAATTGCGAAAGGCGGATCCAACTAATGGCACGCACACTTAATCTTCGCATCTGGCGAGGGGATGCCAACGATGGTGGTCTTAAAGATGTAAAAGTAGAGGTCAACGAGGGCGAAGTAGTACTCGATGTTATTCACCGTGTTCAAGCAACACAGATGGGCGACCTCGCAGTTCGCTGGAACTGCAAGGCAGGAAAGTGTGGATCTTGTTCTATGGAGATCAACGGCAAACCACGCCTTGCTTGCATGACACAAGTTGCTTCATTTGATGAGAGTGAAACCATCACCGTCACACCACTTCGTGCATTTCCTGTGATTAAAGATCTCGTCACTGACGTATCTTTTAATTACAAGAAAGCGATGGAGATTCCAGCATATGAGCCACCTAAAGATTTAGCACCAGGTGAGGCACGCATGCAACAGGTCGATGTCGAGCGCAGTCAAGAGTTCCGTAAGTGCATTGAGTGCTTCCTATGTCAGGACACTTGCCACGTAATTCGTGACCATGAAGAGAATAAAAAGTCATTTGCTGGCCCACGATTCTTTATCCGTATTGCAGAACTTGATATGCACCCACTGGATATGTTGAAAAACCGTAAGCGCACAGCACAAGAAGAGCACGGAATTGGAATGTGTAACATCACAAAGTGCTGTACTGAGGTCTGCCCAGAGCACATCAAAATCACTGACAATGCGATCATTCCGATGAAGGAGCGCGTTGTTGATATTAAGTACGATCCAGCTCGAATGTTTGCCGGTCTTCTCAAGCGAGAAAAGCGCAGCTAACACTGAAAGCGGTTCTGCTTGTTTCACTTGGCGGTGTTTTAGGTTCTCTAACCCGCTGGGTGCTCTCGCTAGTTATTCCACAGAGCGGTAATGGAACACTGGCTGCAAACCTTTTAGCGGTTTGCCTGGCAATCTTCTTCTTGGTTCTTATGGAGCGCCGTGGCATTACAGAGCTACGTTATTTCTTACTTCCAGGCTTCTGCGGCGGACTTTCCACCTTCTCCGCTGTTACATATGAGGCTGTAGCACCCGATGAAGCTGGATTAACTTACTTGCTTATCAACGTGATTGCCTCGCTCATTGTTGCTCATCTTTCACTTAAAGTGGCGCGTAAAGTTGTGAAGGCCCGCACATGAATACCCTCATGGTCATCATTGGAGCAGCTATTGGTTCTCCTGCGCGATTCTTAGTAGATCAATATTTCAAGAAATTTACAGATAAACCTGCCGGAACTTTCGTAGTAAACATTCTCGGCTCATTTCTCATTGGGTTAACTTTTGCCACAACTGAGCAATGGCACGATTTTCTTGCCGTCGGCTTCGCTGGCTCCTTCACAACTTGGTCCACATTTATCGTTGATCTCTATCTTGGTTACGAACTCAAGCGCTACAAAGTTGTCGCAATTAACCTAATTGCCTCCCTCACCTTTGGTTTACTGGCCGCTTATCTAGGCTACAACCTGGTTAGTTAGGCACAATCAGTTATTAATTCAAGTACAGGCAGTCAGAAGTTCACTTCTCATTAACTTTCTAGACCCTAAGACCCTCTATTTTTCTGCCGTTATTGCGTGTATTGCGTGTAACGGGACAAAAAGAGTGGGCGATGTTTTTCGAGGGAATCGCCCACTTTTTTCTCTTTATTTAACGCTCTAAGACTCGCTTCATCCACAACTGAATATCATCAGGATGCCTTGGGATATGTTCAGAAAGATTCTTATACCCATCGACTGTCACGAGAACATCATCTTCAATACGAATACCAATGCCGCGATATTCTGGTGCAAAGAGTTCATCATCAGGTTGTATGTATAGACCGGGTTCAACGGTAAGAACCATGCCTTCGCGCAGCGGAGCATCGGAGTACATCTCTTTACGCGCCTGTGCGCAATCATGAACATCAATTCCTAAGTGATGACTTGATCCATGTAGAGTCCAACGACGATGCAGACCCACCTCAGGCTTCATTGACTCTTCGACCGAGATCGTGAGCACTCCCATATCGGCTAAACCACGCGCTAATACTTCTTGGCATGCCTTATTAACATCTGAAAATAGCGCTCCAGGTTTAACTGCGGCAAAGCCAGCGAGCTGGGCTTCATAGACAAGCAGGTAGAGCGCGCGTTGTGCCGGAGAGAATCTGCCATTAATAGGAAAGGTGCGAGTGATATCTGCGGTGTAGAAAGATTCCATTTCAACGCCAGCATCGATTAAGACAAGTTCTCCCGGGTGAAGATCGCCATCGTTACGAGTCCAGTGCAGCACGCAGGCGTGTGAACCTGCGCCCACAATTGTGTTGTAGCCAAGGTCGTTACCCAAGATACGGGCGCGACCATAAAAGGCTGCATCTAGCACTCGTTCACCTCGAGCGGTTTGAACGGCGGCCGGAATTGCTCTGATGACATCATTAAAGCCAAGTGTTGTTGCATGAACTGCACGCTGTAGCTCGCTCACCTCATATTCATCTTTACATAAACGCTGTTCAGAGATGAATGTGGCAAAATCCTTATCAACAGGTGAGAGAGATTTCTTGCCATCAGCTAATAACTCTTTGAGCGCACTTAAATTCCTAGTTTCAATCTGGTATCGCGCCTTGGCTTCGGCCAATGTGAATCTGCGCCCGACCCAGAGTTCACCATATTTTGCATCGCGATAGAAAGCTTCAGTATCTCTAGTAGAGCGGGGATTCATATAGAGATAGGTGATGTGTGAATCCGCACTCGGTTCGAGTATCAACACTGCATCAGCAGTTGCGTCGGCGCCTTGCACCCCACTGTAATAAGCAAAAGCGCTATCGGGACGGTAGTTGTAATCGGTATCACCGGCTCGCACTTTCAGTTCGCCAGCAGGAAGAATTAATCGCACTCCCTGAAAGGCCTCAGAAAGTACTTGTCTGCGGGAGAATGCATAGGTAACGACTTCGAGTGGTTCTAAATCCGGCAAATCTGTTATTGCCCAACCACTCTTCATGAATTCCGAGAAGATTACAGAAGCTCCTTGATCGTGAACGCGCTCAGTTTTTTCCTGGGAGAGGCCGGCACTTTCAGAATTCATAGCGAAATCTTACGACTTAACTGTGCAACTGCAATACATGAGTGTGCTGCAAGTGCTCGCAGTGGCTGTTTGATTATGTAAACGGTCCCATCTATTTCAAACCTTTGAAGTCAGACCAGGCCAAGGCCTACATGTTGTAGCGTAATAATAGGATTTCTCTGCGTTGCGCCCACTGCATTGTTTACAGAGGAGTTAGGTCTACCTGGGCTTAGGCGCTAAACTTGCCCTGCAACTCGGAGACGTCGCATAGCCCGGTCGAGTGCGCCTCACTGCTAACGAGGTAAGGTGTAAAAGCCTTCAGGAGTTCAAATCTCCTCGTCTCCGCCAATTAATATGTAGTCGGCCTTATTTCTACACAACTATTGCAGTAGTTACCGCGTTTAAGTGCAGTGCAATCCACTCTTGACCTTTGGTGAGAATGTTGGATACTTTTACACACCCTAAAGGAAAGATTAAAACTCATGGCAAAAGTACGTGTCGGCGTCATCGGTGCTGGAAGCTGGGCAATCGCTTCACACCTTCCACATCTTGCGAATCATGACGACCTTGAATTTGTTGGAATCTCACGTAAAGGTCCAGAAATCCTGAAAAAGATTTCAGATCGATATGGATTTAAAGTTGCCTCTGAGGATTATCGGGATGTATTAAATGCCGGCGTAGACATTTGCGTTATTGGTAGCCCAACAGGATTACACCATGAACATGCAAAAGCAGCGCTGGAGGCAGGTGCACATGTCATGTGCGAAAAGCCAGTAACCATCAACCCGGCAGATGCATGGGATCTTGATGCAACCGCAAAGCGCGTTGGTAAAGAGCTCATCATTGCCTTTGGTTGGAATTACATGCCAATGATGCAAGAGGCGAAAGCTTTAATGGAGAAGTATGGAATCGGTGAGTTAGAACATTTAACTATTCACATGTCTTCTATGACACGTGAACTACTCTCCAACACCGGTGCTTATCCGGATGCGACACCAGAATCCTTGCCTGACGAGAAGACCTGGACCGATCCAACACTTTCTGGTGGCGGATATGGTCAGGCACAACTTTCACACGCACTAGGTATGGGTTTATGGGCAACTGGTGCCAGAGCTGAGTCTGGCTTTGCCTTGATGTCTTATCCAATGAATGCACCTGTTGAAATGCACGATGCAATTAGTTATCGATTTGAAGGCGGAGCAATCGGTTCCGTCTCTGGCGGCTCTGCTCACGCAAAAGCCCATAAGGCTTACCACGCACTTGAATTAAGAGCTATTGGATCAGATGGCCAAATCCTCTTAGACCTTGAGCGGGCAGCGGTCTGGTTATATTACAAAGGCGAAAACATCAGACTAGATCTAGATGATGATGCCGGTTATTACAACTGTCAGGGCCCCATTGACGCACTTGTTGCAGCAGGTAAGGGCCAGAAGTTTAGGAACTACTCACCAGGAGAGCTGGGCGCTCGCTCGGTAGAAGCGCTGGATATTGCTTATCGAAGTGCGGCAAGTGGAAAGCTTGAGCACCGCCTGTAAGCATCTGCTGCACTGCTGATTCCTGCCTTGCCCCATTTAACATCGCGCCAAGTTTTCTCTTCGGGTGCTAGTTCCACGTACTCCTCATGCTCGCCACTGGCTGTTTTAATTCGCACCTTTCCGGCGCCAATCGGCATCTCTTCAAATTCAACGTGTGTCACTGCGAGAAATTCAGAGGCGCTTTGCAAATTAGTTGGATCTCCTGATTCCCATAAGGCTGCAACTGCATGTGCTGGGTTCCACCACGGCCCGCCTTGTGAGGCATCTAGTATGGAAGAAACTGATGTTGAGAGAACGACTGTGATGGATTCAATTTTTTCTTTGTGTATTTGACGTAACTTCAGGGCAGCAGCGAGAGCCGAGTGAACAAATCCATTTGCATCCATTAAACGAATCGCTACATTATCAATGCCGCTCAGAATCTCTGATGTTGCACCTTCTACAAGGAATAATTCAAAGAGCCCACGAGGCCCACTCCATATATCTTCTGCGTGAGGAGCACCAACGAGTGCGGCATAAGCGCTCGTGGCCCCAAGTGAAATAGCTGAAGCACGATTTGTTTGGGCGGCGCCCTTGCGCTCGAATACGGCTTGCGAAGAACCACCAATGTTCATAGCGCAAATGTGTAGCGCTTTTAGGTGCTGCTCCTTTGATAGCCCAAGTGCGATTGCAGCAGTTGTGGTTGCAGCGAATGCTCCACTGGTTGCTGTGACGTGCCATTTAGATCTATGTAGTGGTCCAAAGAAATTGGCAATAGTTGCCCCGGTTCGATATCCGTATGCGGCCGCTTCATAGACTTGCTTGAGAGTCAGACCTCGTTCAATTCCAATCGATGTTGCGATTGGCCAGATGATTGAACCTGGATGAGTAAGTACTTTCCAATTCACATCATCCATATCTAACGCACTGGCATAGAGACCTAAGGTGACAGCTCTTTCGGTGATACCCGTCGAGAGAGCGGGCACGCTTGCCCCGTAGTGCTTTTCACCTAAAACAGCGGAGGCCACAAAATCCTGGAAGAGTATTTCAAGGCGGTCTTCTTTGATTTCAAGATTGTTCTGGGTAAGTGCTTCGATTATCAAATTTCCAAGTTTGGGATCATGCATGAGAGAGCGCCTTGCTACTAGATCGTGGTCGATAGATTGTGGGAACAACAGCTTGCGACGGGGCTTTTTCTGCAATCAGATCTAACATCAAGCGCGCAGATTGACGGCCCATCTCTTCCGGATCTCGATAGACCGAGGATAAATCTGAGGAGAGAAGATCAAACATTGGCCATTCATCGAGTGCTACGAATGCAATATCTGTTCCGGGCTTAATTTCTAACTCCTTTAGCGCGCGCAGTGCTCCAGTTGAAGCACCAATTCCACCTGAAATAAGCGCGGTTGGCTTGTTCTTGCCGGAAAATAAATCTTTGGTTTGCTCGTATGCGAATTCCTCACCAAATTTACCAAGTCGAATGATATCTTCATCAACTTTTATCTTTGCATCCGCTAGCGCCTGCTCATAACCTTTAATTCTATTGCGAGAGATAAAGACATCTTTTCGCCCAGAGACAAAGGCAATCCTTTTATAGCCATTTTCAATCAGGTCTGCCGTAGCTTGTTTAACGCCTTGGGCATGATCACAAATTACTGCGCTGGCATTCAGACCAGTAACTTCACGGTCCAGAAGCACTACCGGTGCGCCTAATTCATTGATGGTATTTCGCACGTAAGGAGAATCCTCAGAGACAAGGGAAGCGATAACGCCATCGATTCGGCGACGTTTAAAGAGTGCAAAGTTTTCTTTCTCGGCATCTAAATCTCCATGTGAGTTAATCAAGATTATGGAGTAGCCAGCTTTACGTAATTCGTACTCGGCGCTCTGTGCAACAATTGAAAAGAGTGGATTGGTGATGTCTCGGATCATGAACCCAATGGTGTTGGTAGCTCCTTTGCGCAGTGATTGCGCCAAGTGGTCTGGTTCGTATCCAAGCTCGGCAACTGCCGCCACGACTTTTGCCCGCATTTTCTCTGAGACATCGCGGTGGCCGGAGAGAACTCTAGAAACACTGGAAATTGCGACGTCAGCTTTGGCTGCAACATCATGAATCGTGATTCGATTCTTACCCATGGTCAGTCAGGGTAGTCCTGGCAGGCGGGAATGAGAATGGAAACTGGAAATTTTTCCCAGAAAAGATTTCCGGGGTAAATATTGACAAAGACAGATTCCTGCTTAGAATTAGGAATCGTTTCCAGTTTTACAACCCCAGGAGGTAGCACGTGGACTTAACTATCACTCGCGTAGAAACTGAGTCAGTTCGCGTTCCCCTAGAGCGGGTTTACAAGGGAAGTCACTACAAGATGACTCACCGCTCAACAACTATCACACGTATCTTCACTAAATCTGGCCTCGTCGGTGAAGCTTATGCGGGCGATGAAGATGCGGGATTGCTTGAGATTGACAATATTATTCATGACGAGCTGGCCCCATTGATTTTAGGTAAAGATGCCTTTGAAATTGAGAAGCTATGGGAGCTCTGCCGCCCAGCGACATGGGACATCCTTCGTGATCGTCGCCTAGGGCTGGTGGCAACGGCGTCAATCGATGTGACTTTATGGGATCTACTTGGCAAGGCATATAACGCCCCACTCTGGAAGTTATGGGGCGGCTATCGCTCCAAGATTCCGGTCATCACAATTGGCGGCTACTACGGAAGTGATTTAACAATCCAAGAAGAAGTTGAATATCTGCTCAAAGAAGAATTTGCAGGCATGAAATTTAAGATTGGTGGACTTGAGCCAGAAGAGGATGCAAAGCGATTTAAGGAAGCTCGACGTGTGGGCGGGGATAAATTCCGCATCGCAGTAGATGCCAACCAGGGTTACACAGTTCCGCAAGCAATCAAATTCTCACACCTGGTCGCTGACGATAATCTCTTGTGGTTTGAAGAGCCATGCATTTGGCAGAACGATAAGAAAGCGATGCGCGATGTTCGCTATGTTGGCAACGTCGCTGTTACTGCAGGACAGACTGAGTTTTCGGCGGCAGGCTGTCGCGATCTGATGGAGACTGGATCTATCGACTACTGCAACTTTGACTCATCATGGTCGGGTGGCCCAACTGAATGGCGCCGAGCAGCGGCAATAGCAACTGTCTATGACGTGAAGATGGCACACCATGAGGAACCCCAAGTTGCTTCACATCTACTTGCATCCATTCCTCACGGTACCTACCTTGAGTTCTTCCACCCAATGCGCGATCCAATCTGGCATAACATGATTGCTAACCGTCCAAAGCTCAAAGATGGGTATATGCAGCTCAATGACACCCCAGGACTTGGTTGGGAACTCGACCGTGATTACATCAAGAAGTACAAAATTGCCGAAAGAGTAACGGAAGCTAAATAATTTCTTAAGATGCACCAATAAGGGAGCTCGAAATGTTCACTTACTCAATCAAGAATCGTGAGATTGATGTTGTTGGCGCACTTGGTTTTGAAGAAGATAACGAAGGATGGGTAACACCCCGCCGTTTACCAGATTGGACAATCAACCAATTTGCCGATGGAGCGATAGATCGTTTTTCTAAGTTCCCTTCTGGAGTGCGCCTGCGATTTAGAACGTCGGCAGATCGCATAACCCTTAAGGTGCGAGTGTCACGACTGGTAATCACAGGAATTGCAGAGCAGAAGCGCCCCGCTGCATTTGATCTATTAATTGATGGGCAAGAGAGCCAAACTCAGGAGGCAGTCAATGGCAACATTCTGCGCCTCACCGCCACCGCTCCATCTGAATTTACTGAGACGCTCGAAGTAGGCGATATAGATAATCTTGAATTCTCAGACCTCGGCAATAATTCAAAAGTTATCGAAATTTGGTTGCCAACATCTGCGATTGTTGAAATCGCTGAGGTTGCTGCATCAAGTGAAATAACACCTGCACCTGTTGACTCTCGAAAGCGCTGGCTGCATTACGGAAGTTCAATCAGCCAATGTATTGAAGCTAATCGTCCAATGGATGCATGGGCACTACGAGCGGCACAACTTCTTAATCTCAATATTACAAATTTCGGTCTCGCAGGCCAATGTCAGCTTGATGGATTTGTCGCACGATCGATGGCAGCTCTACCAGCAGATTTAATAACACTAAAACTCGGAATAAATATCGTTAATGCAGATTCGATGAGAGAGCGCGCATTTATCCCAGGTGTGCATAATTTCCTAGATATTTTGCG
>JBILAM010000043.1:0-7886 GCA_044354225.1 Candidatus Planktophila sp.
CTCCATCGTGTGGCCCCATTGATACTGAAGAAATATCACTCACTCGGGAGTTACCTTCTTCACGCGTCGAGCCTTCTTTGATGCATCAGGTGAAGCGGTAACGATGCGTTCTTGGATATCTACCGGAGGCGTAGAAGAAGGAGTACGTGTCTCTGATCCTGTCCATGCTGGACGGTTAGGCCATGACCTCACCTTGGTAAAGATCTGTGCAATCTCTTCTTTATTAAGCGTTTCTATCTCAAGAAGTTTAATTACCATTTCATCAAGGATGGTTCTATTGGCTTCAAGAATGTCATAAGCCTCTTGATGAGCAGTTTCTATTAATTTACGAATCTCACCATCAACTATCGCAGCAACGTTCTCTGAATAATCTCGCTGATGTCCATAATCACGGCCCATAAATGGTTCTGATGCATCAGTACCTAGCTTGATTGCACCAATTGCTTCAGTCATTCCGTATTGGGTCACCATTGCGCGAGCAAGAGCAGTTGCTTTTTCAATGTCATTTGATGCACCAGTTGAAGGGTCGTGGAAGATGAGTTCTTCGGCGGCGCGGCCACCGAGAGAATACGCCAGCTGATCAAGGAGTTGATTTCGTGTAGTTGAGTATCTATCTTCATCAGGTAGCACCATTGTGTAACCAAGTGCGCGCCCGCGAGGCATGATAGTTATTTTATGAACTGGATCAGTATGTGGAAGAGCGTGTGCAACAAGTGCGTGACCAGCTTCGTGATATGCGGTAACGCGACGTTCTTCTTCAGACATCAAACGAGACTTGCGCTGCGGACCGGCCATAACGCGATCAATGGCTTCATCTATCTGAATATTGCCAATCGCCTTCTGACCTTCACGTGCAGAAAGCAGCGCTGCTTCATTAAGTACATTTGCTAGATCCGCACCGGTGAATCCTGGTGTTCTGCGAGCGTATGCGACAAGTTCAACTTCCTTTGAAATTGGCTTGTTCTTTGCATGCACTTTAAGAATATCTTCCCGGCCTTTAAGATCTGGGCGCTCGACTGGAATCTGACGATCAAAACGTCCTGGACGAAGAAGTGCTGGGTCAAGAACATCAGGACGGTTTGTTGCAGCAATGAGTATTACTTGGCCGTTGGCTTCAAAGCCATCCATCTCTACCAGCAGCTGATTCAGAGTTTGTTCGCGTTCATCATGACCGCCACCCATACCAGCACCACGCTGGCGTCCTACTGCATCAATTTCATCTACGAAAACAATTGCGGGTGCATTGGCCTTCGCTTGGTTAAACAAATCACGAACTCGGGCAGCGCCAACTCCAACAAACATTTCGACAAAGTCAGAACCGGAAATTGAGTAGAAAGGAACTTTCGCTTCACCAGCAACGGCGCGAGCAAGAAGTGTCTTTCCTGTTCCCGGAGGGCCGTAGAGGAGTACCCCCTTTGGAATTTTGGCACCGAGTAGCGCGTACTTAGCTGGGTCTGCCAAGAAATCTTTAATTTCTTCAAGTTCAGCAATAGCTTCATCAGCGCCTGCAACATCATCGAATGTATTCTGCGGAACATCGTTGTCTTGTAACTTTGCACGTGACTTACCAAATGAAAATACTCGGTTTCCGCCTTGTGCTTGGCTCATCAACAAGAAGAAGAGGAGACCAATGATAAGTATTGGGCCGAAACTAAAGAGAATAGTTGTCAGTACTGATGTCTTTGGAACATCTACAGTCCAGCCCTTTGCTGGCGGATTAGCTGTGAGTTCATCGATAAGGGTGGGTTCTTGGCGAGCAATATAAGAGGCTTCAACTTTTGTTGCACCTTTAATTGTTACTCCGTTACTTAATATGAGGCGAATCTTCTGACTCTTATCAATAAGAACAGCTGACTCAACTTCAGATTGCGAAATTGCAGCAATCGCTTGCGAAGTTTTAATCTCGGTATATCTATTTGAGGCGCTGGAGATCTGTCCAAAAATGGTGACACCGATGATTGCGACGATAATCCAGAAGAGCGGTCCTCGAAGAAGTTTCTGTGTGCGCGTTTGCGGAGTCACCTTCACATTCTTCTTCGCAGGGGTTTTTTCCTTGGACTTTTTAAATTTATCTAGTGGAGACTTGCGCAGGGGTGTTTGGGAAGACATGGAGCTCCTTATGAGTACATGTGCTTAGCAAGCACACCGATAAATGAAAGGTTGCGATACTTCTCATCGAAGTCGAGTCCATATCCGACAACAAACTCTGTTGGAATATCAAAGCCCACGTATTTAACGTTAACATCGACTTTGGCTGCTTCTGGTTTGCGGAGTATCGCAAGGATTTCAACTGATGCGGCTCCTCGAGAAAGTAAGTTTGATTTCAGCCATGAGAGCGTCAAGCCTGAGTCAACAATGTCTTCAACGATAAGTACATGGCGATTAGTGATATCGCGGTCAAGATCTTTCAAGATACGAACTACGCCACTTGATTTTGTGCCGGAGCCGTAAGAAGAAACAGCCATCCAATCCATTTCAATATGTGTTTGCATCGCACGGGTGAGATCTGCCATCGCCATGATTGCACCTTTAAGAACACCGACAAGTAGAACTTGCTTATCTTTGTAATCGGCATCAACGCGCGCTGCAAGTTCTAGAATCTTGGTAGAGAGTTCTGCTTCCGTTGCAATTACCTTTTCAACATCTGTGCCGACTGCTGCGAGATCCACCGAGTGTGCTCCTTAAGTCTATAAATCGAACCTACTGGTTTGAGAGCGAAAGTCTGCCCGAAATTCGCTCAACCTTCACACCACCCGGCAGGCTAACCAGCCCCTGACCGTGCCAAGAGGTGACCAGCGCCTCAACTGCCCCAATATGGTCAGCTGAAATCGAGCCTGAAGGTGCACCTGCTGCGTAGATCGCGCTGCGCAGGATGCGAGTTCTAATCGCTCGCGGCAAATGCTCAAGCGCTGAGCAATCCAAGTCTTTGAGGTTATGCCGGGAAATTTCAGCGCTAGCAATTGCATCAAGGGCATCGGCATCATCTCGAAGAAGTGCGGCGCTGCGAGCCAGTGCTGCTGCGATGCCGGGGCCGATCTGCTCTTCCATTACCGGAAGCACTTCACGGCGAACTCTCACTCTAGAAAAATCATGATTCTCGTTGTGAGGGTCATTCCAGTATTCAATACCAAATTCAGTGCACGCTGCTTCGGTTTGCCCGCGAGTGAGTGCAAGAAGTGGTCGTAGATAAATTCCATTTTCACTTGCCATCCCAGAAAGTGAACGAGTTCCAGATCCGCGCGCTAATCCCAGTAGGACGCTCTCTGCTTGATCATCTCGAGTGTGGCCAAGCAAAACTTTCACAGCATTTTTTTCCAGGGCAATTCTTTGTAGTGCTTCGTATCGAGCACTCCGTGCACCAGCTTCTAACCCAGATTCAAGTGAAACTTTTACCTTAGCAACCACCACATCCTGATAACCCATTGCTCTCAATTGTTTTTCAACTTTTGCTGCTTGGTCAGATGAGTTCTCTTGCAGTTGATGATCGATAGTGACTGCAATGGCCTTGATGGCTAGCGGGGTTGATTCGACAAGAGTTGCATAGGCAAGTGCTAATGAATCTGCACCGCCAGAGACTGCAACAAGAATGCAATCGCCAGCTTCACATTTTTCGAGTTGCTCTCTTACCGCGTTACGAATTACAACTGATGCCTGCGCCATGGGTCTAGGTTAGACCCGACCACCAAATGGCATAAGTCCTTTTACGCTATAAATATTTGAGTAGAGCAAGCCTTTACCCTTTGAGTTTGCCTCCCACATCATTCCGCCACCTGCGTAAATTGTGATGTGGTGAATTGTTGAAATAGTTCCCTTATATGAGTAGAAGAGTAGGTCGCCTGGCACCAGCTCATTGAGTGACACATGCTTTGTATAACCGGAATAGAGCGCTGAGTTAAGGCGATCCCAATTAGGCCAACCAAGGCCGGCAGATCTATAAGCTGCATAGACAAGCCCGGAACAGTCAAATGAGTTAGGGCCTTCTGAACCCCAAACATATGGCTTGCGCGCAAGCACTTGTTTCTTTGCGAATGCAACTGCAGCAGCACGTTGTGCTTCTGTTGTGCGAATTGTAGATCTTCCCTTAAAGCCTATATCTGGCCAGACTTTTGCCTGGTTGATTGTGTTAGCTGCAGTACCTGCTTGGGCCTCTTCCAGCAATGCGAGTTGTCGCTGTTGCTCAAGTGTGATGCGAACATTTCGTGCTGTGGCAAGTTCTTTAATGAGTTTGTCTTGCACTGCGCGAAGTTTGTCAACTTCTTTTTGTTGTAGAGCTTGTGCATCATCGGCAACTTTCTTTGCTGCCGCAACCTTTGCAGTTGCCAACTCTTGCACAGCTTTCGCCTCTTCGGCTTTCTTCTTCGCTGCGCGAGCAACAATCTCTGCTTCTTTATATCTTTCCAGCGCAGTCGTGTTTTGCGCACCAAGAGTATTAAGTGTGGAAAGTTGATCGATGAGATCTTGTGGGCCATTGGCACTCAGTAGTGGTTCGATATCACTCATTGCACCACCAAGCATGTAGGCATCAACTGCTAACTTGCCAATGACGCGATGTGCTTCTTGCACCGCAGCTGCAGTCTCGGCGGCATACTTTGCGGCAGCAACTGCCTGCGCGGTAGCTATATTCAATTCATTCTGCGCCTTTAGATAGAGAGCTCGCGCAACACTGGCTTTAGCCGTCAGTTCTTTGAGAGTTGTATTTGCAGCCGCTAACTTCTTTGCCGCTGCATCAGCTATCGCCTTCTTCGCTGCTTCTGCTTTCTTGGCCGCTTCAATTTCTGCCAAAGTTGGCTTGGGTTTCGCCACAGCAGGAGTGGAAGCCAAAGTCAGCCCTGCGATGATTGCAAGGCTAAGTAAGCGATTTCTGCGGCGCATTGAAGAAGAATAAATCAGAGGTAGTTATTAAATGGGGCTATCGGCCCTGTGTCGTTAGTTAGCCACATCTCTTCGAGAGAAAAGCGTTGCCGCAACTATCGATCCAACAAATACGTAGAGAGTTCCCAGAATTAACGCATGCGAATATGAAACATCTGGGCTACCACCTTGGGCGATTACTGATAGTTGATTCCCCGGCATCCAATCCAGTGTCACAGGCTTAACGGCTCCGATGAGGTTTTCAATTATGAGAAGCCATAAAACTCCGATGGAAATTGATGAGATTGGTGAGCGAAAGAGCAGTCCTAACACCATTCCAACAATGCCAAAGTAGATTACTGAAATGCTGACATTGAGCAGAGTTTGGCCGATTGCATGAAAGCCCGATGTGGTGAACCATAAATCTGTCGTAACTTTGGCGCGGCCAGAGAGAGCAACGGAGATCCCAATACTCACGATGGCCGAGATAATTACCAATACAAGTGCAAAGAGTTTCATAGCGATTAATTTGCCAGCCAGGATGCGAAGTCGGCCAGGTTGGCGCACAAGCAGATTTCTTAAAGTTCCGTAGGTGTACTCCTGCGCAGTTTGTGCGGCGAATACACAGAGTGCAATAACACCAAGTAATCCACCCACTGATGCAAACCCAAATACAGAGCCTCCAGCTAATTCAAGAACTTCTCGACTGACTTGGCGCCCACGATCTGAATTTCCTCTTTCAGAGTCAATCATTAGATAGAGAAAAATACTCGTGAGACCAGTAAAGAAAAGTGCAGCACCGATAGTGCCAAGAAAGAGAGTTGGTCTACGCAGCTTGCGCCATTCGGCCATAATCACGCGAATCATGAACGATCTCCAGTCATTTCAAAGAATGTCTCTTCCAGGTTAGGAAGTTGTGGAGCAAGCTGAGTAAGAACAATTCCCGCGTCAAATGCTTTTTTATTAAGAGTTCCCGCCCACTCTTCTGGACCTTCAATATGTGCAACTTCAGAGCGGATAGAGGCCTTATGCCCATCTCGTTCTGCAATCTCAATAATTTTCTGCAGGTCTGCGGGATTTTGTGTCTTCACCAAAATCAGTGGCTGTTGCGCTTGCATGAGTTCTTGAAGGGGGCCGGCAAATACAACTTCACCCTTTCGCAACATGACTATGTATTCACTAATGAGTTCTAACTCTGAAAGTAAGTGTGAGGAGACAAAAACTGTGGTGCCTTGTGAAGCTAATTTTTTGAGTAAGTCGCGGACCTCTTGTATACCTTCTGGATCTAATCCATTGGTGGGCTCATCTAGTATCAAAATCTTTGGATTCGGTAGCAAGGCTGCTGCAATACCCAATCGTTGCTTCATGCCAAGTGAGTAAGTTTTATATTTCGATTGACCTCGTCCCTCGAGCCCAACTGTGCGAATGAGTTCCTCTACCCGCGCTATTGGAAAGCCACCAAGAGTTGCCAGGACTTTAAGATTTTCCGAACCAGATAGCGCTGGGTAAAAGGCCGGACCTTCAATCATCGCGCCCACCTGTGAAAGGTATTTATCTGGGTGATTAATGGATTGCCCAAGAATTTCAGCAGTTCCCCCCGTAGGTGAGATCAAGCCGAGCAGCATGCGAATAGTTGTTGTCTTGCCCGCTCCGTTAGGACCAACAAACCCACAGATGGTGCCAAGGGGCACTTCAAAATTTGCATGCGAGACCGCAAAGCCAGAATCGTATTTCTTGCTGAGATCTTTGACCGATATCGCGATAGTAGTCATATGTGCAAAATACCACGCAAACCTTAGAATGCTCTTATGAGTAAAGAGGTCTGGGGTTATCACGAACACCCAAAACGTCGCGAACCCAACTGGGTAGTTCATTCTCAAACCTCAGCAGTTCGTGAGGGCCTTGCTCGTTCTGGTTTCGGTGAGACATCTGAAGCGCTCTATCTAAATAGCGGATTTACCTACACCGATTCACAAGAAGCAGCCGATGCATTTGTGGACCAAACAGATCATTTCCTCTATAGCCGCTTTCACAATCCAACTGTTGCCATGTTTGAAAAGCGTTTGGCAGCTATTGAGGGAGCCGAGCATTGCGTGGCAACCGCATCTGGAATGGCGGCAATGTTTGCATCATTAGCTTGCATTCTTGAAGCAGGTGACCACGTGGTTGCCTCTGCTGCAATGTTTAGCTCATGCCATGTTGTCATTACCGAAATCCTGCCCAAGTGGGGAGTAACTTATGAGTTGGTTAAGGCAAATGACAAAGCTGGCTGGGAGAAGGCACTGTCTAAGAAAGTAAAGGCGGTATTTCTTGAAACGCCAAGTAACCCACTCCTTGAAATTGTTGACATTAGATTTGTATCAGATTTAGCTCACAAAGTTGGCGCAACGGTAATTGTTGATAACGTCATGGCATCACCTGTCTTGCAAAAGCCGCTAGAACTGGGCGCAGATGTAGTCATGTATTCAGCGACAAAACATATTGATGGGCAAGGACGAATCCTTGCTGGCGCTATTCTCGGCTCGTTCTCATATATTTACGAAAAGTTGATTCCTTTTGTTCGACATACTGGACCAACACTGAGCGCATTTAATGCCTGGGTGCTTGTTAAATCACTTGAAACTATGGAACTACGCGTGATGCGCATGTCAGAAAGTGCGCAGGCTATTGCAGAATTTCTGGAAGGACATCCAAAGATTAAAAGTGTCAGGTATCCAGGCCTACCTTCACATCCAGATCACAAATTATCCAAGAAACAGATGAGTGCTGGTGGAACGACTATCGGTATCGAATTTGCTGGCTCACAGCGAGAAGCTTTTGCCTTCATGGATGCACTCTGCGTCATTGATATTTCAAATAACCTAGGCGACAGCAAATCATTGATTACTCATCCTGCATCGACTACTCAGCGACGTCTGAGCGCTGAAGATCAGGTGAAGATGGGAATTACACCTTCTGTTCTTAGACTTTCAGTTGGTTTAGAACATATCGATGATTTAATCAAAGATTTAGATCAAGCACTCAATAACTGAGCA
>JBILAM010000044.1:0-7810 GCA_044354225.1 Candidatus Planktophila sp.
CCAATGGAAGATTCCGGCGGCAACTTTATTGTAGTTATCAGAATTTTCTTTGAGTGCAAATAGTTGGAATGTGAAGACTGCTCCAAGAAGTACCGTCGCACATAGAACCCATACTGGCAGTCCTGCTAATTGGATCATGGCTGCAGAAGAGACGACCATGGCAATGGTGTGAAACCACATCTGGTTAATGACGTTTGATTGTGTTGAAACCGAAGGCAACATAGGAATTCCTGCCGCCGAATAATCATCTTTATATTTAATTGCCAGGGCCCAAAAATGCGGTGGCGTCCAGAAGAAGACCACCAGAAAGAATGCAACAGGGACAAGTGTGAGTGACCCCGTAACGGCGGCCCAACCGATAAGAACTGGCATGCAACCGGCGGCGCCACCCCAAACAATATTCTGTGAAGTGTTGGGTTTTAGAATAATTGTGTAAATAACTACATAGTAGAAAATCGCCAGCGCTGTGAGAAGAGTTGCTAATTCGGTTGTAAAGATTTCAAAAATCAAGAGCGATAACACTGTCAATATGCAAGCGAAGATGATTGCTTGAGTTCGGGTAACAGATCCTGTCACCAATGGACGCTTTGAAGTTCGGGCCATCAATTTGTCCGTGTCAGCTTCGATCACCATATTGAAAGCGTTCGATGCACCTGCAGCGAGTGTGCCTCCGATAAGCGTTGCAGCAACTAACCCAAAACTTGGCAGACCTTTTTCTGCCAGAACCATGGCAGGTAGCGTTGTAATTATTAGGAGTTCAACCACGCGTAATTTCATCAGGTCTACATACGCACGCAGTGACTTCATGTGCATAGCCTACCTTTTTGCACTAGTACTCTTGCCAGCATGCATAAGACCAAAGTCACAGTTGCACTCTGCATTGCCGCTGTAACTCCCTTGCTTTTTGCCAGCCCAGTACAAGCCATAAACCCTTCGGATTCAAAGATGCGATTGGTAAAGACCTTCACCGGCTCCTTAAGCCCTAAGTCGGTAACCGCATCGCAGAGCGGCTTGGTGAGCGCGCACAACATGATGTACCAACATAGCGTCTCTATTTTTGATTCACGTTCTCTTGAATTAGTTACGACCGTTAAAGACTCAGTTTCACTTTCAGCGCTAGGAATTCTAGGATTTTCTGGAACCTATAAAGGAGCGCCGGTAGAAGGGGCCTTTTCACCAGATTCACAGTATCTCTACTTCACTAACTATGCGATGTATGGAAAAGGATTAAATAAAGAGGGTCACGATGTTTGCTCACCTTCATCGGGATTTGATAACAGTTTTGTTTCTCGAATCAATCTAGCGAACTACGAAATCGATGCAGTGTATCCAGTGGGTTCAGTTCCCAAAGTGGTAAGCGTTACACCTGATAACAAATATGTTCTGGTCAGTAACTGGTGTTCATATACAGTCTCGGTAATCTCGGTTGAAAAACAAAAAGTAATCAAAACCTTGAAAATTGGTCGATATCCAAGAGGTATAGCAATCTCATCAGATAGTAGATTTGCCTATGTCGCTGAGATGGGCGGAAATAGTATTCATCGAATTGATCTAGCTGACTTTACTAAGTCATTGATTCCAATCGGATCTAACCCGCGTGCAATTCAATTATCGCCAGATGACAAGACTCTCTACGCCACCCTTAACATCTCAGGTAAAGTTATAGCTTGGAATTTAGAGCAGAACAAGGCCATCAAAAGTGTAAAGACTGGACTTTCTGCACGCAGCCTGGCACTTAATGGTGATGGAACGGCGCTCTTCGTAGTTAATTTCAGAAGCGGGACCATGACGAAGTTACGGGCTGCCGATCTTTCGATTATCCAAAACGTTAAGGTCTGCAAAGAACCTATCGGTGTTACCTACGATAATGAGTCTGAACAAGCCTGGGTTGCTTGTTATGAAGGTTCTATAAAGGTATTTCAGAACTAGCGATCTCTAATTCTGGTTCTGACGTTGGTACCGGTTCTGGTTCTGGTTGAACGCGAGGCAAGAAGGGCGCCGCAATCTTTCCCAGAATTCGATCAACCAAATCTCGTATTCGGTTAGCGACAGAGTAAGTCTTTATATGTCTATCGGAAATGATGACAAATGCATATTCGCGGTCTCCAGATTCAACATACCCCGCTAAATTAGTTGTATTGCTCAGCGTTCCAGTCTTTGCTTTCACTAGACCAACTGCATCTGGGGCAGTTTCAGTAAATCGGTTTCGTAGGGTGCCAGAAATACCACTTACTGGAAAACCATTTATTAGCGGCACGAATCGTTCATCTGTCTTAATTTTAACCAGTAATTGACCGACCAGATTCGCGGTGACCCGATTCTCTTTAGATAACCCGCTGGCATCTTTGACAATCATCTTTGAAGATTCGATTCCAAGTTCTGCCAATGCACTTGAGAAAGTATCTGCAACGCCAGCCTGATCAAAGGTATTGCCGGCAGCTACCGAGGCGATTCGGGCGATCCGCTCTGAGAGCGTGTTATCACTCCATGCAACTGCATAGCCAAGAATCTCCTCAATTTCCGGTGATTCTGATGTAAGAATTCGTGTGCCCGAAAAATCAAGAGCAGTCTGGTTGCTCACTCTCTTCATTTTTACATTTAGGCCCTTGTCCCGAAAAAACTTCTTAATATGTCCAGTCTCGGGAGTAAATAGACTTGCATAGAAAAGGGTGAAGCTAGAATCTAAATCTGGGTTTAGTTCCTTAAGCGCTTTGAGTGAGTTGAATTCAATCCGCGGTAGCGATGTTCGGCCCATCTTCTCGGCAAGCTTGGCACTAGTGCTAATCCATGGGTCGTAACTCCCCTGAATCACCAAACTATTTGGTTGATTGCCAACCCAGAGCGAAGTGGGAAAGACCTGATCCATAGGCAGATGCATGACTGCTGCTACACCCATGAAAATCTTCTGAATTGATGCTGGCTTTCGTAACGAATACGCACCTTTTTGGTAAACCACAGATCCATCTTGCTGATCAATCACAACCACCGAGGGGTTTGCTAGGTATTTATTTTCAATATATCTATTAAACACAGATGCAACAGAGTTTGGCTCCAGCGCTGATGAAGAAGCAGGATTAAGAAAGGTAAGCAGGAGCAGGGCGCTGCAGAATAAGCTAACTATACGTTTCATTACTAAATTGATTACCAGATATATGCGATGAGTACATTAGAAAGCGTGAGCACCAACATGGCAGCCCAGACAGAGCTCTTTAGTTCTGGTTTCTTCAAATTCTTGTATCCCAAGGTAAGTAGCACCACAATTATTAGCCCCTTAACGCCAAACTTGGCGTGGTTGGCGACTTCATCAACATTAACTTTTTCATAAAGGCCAACCATGACAACTCCAGCAATGAACGCAGTCAGTGTTGCGTGAGCTACTCCGGGATTAAGAGTGCGAGGGCTCTTGTTGACTTGAAGTAGAAGCAGAACCAAAATGGCAACAATGCACAGTAGATGTATGCCAAATGCAATCTGGTAGACGATATTCATGATGCTCCTTGGTATTAGCCGTGAAGTCAGTTTAGAGTGCATCCATGGAAATCAACACACCTGCAGTCATTGGGCCGGGTGAATTTTTCCCAGTAGTCGGAGTCGGTCCACATGAGAAGCCATGGCCAACGGGTGCTCAATATGACCCAGAGTTACTGGAAAACGGCGACCGCAGGAATGTGCTGGACCATTATCGATACTGGTCTGTTGCAGCCATTGTTGCTGATTTAGATAGCAAGCGCCATAAGCTACAGATTGCAATTGAGAACTGGCAACATGATTTAAATATTGGATCCGTTGTGCGCACAGCCAATGCCTTTAATGTCTCGATGGTCCACATCATTGGCAAACGCGACTGGAATAAGCGCGGAGCAATGGTGACCGATCGCTACCTGACAGTGTTGCACCATCCCACCGTTGCTGACTTTGCAACGTGGTGTAAAGAGAACCAGATTCCCATTATTGGAATCGACAATGTTCCTTCTTCAAAGCATTTAGAGGGTTCGGCGCTTCCTGAGAAGTGTGTTCTTCTCTTCGGTCAAGAAGGTGCTGGAATGTCAGATGAAGGAATAGAGGTATGTGAAGTTCTCTACGCCATTGAACAGTACGGATCAACACGTTCTATGAACGCATCTGCCGCCGGTGCAATTGCGATGTATCACTGGGCCCTGCAGCACTTACCTCGTAAGTCTTAGCGATTATTTAGAAGCCATCTACCTTTGGCGCTTCATCACTTTCTAGCGCCTCTCGCACAGTTGCAAGACGACGATCAACTTCATCGGCTTCTTCCATACGTCCGAGTTTGCGCATCACTGCCACCATGCGAGTTTCAATATCAAGAATGAAATCGAAATCTTTAGGCTCATCATCAGCAATGATTTGTAGCACACCATCGAGTGTGCAGAGCCCATCTTCTAACTTCTCCAGGAGAATCTCAGCTTTGCCGTACTCAAAGAGGGCAAAAGTTTCCCGGCGATGATCGTGGGCAGTTTCAAAGACATCGATTGATTTGCGAGCTGCTTCCAGTGCTTTTTCGCCCTCACCAATTTCGACATAGCAGGATGCAATCTTCTGATCACAACGCGCCACATTGATAATTTCTTTTTCCATCTTAAACATCTTGCGTGCCTCTTGGAAACAGATAATTGCTTCGTTGTAATTCTTCAGCTCGCGGTGGGCGCATCCGATAAGGTGCATGTCATTTGCCGCACCTATAGTGTTTCCATCTACGAGATGTTCTTGTGAGCACTCATACATAGTCTCAATTACTTTTTCGTAATTCTTTGATGAATACCACCACTCACCTAATGTGCAGGCAAGTTCGAGTGCAATAGGAGATTTGTTATCGCGCAGAATTGCAACAGCCTTACTCATCGCAGTTGCTGCTTCATCCATGCGCTTTAATTGATTGAGGTTGTAGCCAATTGCAGAATATGCCTGGGCTAAACCTTCACTCGGCGCTGATGCACCCAGCTCTGAAAAAATATCTCTTGCAGTTTCGGCGAGCGCTAACGCTTCGTCATATTGACCGCGAGCAAAGATTCTGGCTGAGAGTTCGTAGAAAGTATTTGCACGTTCTTCTCCTTGGACCTCAGGGATTCGATCCCAGAGCATCTCCTCGGTTACGAGCTCTTCTTGGCCGTAGTCTTCGCCCATATGTGACCTCCCGTTGGCTTGCGCCGTGCTTGGCAGATTCCTGCACTTTAGACCTAACGCTGGCCCGCTCGCAGTTATTTCGACTGGCATCAGGGTAAATTCTCTATTAACCTTGGCTTGTTGCAAACAGTTTGCATCTAGAAGGGTCCACGTATGCATATTCCTGATGGGTTTATCGATATCCCCACCTCAGTCGCCTTTGCCGGTATCGCAACTGCCGGAATGGCGCTCTCGCTCAAAGGAGCCAAATCGGCGCTCGATGAGAAGACCGCACCTCTTGCTGGTCTGACTGCAACCTTTATCTTCGCGGTACAGATGCTCAACTTTCCGGTTGCTGCTGGAACAAGTGGGCATTTACTAGGCGGCGCACTAGCGGCGATTCTGGTCGGTCCTTGGGTAGCTTCGTTGGCGCTGACAGTCGTACTCGTGATGCAGGCGTTGCTCTTCGCAGATGGAGGCCTCACAGCTCTTGGATTAAGTGTCTTTAACATGTCACTCATCGGAGTCTGGGTTGGATACGGAATTTTTATCTTAGTAAAGAAAATTCTTCCGAAAAATAAATCTTCAATAAGCATCGCGGCATTTCTCGGCGGACTGATCTCTGTGCCATGTGCTGCAGCAGGTTTTGTGCTCCAGTATGCAATTGGCGGCACTGGAACATTTTCAATTTCCCAAGTTCTCACGGCGATGGTTGGAACTCACATCCTGATTGGCATCGGTGAAGGCATTATCTCGGCACTCGCAGTCGGTGCTGTGATGGCTAGCCGTTCCGATCTGGTCTACGGCTATAAAGGTGCTTCACAAGTTCTCGAAACGAGGGTCAAAGAATGAATAAGCAAAGTAAGTTTCTGATCGCAGGATTTGTTCTCTCACTCGTCCTCGCTGGTGTTGTTTCAAACTTCGCATCTTCCAGCCCCGACGGACTCGAGAAGGTAGCTGAAGATATTGGCTTCCTCGACAGTGCAAAAGATCATACGTATGCGGATGGACCACTCGCTGATTACGGAGTTAAAGGTATCGAAAATGAACGACTCTCAACTGGTACAGCTGGGGTAATTGGCGTGATTGCTACTGCAGGCGTGTCAACCGGTCTCTTCTTCGTTCTACGACGTAAGAGCGGCGCGAGCAAATAAACACTTCTTCTGCTGAAAAAAGTCAGGTCCACTCACACGGCCATCACCATGGCCACGATGTGGGTGAACGGCTCTATATCCATCGCCACTCGGTGGTGCACTCACTACCTTCACATTTAAAGATTATTGCCGTTCTTTTCTTTGTCTTAGTCGTTGTATCTACACCCATTACGTATTGGCCTGCTTTCGTTATCTTTCTAGCGTTAGTTGTTAGCGCAGCAATAGCTGGAAAAATTGCAATTCCGACGCTGGCCAAGCGGGCGCTGATCGAAATTCCATTCATATTTTTTGCAGTGCTCATGCCCTTCTTTGGTACGGGTGAACGCTTTGAGATAGGCCCACTTAATCTCTATCGCGAAGGGCTGCTAGCGGGTGCATCGATTGTGGCCAAGGGAACGCTGGGCGTATTAAGTGCCGTAATTCTCTCCACGACCACAACTGCTCGCGAGATTTTGCGTGGCCTTGAACGACTTCGGCTGCCAACAATCATGGTTCAGATTGCCTCATTTATGTTGCGATATGTAAATGTCATCAGTGATGAGATGGAGCGAATGAAAATTGCTCGTGAATCACGTGGGTTTGATGCAACAGGTATGAAGCACTGGAAAGTGATTGCAACATCTGCGGCTGCCCTCTTTATCCGTTCATACGAGCGCGGAGAACGAGTGCACCTAGCGATGCTCTCTCGTGGATTTGAAGGAGAACTTCCTCATACTGAAGTGAGATCAGTCGGTGCCCGCACTTGGCTGATAGCCCTTACTATTCCCACCTTCGCGCTAATTACTTCTATCTTCTTTAAGATGATCGGTTAAAACATGAGCAACCATCCAAGTTTGTTAATTAACAATTTGGCATTTGCCTACCCCGACGGCAATCAAGCTCTCTACGGAGTAAACCTGCGCGTAGAAAAGGGAGAGCACGTAGCTCTGCTTGGACCAAACGGTGCAGGCAAGACCACGCTTGTTCTACACATGAACGGTATCCACCAGACGATGCAAGGTGAAGTATTCATTGCAGGTGAAAAGGTTGATTCAAAGAATAAGGAATCTATCCGCAATATTCGCTCAAAAGTTGGAATTGTTTTTCAAGATCCTGATGATCAACTATTTATGCCCACTGTTGGCGAAGACGTAGCATTCGGTCCTTACAACATGGGAGTTCGCGGAGCAGAACTTGATGCAGTTGTTGACTATGCCCTGAATTTAGTGGGTATGATCGAATTTAAAGATCGCCCACCGCACCACCTCTCATTCGGTCAACGCAGGCGCGTCGCGGTCGCAACGGTTCTAGCGATGAAGCCAGAAATCTTGGTTATGGATGAACCATCATCAAACCTTGACCCTGCCAGTCGCCGCGAGCTAGCCGACATCTTGCGCTCACTTGATGTCACTATCGTGATGGTTACCCACGATCTTCCCTATGCGCATGAACTGTGCGAGAGAGCGGTAATTCTCTCTGGCGGAATTATTGTTGCCGACGATAAAACAGATTCAATTTTAAGAAATGAAGCGTTGCTAGCTACACACCGCCTT